>DATIPA010000256.1:0-67798 GCA_035472475.1 Xanthobacteraceae bacterium | reverse complement strand
AGGGGTCGATCCACAGCGCGACGAACGAGCGGTCGCCTCGGTTTCCTTGTCGTCCGCCGTCCAGATCGCCGGCCCCTTGCTCGCCGCCGCAATGACCTCTCGTGCTGCCCTGATGTCGTTCTCGTTCATGTCATGCTCCTTACTTGTTTCCTGTCCGAGTGGCGATTCACCACGGCAGGTCACCGCCAGCGATGTCGACTGCCGGCAGAGCGCACCATGCCGGATCCAGCATCGCGAGTTCCGCCGCACTCAACCTGCGCCGCGCGTGGAGCACGTCCTCGCCGCGGTCGCGCCGGATGACGCCGACGCCCACGCCCGACAGCAGCGCGATCACCTCGCGCTTGAGAATCTCGCGCTCCTTGAACCGCCAACGCTCAAACGGGTGCAGAAACGGCGACAGCATGCCACCGTGCCCGCGCAACGCGATGCTCGCATGCCACACGGGCACGCCGCCGAAGGCGTCCGCTCATTTGTTGACGGATAGGATCGTCGAGATCAAGAGTCCGCGGATGGTCACGCGCGCGGCAAAGCGCCGGTCGAGTATATCGGCGGCACGCGCGCAAGGGTTGGTGATCGCGATGCTCTGTCGTGGGGTCATGGCGATCGTCTTTCCCTGGAGCTGGCAAGCGCATCACCGGCAAGTCTTTCGCCAATGGCCTTGGCGATCAGCTGTCGGGCTGGCTCATGGCCTTGATGTTGTCTCAGCATCGCGACGAGGACAGATAAGGGAAGATCCTTCATGTAATACTACTTACTTGTTTCTTGTCCTTTGAATAACCTGTGGACAAACTGGTCCGACCTAAATCGATTGTGTGATGAATCAGCTCTCGGCACTAGTGGTTACTTTTGTTCAATCACCAGTGTTCAGCGCTACATTTGAGTTCTAATCACTAGCACCAACCGTTAACAGCATTACATAAATTACAGTGTGCTACATTACATGACGCACTGTGTTGACATCGAACTTGTTCCAAAACGGCCATCTCCGATATGGACTTCGCCCGGAATTGTTATTCACCTCACAATTCACAGGTTATTCACAGGATATGATTCCAATCATTTACGGTACCCATTTGAGGCTCCGTTTTGGCGTTCCAGCTCCGCCAGGGTCCGCTGGGCGTTCTCGGTTGGACTCGCCCCCCGGTTGTTCCTGGCGTTGAAATTCTCCTGTGATTGCATGTACCTGCCCCACAATTCATCCCACTTCTCGCGCAGCTTGGCGCCGCTGCGGATGTTGTGCCGCCAGAACGAGTCCTTCTGGCACCAGCCGACCATGAAATCGATATCGTCGTACTTGATCTTGCCGATACGGTTGAGCTTTTCTAGGTCCTGCGCCCAACGGATGACCTCCGTGTCGCGCTGCTCCTGAGACGAAAACGTGCGTTGGCCTTCAGGGACTCTCTCTATTAGTAGGCGCTGCAGAGTTCGTGCTGCCGCGACGGCGCGTGGATCTAGGTCGGTAAGCGCCCAACCGCGTCTCTGTTTTGCCGTCTGCCTGGCTGTGGGTCGCGTTTCCGGCTCGACCGCGCAGGATCCCGCAGGGTGCCAATTCTGAACACGCGTCGACCCGTTGATCGAATCGAGACCGGAATTCTCAGGATCTAAATTGGTCAGACCAGAGGTCTGACGAGGATCTCCGATAGGAGATCCGGAAATCTGATCTGATCCCTCTCTATCTATGTTCAGCACTTGTTGAACAGATGTTCGATTTTGTAGCGCGGCTTGTATATCTCTACGTTTTTGTCCGCTAGCTAACCCTCCCAAACGGCGAACTTTTGTGATGTGGCTTAACCTGTCGATCACTTCCTGCGCGCCACGTATTCTGAGGTGCGCTTGATCGACCAAATCGGCCATGCCCTCCTGCACCAGGGTATCCACGAACCCGGGTATTTCTCCGGTTTCGATGTCCACATCCACCCGCTGGACAATTTCCGTGCCACGCGCCATCGCCAGCATCCATAGGTGACAGCACCGCCCCAGGACGTCGTAGACCGAGAGCCCGGTGCGCCTGGCGATGCGCTTGATGCGGGGCTCGGTCAGGGCATGGGCGTAGAGCGGGATCCAAAGCGATGGAACCGACACCTACGCGGCCTCAGGGCCCGCCGCCGCCAACATCCTCAGGAACGAGCGCCGACTGGTCCCGAGGACCTTCGCGGCCTGGGTTCGGTTGCCGCCGGTGGCGGCGAGCGCAGCGACGACAGCACGCCGGCGATAGAGCTCGAGGAGCTGTTGCAGCGGCGGGACCTCGCCGATCGCGTGGCGGCGGATCGCCTCGTTCTGCAGGTGGGTCGTGACATCTTCAACGACCGCGAGGGCATGATCAACTACTGGAATCTTGCTCACTTGGCGCTCCTACCGCGTTACGGCGCGGAAACGCCACAGTGACACGGGCGCACGTACATGCGCAAGACTGATCAGATGGAGCGTTTCGCGGCGTCGTCCGCCAACTTCTCCAAACGGGCCGGGAGATCGTGGTCCCATCGGACTTGGTGGTCTGGGACGCTGTTCAGTGCTTCGATCGCTTCGCGCAGACCAGCGACGACCGACGCGCGCTCTTGCTGCAAGGACTCGATCGCGACCGTTAGCATCGAGATGCGGGCCGCAAGTTCCCGTCCCTGCATCTCGGACCGTGCGATGTGGTCCAGGTTGCGACGCTCGTCGCGGTGTAGCCGCTCCACCTCGGCCAGCGCCTGCTCGTAGCCGTCGAGGAGCGAGACATAATTGCTGGCCACCTCCGCCGTGCCGAGTGATCGGGTTGGCGTTCGCAGCAGATGGCAGTCGCCGAGAGATCGCAGGGTGGTGGCCATCTCGTGCCCATCGGCGATCAACGCGCGGGCCGCGGCAGGGTCGAGCAGGGCGGTCATGGAGTCCTCGCGCGCGAGGCCACAAGATGCTCGACTGCAATCGTCAGTAGTGGACACCATTCCGGCGTCCGCCATATGGAGTCGCCGATGCTTCGGTCGCCGGTGACCGACGAATGCATGCAGCTCACGTCGCTTCCGCTATCGCCTTGGACCCAGTAGCGCTCGTGGGTCTCGTACCGGCATCCGTAGCACGACATCTCGATCATGGGCCCCTCGCGTCTGTCGTCGCTCATGCTCCTACTCCTCGTCGTGGGCCCATGGATGGCTAGGTGCCGTGAATCCGGGAGCACGCCGATGGATGCGAGGCGCGCGAGAGGCGCGCCCTGTCGAGACTGCGCGGACCGCTTGGGCGGCGATCCCGAGAGTGACGATAGCTTCCTGATTTCCCTTGAGCGCGGCATCGACCAATATCACGGTTTCGGAATCTCCATGCGCTTGCGCTTCAGCGCGGAGGGCTGCGAGCTTGGCAATATGTTTCGTCGTCATGCTTAGTTTGTAGCACAGTTATTCATGCCACGCAAGGGAAATTCCTCGTCGAGGGCAGATAGATCAATCGTCCGTAGCAACCCAGCGACGTGGCGCTGTGAACTTGGAGTCGCCGATTGTCTCAGCCCATGCCCTTCCTCGAGCGTCTTCACGGACCTGACGATCGTACTCAGCGACCGCAGCCATTGCAATTCCGAGCGATTCGAGGCCGTCCATCGAGAACCGCGACTCGACCGGCACCGCATCGACGGGCGCGCTCTGATAGGCGAGTAAATTCGCCTCGCGTCGAGCTTCCTCAGAGGCCACAGCGCGACAACGATCGCACAGCCGGGCGCCTTCCGAGGTGGTCCGGACGTCGGCATGTCGGCGACAGCGATCGCATCGAGACGGTTTCGGCATGGCAAGGTTTGTAGCACTGCTACTTGGCAGGTGCAAGCGCTTTCTTTCTCCGTCGTGGCCATGGGATGACCTCGACGGGCTTTCCACGCGCAACCATGCGAATGCACATGTCCGCCGACCCGCTCGAGGTCCCATCCCAGAAGATCAGTGCCGAGTCGGCGACCTGGGCCATCTCCCGGTTCCGCATCTTCGGCGCCATGTACTTGCCCCAGAGATCGACCAGAGTCGTCGTGATCGGGATGCGGCGGACCTCCTTGCCGCGCGCCTCTGCCCATGCCTTACCCGCGAGGTCAGCGCCCGGCGCCATCCCGCAGACGATCTCGGTCCACTCCGCCGGGACCCACAGCAGCCCGGAGGGATCGAGCTTGAGGATCGCCGCGTCGATCTCCTCGATGGTCGGCGACACCGTGCGCGAGCCGGCGATGATCACCGAGCGCATCATCCCGCCGGAAACGAAACACCCGCCGAGAGAGAGCATGCCTTGCAGCAGAGGCCCGGCGGGTTTCGAGGGCTACCGTAGCACATCAATCCGCCCTGCATGGGTCGAACGGGTCGTGCCGGCTGAGCCTTGCCGAGCAGAGACTCCGGCGCAACGCTGCGGTCGATGCCCTCGAACGGTGACCGCGCCATCACGCCGCATTCGCGATTGGCTCGGGCTTCACTTTGGGCTTGCGCTTGGCGCGCGGTTTGGCCGCCTTCGCCTTGCGCTTGGCCTTGCGGTCCGCATCCCAGATCTTGCGGGCCGAGTTCTCGGACGCCTCCTTGGGTCGGCGCGGTCCAGGCGCAGCACCGCGGGGCCTGACGTTCTTGAGGTCCCAGCTCGTCGAGGCCACTACGCCGTCGCTGAGCTCGGCGATCGCGTTCGCGAGCGTGCGCCCGGGAACCGCGTAGGCGTTCCTGCAGTTGTAGACCATGCTGATCGACAGCTCCCACGGCTTGCCGGTCCGTGCATCGATCCCGCGCCTCTTCGGGTCGTCGCGCCGCACGAGCGCGGTTAGCTTCACGGCGACCTCGGTTGCGGTCATGCCGCAGGTCGCGAGCCACTCGGCGAACGCGTTGGACGGGGCGCGCGAATCGCGGGGCCGGCCACCAGGGCCAGCTTTGTCGGTCAGAGGGAGGGAGCGCATGTCGATGTTTACCGCGATGTTGTAGGGTTCGTCAATCACCACTCACCTACGGTTCCGCGAGCGAACGGCATGGCCCAGGTGATCGAGCGTAGGGGCGCGGTGGACCGGAACATCAGCAACGCCTCCGCGATCGGGTCGTCATAGGTCGCGAACGAGTTCATCGTGAGGCTCAGGCCGGCGGCCGTCGGCCCGCTGGAGATGATCTGGACCATGGCGAATCCATTCCAGTGCTCGGCCGTCGATTTGATCGCCGCGAACATGACCGCGATCTCCTCAATCATTCCGAACAGGAAGATCTCGAGCCGATCATCGTTCGGCGACCACAGCCAGGCGCGCCGGTATGGGGCTTCCTCAGCCATGGCGAGCCACCTTCAGGATTCCAGGGTCGGTCACCTCTTCGCGTCTGGTGGGTTCGTCGTGCCAGTCCTGCGCCCGCGCGAGCCGTTGCTTGAGCGCGGTCACCTCGCGACGTAGAACGTCGTTCTCGGCCAGTGCCACCTGCAGGGCGTCGCAGATCGCCTGGATGTTGGGCGAGCGCAGGCGCCCGGGCTTGGAGGCGAGTCGGCTGCCCGCACGCGCCAGTTTGAGCAGGAGGGCACGGCTCGGCGGCGAATAGCGCACGGCGGTAGTCCCGGCGGCGAATGTCACAGATCACCGTCCGGCACGTAGATCTCGTCCTCGAGTTCGGAGATCTCGACCTCCAGCGACTCGATCTGTCCTTCGAGGTGGGTGATTCGGGCGGCCTGGGAATCGCTCTGGTATCTGGAAGCATCGAGGATAGCCGCCATGTCAACGCGCGCCACATCGATCTCGGTGAACGTGCACCCGATCAGTTCCGCGAGCGAGCGTCGAACCTCGCCGGCCGTCTGGTCGCCTTCGACGATACGCCGGATCGCGTCCTCGAGCGCGATCACGCGGGACTCGAGCGCCGTCGCGGAGCCGCGGGCCTCGTCACGCTCGGTGCGGAATCGGCCTCGGTCACTCGCCAGATCTGCGCCAGCCTGCAGTGCTAAGTCTCGCTCGATCGTGAGCGCTTCGCATCGTGCCACCGCCTCGCCGAGCGCGCCGTCGACTACCGACAGCTCATCGTGCAGGCACTCGGCATCGTGGGCTCGCTCGTTCATCACGCGCTCGAGCTCCGCAAAAGTCGAGCCCAGCTTGGCGCGGGCCTCGTCCCGCTCGGCCATGTACTTCGTCGCCATCTCCTCGGCGAGCTTCTGCGTGGCCCGGGCGCTGTCGAGCTCGGCGCGGATTGGCCGCTGCTGCACGAGCCAGCGGATGCGACCCGCGATCTCAAGCGGCTGTGCCGTGTCGATCACCACCTCTATGCCATTGACAAGCGTCTCGACGACTTGCTGCTCGTGGTCGTACGCGTACGGAACGCCTGCCTCGTCTAGCACCCGGCAGGCGCCCTGGTAGAGCTCGGTCAGCTGCACGACCTCGGGATCGCCGTCGGTCAGCACGCGCACGATCTCGACGGCGCCGGCCGACGCCGCCTCTGGGTGAAGGCTGCGCGCCGCGTCGTCGATTCGACGGCAGACCGCGCCGATGGCCTCGAGTGGCAGGCGCTCGATCAGAGCGCGTGCCAAATCGGCGTCATCCAGATTGATGATGCCGCCGGACGCCTCGACCGCCTCGGTGATCCAGCGCGGCGCGGTCATGGCGACCCCGGCATTCGCCCGTCAGCGGGCCTGCGCCAACAGCTGCGATTGCAATACGCCGCGAACACGACCTTGTCCTCGTCGACCGGCGCGCCGTTTCGGTTGATCGCGACGATGAACGGCCCATCTATCCGGATCGTCCGAGGACCCGACCCTCTGCTGACCGCGACTTCGGCCGCGGCGCTGGCTCGCCCGCCGACCTCGTTCAATTCCAGCCTTAGCTGCTCGGCGGCCTGTGTCACTATATTCGGTCCAGATCGGAGTCCGATCATATATCGAGCGTCATCACGGACACGCAGATCGACCATCGGGAAATCGAGGCAGACTTCCTCGCACGCGTCGCGCGACACCATGCTCAACGCCATTGCAGCGAGGGCGGTCCGGTCGGTCGGCGCCTCATCGACCTGCTGGAAGCAGAAGCTGAACCCGTCATGTTGGGTGAGCACTTCCACGACCGAGTGCCTCTCGGTAGAGATGCGCGACGTGTAGGCCTCTGCCCTCAGGAGGACGCGATCGACGCCCTCCTCCACCCGAGGAATTCCGACCTTGCGCCACTTCGCCACGATGTTCAGGGTCGCGGCCAAGAAGATGTCCAACGGCTCGCCGCGCGAGATCTGCGCATCCCAACCTTCGGCCCTCAGCCACGCGACATGGTTGTCAGGTGACGTGGTGGCGTTGCGACGGATCTCTGATATCGAATGGGCGATGATCGCCCGACGGCGGAAGGACTTTATCCAAGCGACCTGCTCCGAATTCGCTGGATCAGCACTCCAAATCGCTGGGTTACCGGACCAGGCCGGATCACTAATGATGGAATCGGCTGCGGCGAGTGCAGCGGGCATCGTGAATGGCGAAATAGCGAGCGTCATGGTTCTGATTTCCTCTCGTCTAGTTTGTAGCACAACTACTCGCGCAGTGCCAGTTCTATTCGCGCGCAGCCGCAGAGCACGCGTAGCACATGCCACCCGGTGGGTCCGTCGTGGGGACTTCCACGACCGCACCGCATTTGGCACATCCGCGGTACTCGTTGCCCTCGGCCGGAGAATCGAGGCCGGGCGGGATGTCCAGGTAGGGCTTGGCCTGCTCGGGTTCGGGCGCCATCCACGCCGGCTCGGCCTGGCGCAGGTCCGGGGTTGGAGCCGCGGCCTTGACGCTGCGCAGCGCCCCCTTGAGCGCGCCGGCGCCCTTGCCGGAGCTCGTAGGCTTGGCCGGCTCCTGCTGGGGTGCGGCGGCGGGCGGCGGGGTCTGCGGAACCCCGGGCGGCGGTCCGCTGGGCGCCTGGCCATTGGTCGGCGGGGTGGGCGTGGCGGGGGGCGCTGGCTTGGCGGCGGGTTTGTCGGTGCGGTCCGTCATCGCCTCGGCCCAGGAAAGCTCACCCTCGGTGATCGCGCTGTGAATCGCCTTGAGCTGCTCACCCTCAGCCTTCGTCATCTGCTCGGCCGGGTGACCGAGCCACGCCTCCAGATCGGAGGGCCGGATCCCGCGCTCGGCGAACGCGTCGAACATGCGCCGGCGTGCCGCCGCCGGATCCTTGGCGTCGCGAGTCGCGGCGATGTCCTTGCAGATCTTGAACGCCTCGTCCTGGATGTGACCCGGGACCGCGCGCAAGATCAGCGTGCGCACCGCCTTGGAGATCTCAGCCGCCGCCTTCACGTTGACCTGTTGGTCATTGGCCTCGACGATGAACACGCGATCACCGTAGGAGTTCTCACGCTCGCTGAGCGGGCGCTGTCCTTTGCGCAGCTGCTTGCGCTCGGTCGTCTTGGCGATCGTGAGCGTCGTGGACCAGACGTTGTTCCCCTCGTAGTCGGTCACCGTGACCATCACGAGCCGCTGCGTCGCATCGTCGTAGATCGTCTGGACTTCGGCCGCCATGTTCCGCATGCAGCGGAGCGCGACCTCGGCGAACCGGATCGAGAGGCCCTCGGCGAACTTCTCGACCCACTGCCCGGCGTCATTTTTCTCCTTGCCGACCGGCCGACTGTAGGTCGCCACGTCGGCGAATTCCGGCCGCCGGCACTCGCGCATGATCTCGACGCGCGTGTCATCGAGGTTGCGCGGTCGGCGGATCGCCATGATGCAGCGGGCCTGAATCGCCGCGGTCGCGGTCGCCACGAGTGCATCCGTCGCCGGGTTGCTCTGCGTGAGGCTCTGGCCGCCGAAGTCCTGGCGGGCCGTCATGTTGCCGCGCGGTGCGGTGGTCAGCGCGCCCGGGCGCTGTTCTTCTTGCTCGTCGTCGTCACGGTCATTCATCGATTGCTCCTAGGTCACTCTTCATGTTGTCCTCGGTCCATTCGCGGATCGCCTTGAACACGCGGGCGACCCGGACGTCACGCTGTTGCCGCACCGCATCCGCGGCGATCGTCATCAGACGTTCCACCTTGATCATCGCGCCGGCCGCGTGCGCCTGCGGTCCGATCTCGCGCAGCGCGCGCTCCGCCATTGCCTCGACGACGGCGACCACCTCGGACGCGGTGCCCTCCGGCGTGAGCTTGCGCGCGATCGCGGATGGGGTCAGGTCGATTGACATGTCATTGCTCCTTGGCGCTCGCGGGTGCGGCCCACGCCCGGGGGAAGTAAAACGGTCTATTCCCCGGGATCTCCCTCGAGTATGCCGCATCCGTGCGCCGCGCGATATCGCCCAGCGTAGTTTGTAGCGATGTCACGAGCTCCGCCAGTTCGGCGCCGGTCATTGCCGCGCGCGAGCTGGCGCCGATCGCGCCCATACCGTGCGACTTGAGACAGATCAGCGCGCGCTCCAGCGTCGCCTTCTGGCCCGAGAGCACGAGCTGCGCGTCCTGCCGCGAGTCGCGCGCGAGGCCAGCCATGTCGACGCGTACCGAGGGCTTGCTGCGCTTCCATGTGATCTTCTCGGGCTTGCCGCGATCGTTGGCCCAGGTCAGCCCCTCGAAGTCCCGGATCCGCAGCTTGAGCGCCTGAATGATCTGTTCGTGCTCCACCTCCAGCGCCGCCGCTTCCTCGCGGATCACCTTGGCGCGCGCGATCGCCTGGAGCGCGTCATCGCCCGGCGGCAGCGCCACGAGCGGGTTCGGGTTGGCCTTCCATTTCGCGAGCAGCCAGTCCGAGAACGCCTCCGACCCGTCCGGCTCCGGCACCGCGCCGCCGCGGATGTTGTCGATCAGGAACCGCTCGCACGTTGCCTTCAGCTCGCCGATGACGTCGTCATCGCGCATGACCGTGTACTCGACCGGCTGACCGTCGAGGAACACCACATGGTCCCAGCGCTCGAGCCCAGTGACTGCGAGGTTCCACATGTCTTGGCAGATCTCGTGGAGCGGGATCTCGTCGGTGCCTGGCGCCCCGTACATGTGCGCGAGCCGGATCGTGTGGCACTTGATCTCGAGCCCGTTGACCGGCTCGGCTCCGCGATACGCCACGCCGTCCGGGGTCGCGAGCATCCACTCGGCCTCGGGATGTTGCAGCGTTCCGGGGACCTCGACGCGCACGCCGTGGCGCTCGCCGTAGTCCTTGCGGATCGGCGGCTCGAGGATCTCGCCCCAGCGCGAGCGGTCGGTATCGACCCACGGCGGAGCCTCGCCGCGCTTCTCGGCCCAGACGGAGATCCGCGAGCGCCAGGGGTTCACGTTGCAGATCGCCGACACATCGGTTGCGGTGATGCCCTCGAGACGGCGCGCCAGCTGGTCGGGCGAGAGACTCACGGGAGCACCGGGATGACGATCGGAGTCCAGTGGGTCACGTACTCCGGGAAGTCATCGCAGAGCGGGTTGCCGCTGTATGGAGGCTCCTCGATCGGGAACCGCCACCACAGGACGAACCCATCTTCCTCGGTCCACGCGTCGCGTTCACGTGCGACCGCTGTGCGGCCGGCGCGGACCTCGTCCACGAGCGCCCGGAAGTGACCGAGGTCGATTGCGATCGAGCCCGCCTCCCCCTGCGCGACACGGAGATAGTCCAGGCATTCAGTCAGCTGCCGATCGGTGAGCTTCATGGCGCAGCTCGCTTCATCGGACAGGACCCCGTCTTGATGTCCATCCAACAGATCGACTTGGCCCATTCGGGATCGAATTTCAAGCTCCGTTCGGCCGCGGATTCCTCGTTCCACCGTTTCAGATCTTCGGCGGTCCATTTCGGACGTCCGCACTCGCACATGTCTCTATCTGCCATGCCGCTAGTTTACCGCGGCGCTACGCAGACGTCAAGGAGTGCCGGCGAGCAGCAGCATCTTCGTCTCGTTCGCGACCTTCGCGCGGACCTCCATGAACGCGTCCCGCTCGATTTCCGCGCGCCGATGCAGGATGAACGTGAACGCCGGTTTGCTCTCGGGGATCACGAACCTGACGCGCGCCTCGAGCTGGTACCGGCCGCCGCCCTCGAACACCGGGATCGCCAGGTCGAATGCGCGATGGATCACCGTCGAACCCGGCTCGGTCTCGGACTTGCTCACCATGGAATAGTCGCCCGACGTCGGGTCGACCACGCGCTCGTAGGTGCCCTTCGTCCGGATGTGGAGCTGTCGCGCCATCATTAGGATCTCGGTCGGCGCCGGCTTTCCCTTGCCGGTGACCAGATCCTCGAGCCGGCTCTCGATCCAGTCGCCGAACTCGCCCTGTGCCATCGGCTTGCCTTCGCGCTCGGTCCACGCCTTCCACTCGGCGGACCGGGGGCAGGCATAGTGCGCACGGTGCTCGCGCCATGCGGTGTCGCCGTTCTCCGGGCCGGGCGGGTGGTCATCGAGGACGGCAGTGAACGCCAACGCCGCCGTGTCGGCGTAGATCACGGTCGCCGTGCTGCCCCATCGCAGCAGATGGGCGATGAAACTGTCCACCTCGCTCAGGCGCGTGGTGCCCTTGCGTCGGGGCGGACCAGTGCGACGCGCATCGAGGGACTCGAGCGCCTTGTCGAGCACGACCACGCGCGACTCGCCGTCGCCCTGGTGCTCGAGTGCCAGAGGGATCTTGGTATCGCCCTCCTCGGGGTGCTCGAGCCACATCACGCGCGGGGTAACGCCGGCCGCGGCCTCGCCGGCGCTGAGCAGTTCGTCGATCTTCGTTGGGATCTCGTCGTCGTTCATGATGCGTCTCCTTTTCCGCCATTACCCCCATGGGGGAACTTGATCGGCGAGGGTTGCAGAACCTTCGGCATAGGCAGCTTTTGCTGGCGCGGATCCTCGTCGACCAGTTCGCCGGCATCGCCGATGAAAAATGCGCCACCGGGGACGCCCGGCTGTGGCTCCGTGACCTTGATCACCGGGCTGATCTGAGCCATGCCGCCCTTGGCCCCAACCTTCAGCGTGATGACGATCGTGCCGGTTGCGCCAGCCACCATCGTGCGATCGCAGGCGAGCACCAGCTTGGGCAGCACCTTGCTCAGCCGCTTGTTGAGCTTGCCGTGACCGAGCTCCGCGAGCCATTTCGCGAAGTCAAAATCGGTCGCCTCATCATCCTCATCTTCATCGCGGTTCATGCGTCCTCCATGGAGGAGCACCCTAGCACCGTCCGGCTACAATCTCAAGCGACATCGCGCCAGCTCGCGAACCCCTGCCGCTTGGCCGCTGCCATCGATGCTGGGCCGACGAGGCCGTCCACCGTGAGCCGCTCGCCGAGGGACAAGAGCTTCATCTGCCGGACGCGCGCGATCTTCAGATCCTCCCCGGATCGGAAGTCGAGCGATTCGCTACCGAGTGCCACGAGCGCCTTATAGATCGCGTCGCCTGGATCCCCGCGCCCGCGCGCCGAGGTGTTGTCGCGATGGCCGAAGATCCCCACGCAGTCAGGGCCGCCGCTGTTGTGCCGCATGTGGCCGACCCCGGTCTCCATCCTCGGCAGCGGATCGCCTCCGTACGCGCCGCCGTGATGCTGGAACGGGATCTGGAACGCGCCGCAGATCGCCATCGCGCACGCCGCCGCGGCGTCCACCGTCGCCTGCATCATGCGGCCGTCGGGGAACTGGTACATCTCGATCCCGACGCTCCAGGGGTTCGAGCCCTCGGCATGATAGGCCATCGTGTAGGCCAGGTCGTACAGACAGCAGATCGTGCCGGCCGAGTCCACGACGATCTGCGCCGCGCTGTGCACCGGGTCGCTCTGCCAGATGTCGGCGATCCACCTGCACTCGCCGCCAGGTCCGGTCCCGGGCCCGAGTGGCATGGGCCAGTTGCCGCCGGTCGAGTGGACCAGGACTTGCCGCACCCACAGCGCCGGCCGCTGGCGATAGTCGCCCGGGTCGAGGTGCGCCCACGCCGGCCCGCCAGCGCTCGCCGGCTGGATGACGTCGTGGCCCGAAACCGGAACGAGCTGGCCGCGGATCAGAAGGCCGGTCATGGCGTAACCCATGCGGCGATCGCCGCGAATTGCTCGCCGTGCACCGCACAATGCGAGCCAGCGCAGATATCGTCGCAACCCCCGGCATTGGTGAGACCGCAGCGCGTGATTTTCGGATAGATCGGATCAGGCTCCGTGCAGATGCGATCGACGAGCCCGGCAGGGGGAGGTTGCACGAGGTGACCGGCTCCGCGACATGCTGCCATCACCTGGACATCATCAAGCAGATCGCCGAAGAACCGACCGTCCTCAATGGTCCAGTCAGCGCGCTCCACGCGGCTCGGATGCAGCGATGGCGCGCCACGCATCGAGACCACCTGCGGCAATCCGGAAGCGCTGAGATGCGCAAGTAGACAACCTGTCACCAGCTCGCGCTCGCGTCGCGTGAGCGCAACCGCGTTCCATCCCGGCGCCAGACCGGCGCCCCCGGGGAATTCGATCCCGCTCGCAATGATAGAGGCATTGCCCCGCAGGGCGCACCCGGCCAGCATCGAGAGCGCCAGACGGCCCGCATCAACCGCGGCGAGCGCATCGGCGCGCGGCCCGGAAAGCGCCGCATTCCCCAAGCCGGAGAGCAGAGGAAACGCCAGCGCCACAGCATCCACGCGCACCGCCGCGAGATCGAGCAACGGATCTGAGATCGTCTCCACTTGGAGGGGTCCGGTGCAGGCTGATAGCGCTGCGAATACAAGTAGGCGGGTCATGGAGTGAGGTCCACCTGGAATGTCACGCCGGGCGCGATCGTTGCCATCACCTGCGCTCTGGCCACGATCACAGCGGTCGGATCGACGACCAGCGCAGCGCTCGCCGGCGCTCTGGGAACCGGCGCCGGCGCCGGCGCCGCGAGCAGAGCGAACGCGCGCTCCGTGGCGCAGCTGAGGATGGTCCCCGCCTCGCTGAGGACGTTGGCCTTCGTGAGCGCGTTCTTGATCGGTGCGGTGTCGATCACCTTCCCGTCCGCGCTGGTCGAACTCACGATCACCGACGTCACCACCGGGGTTAGCACCTTGACCGCCTCGGCGCGGCCCTCGGTCTCGGCGCAGTTCACGACCGCATGCAGCACGGCGGTGCCCTTGCCCGAGCAGGCGATCTGCGCTGGCACGAACAGGCCGACCAGCAGCAGCATCGCCGCCGTCTTGACCACGGTCCGCGACCACGTGTAGCCGAGCTGTGCGAGCACGAACACCGCGGCGCCGGTGATGCGCATCGCGATCGACCCGTCGGCCAGCACGCCGCTCGTGAGCAGCGCGCCGAAGATCTTCGCGGCCCAAGCGCCGAGGAACTCCGTGGTCAGCCACCCGGACTTGATCGGGGTCGGGTCCGGCGGTGTTACCTTGGAGACCGAACCAGCTTGCGCGAAGGTGTGGCCGGCCGGCGGCGCGACCACTGTCGTTGTGGGGTTCGCGTGTGCGAACGCCTTCGTCAGCCCATCGACCAGCCCGTCGATCGTCGAGGGATCGATGTTGATGGGCGCGATGTGGACGTGCCCAATCTCGGGCGTGACTTTCACTGGAACGGTAACCTGTGGAATGTCAGTCATGATGCTCCTTTGCCGCTTTGTAGCACAGATATCCATGCCGTTGCAATCGGGCCTTGACGTCTGTCTGTATCATGGCTACAAACTCGGCATGCTCAAACTTCTGTTCCTGATCTCCACCATCATGGGCTGCTCGCCGATCTCATGGCGTATGGTCGACGTCGCCTCGCTGGCGCTATCGGAGGCCTCTTTGGCATGCGACATGGGGCAGACGATGAGCGCAGCAAACACCGGATGGAGCACGACCCTCGAGCGGAATCCGGTCATGGGACTCTCACCGTCACGGACCATGGTGGGCACTTACTTCGCTGCCGCAATGGTGTTGAATGCCGTGCTGTGGGCCGTTCTGCCACGCGGATGGCGCTCGGCGGCTCCCGTTGGGGTTGTTGCGGAGCAAGTCAAGGCGATTCGGGGGAATCTCGGCACTACGCCTGGGCCCTGGTGTGGCGCTCATAGGCCATCTGCGATGTAAAATGTGATAAATGTTATGATAGCACCGTTGGTCAGGTTGAGCGCCTGGAGTGTGGCCCATCCTGGCGCGAAGGAAAACGAGTTGTCCTGCGGGACACGAATTCCAGATGTCCACAATGGCATGCCAATCTTATTGACCGCCGATTTTTGGATGATCGGATAAGCCCCAAGGACGGTCTCCGGGTTGTGCGCGCCCTCGAAGTCGACCCGCTGCGAGCGACGAACGTTGCCGGATGAGGCAGATACAACAGTGTTGGTCTTAAGATATCGAGTTGTGGGATTTGACGAACCATCCAACCAACCGATGGTCACCGTGCCGGTGGATAAGGCCACGGTAGAATAGACATCGATCGCAATGATTCGACCTGGCCCCAGACCGAGGATTGCGTACAACTCATTGGTCCCCGACGAGGCGGTGGCCCGTGAGTTGAAATCTGTCAGAGACCAGCCCGTCTTCAATTTGAAGAGAGCCGGATCTACGCGTACGACATGCACTCCTAATGGCATTCTCTGATCGTGCACAGTTGCGTTGCCGGATGACTCGAATCCGATCAGCGGCGGTGTTGCCGTCGCGTTCCACGTGGCCGGCACGAAAATCGAGCCGACAGGCACGGAACCAGAATCTGGATCCGGGATCGTGGGCGAAGCGGCCGGCGTTCCGGCCTTCACCGATAGCGTGCAGAGCACGCGTCGCTTTGTTGGTGTGCTTGGCGTCGATGTAATCGCACGCGTGACCGCATCCTGGAAATCAACGCTCGCTGTCGTGTCACTGATATAGCTCAGCGCCATTTGGAGGAGGTCCACGCGCGGGTTAGACGCATCACCATTGGTGAACGTGAACTCCTCGGTGCCAGCAAAAGTGAATGGGATCAGCGTAGCTCCTTGGCCATCGCTATTCGCGACCTTTTGCAAGAGCGTACCGGGCGCGATCTGTACCTTGTTATTTGCCGATCCGGCGCGGAGATAGGCAGCGCCGGGAGACACGCAATAGGCATAGAGCAGCGGTGCATCAGGCCCATTCTCGCCACCTAGGTCCGGATTCGTCGAGGTGAGTTCCAGGCTTGCGATCTTCGATTGCAAGATTTGATCGAAGATCGTTGCTTGCACAAAGCGCTGACTGTTGTTGAGCTTCGAGGTGTCGACTTCCTGGCCGTCGGACCAGAGCTCGGTGGAGTAGAGATCGGTGGTCATGGTGCTCCTAGACGACAGCCGCGATCGTGAACTCGCGTGGCGCGATGACGTGGCTGCGGCGTCCGCCCGGCTCGGTTGCTGCCACGTCGAGCCAGTACAGGCGCGGCGGGATCACGGTCTCGCTCGACAAGATCGAACAGGTCGCCATACCTTCGGTGCTCGGGTTGCCCTGGTCGAGCAGCACGATGGTCCCGGTCGCCGTCGACTTGGCGATCGTCGGCGGATCGGCACTGCCGAGGGTCGGCTTGATCTGCAGCTCGATCAGGAACCCCGTCAGGTTGACGCGCGCGTTGGTATCGTCGGTGATCACAATGACCAGGTCCACCTGGTCGCCGCGGTACACGAGCATCGGGCCGATGAGATCGATCACGAGCACCCCCTGGAGCTGTAGCCTACCGAAGATCTGGTGGTCGCGCAGGAGGGAACCGGCGAGTCGACGCACGCCGCTACCCGTGGAGACCCCGAATGCCAGGCCGAATCCATGGGCCGCGCCGGCGCCAAGAACCAGCGACGCGCCCGCGCCGAGCGCGGTCCCGGTGCCGGCTGCAATGCCCATACCGCCGCCCAGCGACGCGCTAGCGCCGACCGCGAGGCCCAGGCCGGCGGCGATGCCAGTTCCCGATCCGGCGCCGACCGAAGATCCCACGCCAATCGCGGTCCCGACGCCCGACGCCGAGCCGAACGCTGATACGATGGACGCGCCGATGCCGATCGCACCGGCGGTGCCCGCCGCCGTGCCTGTGCCGGGTGCGAGCGCCGATGCGATGCCGATTGCCGTGGACGTCCCGATTGCGGTACCCGCGCTGGCCGCGAGCGATGCGCCGACGCCAACCGCGGTACTCGAGCCAGCCGCCGTGCCCGAGCCAAGTTGGCCGCCAATCCCGACCGCCGTGGAGCCTCCTGCCGCCGTGCCCGAGCCGGCCGCGAGGGACTGTGCAAGCCCGACGGCCGTCGATCCGCCCGCAGCGGTCCCGGTGCCCGAAACGATCGAGGCGCCAGCGCCGGTCGCTGTCGAGCTCCCCGTCGCCGCGCCGGACACGGTCTCGATGACGAGCAGGAAGTCCGTGTCGCTGGCGTTGTTGTTCGCCGGTGGTGTGAAAGCGTGCGTAGACGTATTCGGCAGCGTGGCGATTGTCGTGAATGTCGCATTCGTCGGGTCGAACCAACGCGCGACGCACGTAGCGCCCATCTTCGTCATGTCGACGGTGATGGCCCCGGTATGGTCCGGCGGGATATATGCGAGCAGCAGGTCGCCCTCAGACGTCGCCGCCGCAGCGACGTAGGTCGTCGATTGCGGGCTCGCCGTCCCGCCGCCGACCGTGACGATCGTGCCCATGCCCCCGAGACCGGACGGTTTCAGGCGATACCATGGCCGCGCCTTCCAGAACGCGAACTGGCGCTTGGCATCAAGCCGCGCCTGCGTCGCAAGCAGCGTGGTCCAGTCCGTGCCCGGCGTCCCGTCATCGAACCTCCAGAGCTGCTCGTTGCCGTAGAATCCACCGGCAATGCCGCCAAGGAACTGCCAATAGACGTATTTGCGAAACGGCGCCGATCCACCGAAAAGATCGTCCTCGTAGAAATACTCGAGCCCGATCGTCGGCTTCGTCGGCATGGCTGCGTAGCCGCGACGAGCGAGCTCCGCGACAGCCTCATCGGCGTAGCAGCCGTTGATGTCGAACACGCCCGCCGCCAGTGTGGTATCGGTGGAGATCGCCGGGCGATCCCAGTGCGCGCTGAACATCGTCGAGGCTTGGCCTGAAACCGATTTCAAGCCGGCCATCAGATTGCTGACCGCGGCGGCCTGTGCGGTATTCAATGTCTGCGAATTGCTGCCATAATCACCACCCATCACCCAGATGATATGCGGGTATGCTTTCCAGCGAGCGGCCATCCACGCGCCGTAGTTCCACATCTTCGACTTGGACGAGTTCGCGAAGCTCTGTCCGGTGAACCCGCCGGCCCCCGTCACCGCGTCCCACACGACCATCTCGTTCAGCCAGCCCTCGTCGTTCACATGAAAGCCGAGGTAGCCAGGCCAGACGAGCACCGCCAGGTTGTTGGCGAGCGCGGCGTCGAGCACCGTCTCGACCGCCAGCCAATACGAGTTGTTGATGAATGTTGGGTCGGGACTCTGGTTGTTGATATTGCTGTAGTTGTCACTGGCGAACTGCCCCTGGGTTCCAGCTGCCCCAGTCGTGCCGTTTGGACTTCCCGTATATGAGGTTCCGTCCATTTTTTGGGTGAACGGCAGCAGACCGCCGCGCTCCTTGGGCGGCTTGACCACTGTATAATGGTGTTCTATCGCGTTCCCCATCACCGCGTTGAAGCCCTGCGAGACGAGCGTCGCGAAGTATGAGGTCACCTGCGCGAGTGGGATATCGACGAAGAGGCTCCAGGTCGTGTCGGCGCAGAGCAAAAATGGAGCGCCGCTGGTGTCCTTGAGGTAGCGCCCGTCACTCGAGATCGTGAGTGGGAAGATGCTGCCGGTGGCGCCGATGCCGGTCGCTGCACCCACACCGGCGGCGGTGCCGGAACCGGCGACGATCGCTGCTCCGACCCCGGTCGCCGTCCCTGTACCCGGCGCGGTCCCGGTGCCCGAAACGATCGAGGCGCCAGCGCCGGTCGCTGTCGAGCTCCCCGTCGCCGCGCTGGTCCCGATGCCCTGATCCGCGATGCCAATCGCCGTGGAGCCTCCTGCCGCCGTGCCCGAGCCGGCCGCGAGGGATGCGCCGACGCCAACCGCGGTGCTGGACCCGTTCGCCGATCCATTGCCTGAAGACGTGACTGCAGTGATCCCACTCAGAATGGGGGTCAGGCGCTGCTGCGGTAGCGGTGGCGGACGGAAGATCGGCACGAGACGATCAGATCTCCCAGACGCTGATCGATGCAGCGACCGTCAGTGAGTCGACCGGCGCCGCGCCGAAGCGCAGCACGATGAACCCGCCCCCCTGGTCTCCGCGCACCATCATTTCGTCCGGGAAGATGAACTCGAACGGCGCACGCACATTCCACCCGCTCTGATAGGGAATATCTGTGGTTCCAGCGCTCGCCGCCGTCGTGTCGCCGACGCGCGCGGTGAGCGATGCCGCAGCATCCTTCTTGTCGGCAGGAACCGGGGTGAATGTCGCGCCGGCCGATCCTGCGGTGGTGTTGCCACGCACGAGCTGGAGCGTCACTATTTCATCCTGCGCGTCGCCGAAATCGCTGGTCTGCCACACGCGCAGCGAACGGATCTTGATCGGGATGTCGGTCGCCGCTCGCAAGGCGATCAGGTCGGTGGTGGCCACGGCAATCGCCGTCGGGGTGAGGGTCACGGTATAGCAGCGAGGCATGGATCCTCCTTCAGAGCGCAAAAAGGTAGCTCGGCGTCCGGTTCCGTGTCGATGGCGCGCCTAGCGATGCCACGATATCCGCGGCCGACCACAGATTGGTCAGCACGACGTTGCTGGTAGCATTCTGCGCCCATCCGCCGATTCCCGGCTGCCCAGTGGCAAGAGTCGAGTCTGTCGCAGTGCGCACCAACGTTCCATTATATTTTACGTTAAGCGTAGTTCCGATGCATTCCAAGCGCATCACGTCACCGGCTGCCATCGCAGATCCGAGCGTAATATTCGCACCGATTTGCGTCCCATTGCCCGAATTGTCCAGGCTAAACAGCTGGATCGTCGTAGTCGAGACATCCGGCGCAGTCGTGAGCTCATAACATGCCGCGGTGGTGTTCATCCGACACAGCACGTAATGGAAGAACAGCTGACCGCCGGTCGGTACTGCGGCGAGCGTGAGTTCCGCGTAATGGTCCGCGGTGAATGTCGCCCCGGTGTATCGAGCCGCACAGTCATTCGCCAATACCGTCGCATCGACCTTGGCCCCGTTCAGCTTGGTCATGTGCTGCCAGTACGCAGTCAATGCCGTCCAGACCCCGCCTTCGCTAAGTGGGGTCTCAATGCCTGTGAACGTGGACGACGCGGACGCCATGGTCTACGGCTCCCAGTACGGCGGTCCTGAAGCGGGTGCATCGAACCCATTCGATCGAACATATGGGATGCGATTCGGAGAGGCCCCGGCCGTGATCGCCGCGGCTCGCATCGTCGCATCGAGCCCGGCGTATGTCTGCTCGCTGCCGAGGAGCGGCGTGCGCACGTTCGTGATCGGCTGGCCGATCGTGAGTAGGTTGAGCGTCAGGAAGGCGGTGAGCTCTACGAGCGACGTAGTGCTCACAAGATGACACCAGTCGAGGCCGGTGATCCCAGGCGGCACGGTGTCGTCGCCTGTTCCGCCGCTGCCATGCGTGAAAATTTGGTCGATGATGATCATGTCAGTCCTCCGTCATTGCGGTTGCAGTGGTGAGCTGCGGGGTTACGGTGTTGGTCACCGAGATGCCGCCGCTCGGGGTCGTGATGGCGCCGCTATAAAGCAATTCGACCGAGCCTGAGACAGCGCGCGTGATGCCGAAGAATGTGGCGGTACCACCGGCGCCGCCGGTCATCTGGCCGAACGAGATCGTCGCGACCGGGGTGACCTGGTTACCGGAGACCGTCCAGCCCCCCGACGAGCGCGCGACCGAAGGCCTGGCGTATCCCGTGTAGGCGATCTCGCTGGTGGTCGCGGTTCCGGCCTCGCCGGGATCTGCCGTGTGCAGACTCGGGAATAGCGAGCCTGCTGTGGTCGATCCCACGATGCCAGTGGCATCTCCGATATTCGCCCATGTAGTGTTGTTGAAAATTAGGGCCAGGATCGCGGTTTCGGTGGCATTGGATTTTGACACGGCTTCATGCTCTTTCCCGGCGGAGCACTTCCGCCGCAATCATGTCTCGCGCTTGTTCCCAGTCCTCGTAGTGAAGGAACTGGACCGATGGAAGGCTAGGATTGCCGTGCAGCGTCTGCCCGATGGCTCGATCTCGGTACTCGTAGAACGTACCGATCTCGCGCCGCGCGTCGGCCGTGATCTCGGTGAGCATGGCGAGGCCAGGGAACACGCAGTAGAGGTCACCGGCCGGCGCGATCTCCTGTCCGAGGAAGATCCGCCGCTCTACGACATCCAGCACGAAGCGCACGAGAGCCTCCGGCGCCAGGCGCTGCACGCGCCAATCGCGCGGGTCGATGCGCACCGCCGGCGGTCCGAGCCGCAGATCCTTGCAGTGGATGGGGCCGATATAACCCGTAACGATCGGCATTCACCGCCTCCTTCGTGGGTCGTATCCGGCGATCACCGGGACGCCGTCCGTGTCATCGTCGAAGCGTACGACCGGCACGCTATCGGTCCGGCGTGGTGGCCGCTCGCGTTCCGCGCCGTTCCACTCGATCACCGTGTGAACATGCGACGACAGCAGCGCCACGTCGGTGCGGAGCTCGGCCACGATCTCGCGCACCGACATCTGTGCAGCGAGGTCGGCCTTCGTGTGTTCATCGATCTTCTGTCCGATTCGATCGATCGAGATCACCATCCGCTCGCCGACCTTGCGAACCACCCACCCCAACGCCACGAGCGCAAGCCCGGCGATCCCGGACTGGGCGAGGAGCTTGATCAGGTCGATCTCGTTCATGGGTTGAGCCTTCTCTCGACGATCACGCGATAGCCAGCAGCCTTCTTGAGCCGGACGGATTCGGCGACGCTCGCAGCGACGCCGGCCGAGGTGCCGAAGGGCAAGATCACCAGCAGCGTGAATGGGCGCGGGGTGATCACCCGCCACCCCCGCCCCACAAAAGAGCGCGCATGCCCATCGGTCACGTTGCCGAGTGCATCGAGTCGCTGCGCCCTCCACGTCACGGTCGCATCTGCGCCGGCCACGCCCGAGGTATTGGCCACGAGCGCGGCGTTGCCCTCGAGCCCGGTGATCGCGCGCGTCCCGTTGTTGCCGCTGCTCGCCGCGCCGCTGATCACGAGCTGCCAGGACGCTTGCGGAGTCACGTTCGCGGCCTGGAACGGGGGCACCGTCCACAGCGCGGTCGGCGTGAACTTGCTGATCGTGCCGACCTGCACGAAGGTGCCGCCGGTGCCGGTCAGCGCGGTATAGGTCCCGAGCCAGGCGGCATCGCGAGGGAGCTCCAGGAGCGCCGCCGAGCCGGCCACGCCGGCCGCCGCCAGAATCGCGTTGGCCGCATCCAGGATTGCCTGCCGGGTGATCGCATCGGGGATCACGCGGAGCCGCTGCTGGAGCATGGGGTCGGTCTCGCCGGCCTGCCGCGAAGTCCCTCGATCGCGCGCGTGCTGATCGAGCCAGTCCGGCGTGGTCGCGGTCGCGCCGGTAGCCTGCGTGATCAGCGCCTGAGAGAACAGGTAGTCGCCCTGCGCGCGCGCCATCGCGATCGTCTTGGCTGCGCTGGCGAGAACCTCATCCGGCGAGCGGACCCAGGACGGGAGCGCGCCCGTCGCGAAGTCGAGGAGCTCTTGCTCCGCTGTGGTCAGCGTGCTCACGAGATGGTCACCACGCCTGCGCGGATCACCTGGCTCGGTGAGCCGGGCACGACGTCGACTGTCGGAGTGGTGAGCACGAGCGCGTTGAGTGCATCCGGGTCCACGCCGAGCGCCGCCGCCTTGATCGAGTCGATAAACAACGTCTCGCCCTGGCGCTGCTTGGCGATGCGCCCAACGATCGCATCCGCCGCCACTGGCCCGAGCACGGAGGTGTCGACGCCCGGCTCAGCGACCAGCATGCCGGTCACGTCCACGAGCAGCACGGTCGCGCCGAGCACCGTCACGACGCCGCCACCGGCCTTCCAGTTCACCAGCTCGGCGATCACATCGGAGACCATCTGCGCCGTGCTGTTGCCGTCGCTGTCGCTGACCACGAGCGTCACGATGCCGGTGCTCTGGTCCTCGGTGGCGCGCGCGACCCGGACGCTCGGCACGGTCAGCGCGCCCTGTTCGAGTGCCCCGAGTGTGCCGCGGCGCAGGGTCTGCCAGAAGTTGCGGTCCCGCACTCGCAGATTCGGATCCTGCTCCTCGTCGTTCCCGCCGGCGGCCGTCGCCGCGTTCGTGCAGGTGACCAGCGAGCTGAACAACGGCGTGCCGGTGAGCCGGACGATCGTGCCGGCCCCGACGTCCCCGGCTCGACCGGCGATCTGCGCGGTAACGCCGGCACTGTGCGGGCCGTTGTCGCCGCTGCCGAACGTGACGTTGGTGTCCAGGGTGAAGGTGACCGAGTTCCCGCTCGCGTCGATCGCGCTGGCGACGGTGAAACCCGCCGACAGCGTACCGCCGGCCCCGCCGCCCGTGCGCGAGAATGCAACTGAGGCTTGCGCGAACGTCGCCGGGTTGCGCTGGATGTTGAGGTGGTCATTCGAGAGCGTGGTCAGCGCGTCACCCTTGGCGCCATCGATGAAGGTATCCCGGAAGGCCTGCACTTGGTGACGGATGACCGCATCCGCCATCGCCGCCGCGCCGTGCTGGAGCGCGGTCGTGACGTCGCCTTCGAGGAAGGTCAGGGGCACCGGGCCGATGAAGCGCGCGAGCGCCTCGGCTTCGAATTGGGCGAGTAGATCGTCGAAGCTGGGCGCGGCAGACATCAGCGGATCTCCAGGTGAACAGGGAGCGGTTGCACGCCGAGCTGCCCCTTGGGTGTCACCTGCGCCTGGAGCAGCACGCCGGGCGAGCCGTCGTCGAGCGGGGTCACGAGCACGAGGTCCACGCTCTGGACCCGCGGGTCGCGCAGGTACTGCGAGCGCACGCGGTTGATCAGCGCGGTCCGCTCGGTGTCGGTGTTCCTGCCCTTGACGAACTGCCGCGCCCCGACGCCAAAGTCGGGCGCGGTCTGCCATTCGCCGGGGTCGGTCAGCGTGCGCCGGAGCAGTGACTGCCGCAGCGCCTCGCGGCCGGTGGCGAGCTGTAGATCGCCCGCCGGGGTTACGATGTACTGCGCCTGTCCGGTCGCGTCCGGGCGCGAGATGTCGAGCCAGATGTCCGCGCCGTAGAAACGCGCGGTCTGCGCGTTCTGCTCGGCCTGTGGGAGTCCGCTCGCGTTGGTCATTTGGCCTCCAGGACGGTCGTTCCCGCGGGCCATGTCGGCGGGCCGGCGAACAGCGCGAGGAGCGCCGCCTTGAGCGCCGCACCGCCGTCATTGGCGACCGGCATCCAGCCCTGAATCGCCGACTTGAGCGCGTTCAGATCTGGGACCGTGGCGAGCGGCACGGCGCCGCCGGAGCCATCGTGGATCAGCACGCTCGGCCGCGCGAGCACCGACGTCCCGAGCGCGGGCCCCTGCGTGGTCGGCACGGAGCCCGAGCTCAGCACGTCGATCAGCATGGGCATGAAGTCGATCCGGCCCTCGGGGATCAGGACCATGACCTCCTCACCGACGTCCGGGATCCGCCAGATCCCGGCGGCGAGCCGGCAGGTCAGCGGAATCAGCGAGGGCTGCGTGACGACCTCGACGTGCACATCGTCCGCGAGTACCTCGAAGTGCTGTTCACCCGCCGGCGCCTGCACGAGCGCGATGCAGCACCACATCCGCTGCGCATCGCCCTGGCTGAGCACGTGCCGCAGATCGGTCAGGTCAGGGCGCTTGCTCGACGACCGGCCGCGGTACGGGGCGGTGATCTTCACGATGCCCCCTTGACCGCGCAGCGTATCGGTGCTACAAACTTGGCATGTCGAATCAGAAACCAACCGTTGGCCGTATCGTCCACTTCCTTCCGCCATTCACCGGCAGTGACCAGCCATGTCCCGGCCTCGTAGTAGGCGTCAACCAGACCACAGGTCGAGCGAACCTCGTCTATTGGGACATCGCCGGCAAGCAACACGTCGTCTATGACGCCGAGCAGAGCGAGACGATCGAGACCGACCGCTGGTGCTGGCCGCCGCGCGTGTAGCCCACTCACTTCCCAAACCTCCGCTGCTGCGCGGCCTGGTACTTCGCGCTCCAGCCCACCGGAGCGCCGTTGTGCTTGCGCAAGGTCTCGCGGCGCTGCGCGAGCGTTGGCTGCCGCACGGCCCCGCTGTCGCCGCGGATGCCGTCGATCACGAGGAAGTCCTGTAACTGGAGTTCGATGGACACGCCCTTGTCGGCATCGTACTCGATCGTGCCCTCCTTGAAGCGCAAAGGTCGCACCATGGCGCCAAGGATCTGGTAGTGCTTCACGATCGTGGCGGCGACGCTGGCCTGATAGCCCTTGGCCACGAGCCGGGCCTGTTTGGCCGCGTCCGGCAGCGTCTTGTTCTGCAGCATCTCGCTGTTAAATTCGTCCCACTCGACGGTGAACGCGTCGCCCGCCGCAACCTCGAGTAGATTCGCGAAGTTGCCGTCTCGCGTGTCCCCGGTGAGCACCTTGAGGTCCCGCGTCTTGGCGACCACGGTGCGTTCGGCCTTGCCCAGCAGGTGGTAGCGGTTCTCGGCGATGCGCCTGAGGATCGCCGGGTCGGTGATCCCGTGGACATCGCTGATCTGGTACTCATCGCGCTCGCGTACCGTGGTCTTGACTTTGCCCTTCTTCGAGACCGTCGTGCGCTCCTTGATGCGCCGCTTGAACCGGAGCTTGGCGCCGTGCTTGCCCGGCTTACCCTTGCCCACGAATACGCCGGAGCGGTCGATCTGCCCGTCCGGAAACTCGGCCGTGAGCGTGCCCTTGCCCGGCACGTAGCAGCGCACCACCTGTGTGGGCGCCTGCTCCTTGCCGAGGTGGCGCTTGAGCGTGAGGTGCTCGAGATTGCGCCCCCAGGCGAGCCGGCGGATCGAGCCGACGTCCTTGTCGGTGATCGTCTTCGGCTGGCTGATCACGACGTCCAGACCATCCACGAACGTGATGAACCCGTACCGCTCGACGAGCTTGTAGATCACATCCCAGTAGCTCGTGGCCTGCTCGACGGCGATCCCCCGCTTGTTCGTCGCGACCTCGCTATGCACGATCGGCAGATCCGCCGCGTTCAGCCCGCGCACGACCACGTCGAGCTGGCCGTCCGGGTCGGCCTCGGAGAGTAGGTCGCCGACGATCTCGTCGAGCCGCTTGCCGACCGGGATCCGCCGCGCCGTGTGGTCCGCGTTCGGCGGGAACTGGATCGCGCAGAGGAACGCGGTGTAGTCCTGGCCGCGGATCGTGACCCACTTGCCGGCGTCCGACATCTCAAGATCATCGTCGTCGAACGTGCCGACGATCCGGGGCTTGTAGGCGAGGGTGAACTCTGCGGCGTTGATGTCCAGGTCGAGCCCCAAGCTCTCGCCGGCAGATCGGGGCCGCGTGTTGCCCGGATCGATCGAGCTCAGCGGATGCGCACGATCGAGCACCCGCTGCCCCGGGTCATTGTTGCTCGGCGTGTCGAACAGAAAGATCTCGGCGGCGCCGGCCCGGATGATCGCCGGGTCGAACGGCAGATCATTGGCCTCGAACACCAGTTCATACGAGTCGGCCTGCTTGTAGCTGTTGACGTGGATCGTGCACGACTTGGGGATGATCGGGATGACCTGGATTTCCGAGTCCTGCACGCTGTCGCCGAACCCGTCGAGGATGACCTGCAGGATCGCGCGGCACTGGGGCCGGAACACGCTCTGGCCTGCGGTCGGCGAGGCGGTCACGATGGCACCTTGACGCTGTTTTGTAGTCGTACTACTTTTCGGCGAAAGGAGCAACCATGAGCACGCGAGGAGTCTTTGGATTTCGCATCGATGGCCAGGAAAAGCTGACCTACAACCACAGCGACTCGTACCCATCCGGTCTCGGCGATACGGTGGTCGAATGGGTGCGCGCAGCATGTGCGCCGAACCGGCTGGCGCAGACGATGACCGATGTGTCCGGGATCACCATGGTCGACGACAGTGAGGCCATCGCGGACGCCGACCACGTCAAGCGCCTCGGCAATCGCTAC
Source organism: Xanthobacteraceae bacterium (assembly GCA_035472475.1). Lineage (GTDB taxonomy): Bacteria > Pseudomonadota > Alphaproteobacteria > Rhizobiales > Xanthobacteraceae > JAFAXD01. The sequence goes on along the minus strand of DATIPA010000256.1, from coordinate 40,965 downwards.
CTCGACATGCGCGTCGGCGGCGGGGATGGCATCACCGATCGCGATGTCACTTGGTATCGACTGCTGCGGAACGCCCAGCCGTCCCATGGCATCGAGCATGTGGTCACCGCCGGCGTCATGATCCGCATGCGCAACGCCGATGTCGACCTCGGTTACATCGTCGATTTCGACGCCATGACGGTAGAGTTCCACTGCTGGCCGCGGCGGGGTGAGCAGGCGACCGGATGCCTGGCCCCGCACATGACGCTGCGTAAGAGCTACCCGATCGCCGAGGTCAACGCGTGGCGCAAGACGTGGGAGCGCGAGTGCTTCCCGAATGAGGACGGCGAGGACGAGTAGCCGGCTCACGTGCCGCCCCGCTCCGGGATGAAGAGGATCTCGGCGCCCGACATGACGAACGTGCGCAGCGAGTTGCGCTCGTAGATCAGGTGCCACGCGTGCGGCGTGTTGTAGAACCGCCGGGAGATCGCGTACAGGTGCTCGCCGGCCGATGGCCGGTACCGGCGGACCGCGCTCGGCTCCGCATGCTCGGTCGCATTCGCGGCGCCATCCGCCGCCGTCTGCATCGCGAGTCGGCCATCGAACCGGAGCGAGCGGATCCAGTCCTCAAAGTCGAGCGTGCTGATCGCGGTCTGGTGGGCCATGTCGAGGTCGGCGCGCACCTCAGCGGTGAGGAGCAGCAGGTTGAACGCCGCCGCCTTGGCCGCGTTGAACTGGCTGGCGATCCGCGTGAACGAGTTGATCGGCGCGGTCGGCAGGGACAGATTGATCAGGTCGATCGAGGAACCGAGCTCGTCACGCGCGCTGGTCATCGCGACGAGCTGCTCGGTGATGTCATTGGCCAGCGTGCCGGCCACCGCGTTCCGCGGAGCCACGCCGTCCGCATCGAGCGTCGCCTGCACCGCCAGATCGTGCGCGTTCAGCGAGGTCAGCGGCGAATCCGGCGTGATGGGCACCGCGAGCGTGTCGCGATCCGCCGGGACCGACAGCGCCTCGAAGGTGATCGAGTAGTCAATGTCCCACGCCCTCTGCACGGTCGGGACCAGGTTCACGATGATCCCGTCGAACGCGAACTCATCGTACGAGATGCGGACGATCCGGCCGCGGCCGATCAGTTCCTCCATGCGGAACTGCTCGAACTTCGCGTAGCCGGGTCCGTTGTAGCGGTCATCCCAGCGCCCGGTGAACGTCTGCTGGCCGAGCACTGGCCCCATCACCTGCACGCTCGGCTTGACCGCGTTGGGGTAGTTCGTCTTGACGATCCGCTGCTCGCGCGGCTGCGCCCACGGCTTGACTGGGCACGCGCGCGCGCCGCCGCCGGAGTTGCCGGTGAATGGTCGGGTCGGCGTGCTGTCGGCGGTCCATTCGAAGCGCACGCCCACGTCGCCCGCATCGGCAGGATCGCCCGAGGCGCCCGACTCCTGGATCACGAAAAGGCCGGCCGCCACTAGACGATCCTCTGCAGTCGTGCTACAAACGTCTCATGCCACGCCACCATACAAAGCGAGAGAAGGCCGCTTACCGCCAGGCCCGCATCCAGAGCTATGCTTCGCGGCTGAGCCCAGAATCCCTGGCCGGGATGCTCGTCGATCTGGAAGATGCAGAAAGCCTGGCGCCCGAGTTCGAGATCGACGAGGAATGGCCTGGCGCCCTGGAGGGGCTGCGCGTTCGGTAGCACTAGCCCTCCCTCAGCGCGTTGACCGCGCTCGACGGGTTCTTCGCGGCATCCCGGAAGAACTCGACCAGGCCGAACGCCATCCGGTCCGGGTCATCGCTCTGCACCTCGATGCGCGCGATGTGGATGTTGACGTTCGGCTTGTCGGCCATCTTCTTGTGTTTGCCCTCGGGATCCTCCGTGTCTTTCTTGATGATCTCGACGATGCTCCTTCGATCCTCGTCGGTGATCTTCATCCCGTGCGAGTTGATATAGGTCAGCACGTCCTGCTGCGCCCGCGCGGTGTCGAGGGTCTGCGCCTGGTACTCGGTGAGGTGCTGGATCCCGAACTGCAGCTCGTACTGCCCCTGCACGGTCAGCTGAGACTGCTTGAATGCCAGCTGCGTCGCCTTATCGTTCATTGCGTCGATGAAGCCTCGAAGCCCGCCGGCCTTGCTGACATCGTCTCGTCCAACTCCAGCGGCGTCGAGGTTCTCCTGGGCCTTGCGGACTGCCTGCAGATCTTCCGGCGTGCGCGCCTTCTCCATGGCATGGAGCACCTTGCCGGCCAGTCGGGCCTGCTCGTGATAGTCGTCGACCGAGCCCTGCAGGTTGGAGAGTGCAGTCGGTCCCTTCATCCGCGCCGCCGCGCTCTCGAAGGCGGTGGTGAGCCGCTCGCTTGCGTGGTTTACGCGTTCGAACGCCAGATCCGTCTTGCTCAATGCGAGGTTGGCCAGGGTATGCGATGCGCCGGTCGCGTCGTTGATCAGCGAGCCGAGCGCATAGCCGACCGCCGCGGACTGCGCGATCAACCCAGCATTGGCCGCGGCGCTCTTAAGGGAGACATTCTGTCGTCCGGCGCCGGCTTTCTCGTAGACATAGTTTCCTTCCTCGTCGTAGCTGTCGCGCGCGCCGCGGCCCCACGCCATGAGTGCCGAGCCGCTCTTGACAAGCCCGGTACTACCTTCTCCGGTCTTCCCGCCGAGCATCCCGCCGATCTTCACCGCCAGCCAGATCTTGCCCATCGCCATGATCGTGTCGGCGTGGGTGACCAGCAGGCTTACGGCATCCTTGACCACGCCGAACCCGGTCATCAGACCCTCGGAAAGGCTGTGCACCATGTGGTCGATCCGAACCTGGTTGGCGTCGAGCCATTGGTTCCAGCTCTTGATCTCGACCTTCATCACGTCGAACAGGGATTTCCCGGCGGTACCAAACACGATCTGCAGCTTGTCCTTGAAGGTCGATGTTACGCCTTCCCAACTCTCGCCGAGCGCATCGCGCGCATTCTTCATCGAGTCGCCCTCGAGCACGCCGCGCACGACCTTGATGCGTTGCTCGCCGGAAAGGGCCTTGAAATGTTCCTCGTCCATCTTCGCCAGCCCGAGGATGATCTTCGCGAACCGCATCCGGGACGTCACGTTGCCCATGACCATCTCGGAGAGCTGCAGGCTGGCGAGCGTAGATTCCTCGCCGTACGCCTTCGCACTGATCACGCCCTGCTCGGTGATCGCGGTCAGGTCCTTGATCGAGCCGCCGGCCGCGAACGTCGCCGCCGCCACGCTCTTGCCGAACATCATGATGTCCTGCGTGGTCACCGGCGTCTGGACCGAGAACTTCTGGAATTCGTCGTACATCCGCGTCGCGTTGTCCTGCGCGGCGCTCCATTCGCCGCCCTTGAAACCCTGGACCATCGCGGCGAGGGAGATCTTGCTCGCCTCGACGCGCGAGTTGAACCCGATCAGCGCGTCCTCGGCCTTGTGCACCGCGAACCCGAACGCTGCCGCCGCGGCCACGCCGAGCACGCCGAATGAGTCGCCGGCGGACCGCGTGCTCGCATCGAGCTTGCGCACGTCGTCATTGAGCTCGGACGTACCCTTCCGGCCGCCGCGGTTGTCGACCGCGTACTTGACGTTCACGGAGTAGTTGGTCTCGGTCGCCATAGTCAGCGGTCGTCGCGCGGTCGGGTCGAACCCTTTTCGTTGGAGATCTCGACCAGCTCGGTGAGGGAGTCATTCGCGAGCCAGCGGTCGGTGAGGGTCAGGAGGAGAAACTCGGCGAGGGTGCCTGGCCAACCGTGCCAGTAGAGCCGGGTGTATTCGCGGTGGGCTAGCCGGCGAGCCTCCCAGGCGAGGCGCTTGCGGGGATCCCGCTTGTCGGAGGTGCGAACGCGCCGACGATCTGCGCCTCCCGGATCCCCTCGAGAAATTCCTCGATGGGCAGCCCGTTCACGTCGTTGTAGTACCGGGCGAACGCGTCCCACATCCGCTTCGGCCAGCCGTTGATCTCGCCGAGCGGCACGCCGTCCATGTTCACATGGCGGTAGGTGACCGCGCCCCAGATCGGCCCTCGGTTGTCCGTGCCGAGGTGCTCGGCATCGCCGAACCCGACGATCGCGACCCGCACACACTCGCGCTCCTCGGCCGCATTCGAGAGCTTAATGCTGGACTTCTCGTTGGCCGACATCAGCGAGTCGGCGAACGACGCGGCCATGATGATGTCCTCGCTGGTCAGCGCGCGGATGAACACCTCGCGGCACTGCGTGACGATGCGCGGCAGGACGTAGCGCTTGACCTCGACGCCGGGGAAGCGCAGTGCGAGCGCAGCCGAGAACGCGGCGAGTGCATCCGGCATCTGGGGCGGGCCTGCTGGCTTCGCCGGCTTGATCGCGCCGCTCATCGCCGGACCTCCACGGCCCCGCTGCCTTCGGCGGGCGATGGTCGTGCGTCGCGCCCGTACCAGGTTTCACGCTGCTGCGTCGCCGTTGTGAACACCGCTAGGCATCCGATCAGATATTGGGTCAGGATGAAATCCGGCGTGTTCGACGCTTGCTCTTGACTGTGCCGATTTATGAGACTGCTCAGTTCCTTCTCGAATGGTGATTCGATCCGCTCCATTGCTCCATGCTCCTGTGCTTGCCGGCGGATCCGCGCCGGCTCGGTTCAGATCGAGACGGGCGTGCGGCGTTGGCACTTGCCGCTGAACTTGCCCTTGATGGGCTCCTTGCGTCCGCCGAACCCGTCATCGTTCTGGATCAGCTGCGCGCTGTGGTACGCCCACGCCTTGCCGCGCACGGTCGGGTCGGCGAACGTGAGCACCACGGTGATCGTGACGTCCGCCGGCCGCGCGTGCGCCAGGAAGTCGTTGATCTGCGCGTCGGTGTAGTCGGTGGCCGCCGCGTCGATCGTGTCGACGGTGAACCCGAGGTCCCATCCGTGGTGTTGCGTGTCGAGGTCGGTAAAGTCCTCGCCGAGGTAGTCATCCTCGTTGATCGTCGCGCGCTGCGTCGCCGTGAAGTCGCGGACCTTGATCATGGTGCCGCCAAGGACCACGCCATTCCGCGCGATGCGGATGTTCGCTCCTTGACCTCTTGTACGGATTGACATGGCTGCTGCTCCTCGGGGCTACTGCGTTTGGACCACGGTGCCGGTCGAAATGTCGGTATCGAACACCAGCGCGAGCATGTGGCCGATCAGGCGCACCCTCCAGAGGATGTGCTCCTCGCCTTGCGCGCGCTGCGCCGGCGTATTGCCAGTTACCTGATCGACGCTGAAGCCCTTGCCGGCCGTCGGGTCGTCCTTCGCGATCACGCGGCCGGCGACCTGCAGTCCGACCGAGAATGCTGTGAGCTCGCTGCCCATAAGCGCGCGTGTCTCCGGCACGTTCTTCCCTTTGACGTAGGTCACCAGACGATCGGCGGCCGACAGCTGGAGGAAGTCGGCCATGCGACGCCGCGCCAGCTCCGTCTTGCCCGGCGTGAGGCTCGTGGTGACCGCAGATCGGAACTGGAACCCGTTCTTGAGTCGCTCGAGCGTCGAGATTCCTGCGTTCTTGAGCGCGATCAGATCCCCGCGCGTGAGGGACGTATTGGTGACTCGGGTGCAGCCTGCGAGGAGAGCCTGCGTCTGGAACGAGCCGGCATGGATGTCCACGTCCACCTGCGAGAGGATCGACCCGAGCCAGACGTGCGGCCCTTGCTGGAGTTCCTGGCTCGTCGATGGGTCGATCGTGAATGGGCTGTTGTAACACCACACGATCCGGTCGGTTCGCGTGGTGATCTGCGTGCCGACCTGCGTCACCTCGGTGCTAACGCTTTGGCCGTGAGCCTGCGCCCAGGTCAAGAAGATCCGGTCCGCCACGGTGGACGAGAGCGTGACGAGGTTCGAGTGGAAGGTGGCAGCCGAGCCGGCCACGATCTCCGGGACCAGCACGACCGACACGCCCGGGAACGCAGCCAGAGTGTTCACGCCCGCGTTGTAGTCGGTGACTGCGAGCGTGCCCTCGGTGCCCGCGACGCCGGTGAAGCCCGCGATCGCCGTCTGCCCGAGCGCGATGAACGCGTTCGCGTCGGCGCCGTCCGTACTCGCCGTGGTGTTCACCGGCCGGCCGTTGGCCAGCTTGGTGAGCGTGATGACCGTGGCGACGTCCGAGCCGATGACGAGCGCCGTGTTGTCGACGTTCGTCGCCGAGATGTCGATGTTCGGGAACACGAACTGCTTGCCGAGGTACTGCGCGGTCAGGTTGAAATGGTTCGCGTTCGCGTCGGTGGCGGCGGACACGTTCACCGAGACGTTGTTTCCCCATAGGCCCACGCTCGAGGCGTCCACGCGCAGCACCGCGGTGCCAGCGCCGCCGGCCGCGGTCTCCAGCGTGAAGCTCGCGGCGACCGCATCCGAGGCGCGCACGCGCTGGATCACGAGCGTGCCGAACGCTTTGTTCAACAGCGCCGCCCATGCTTGCCCGATGACCGCGCCGCCGGCGCCGAAATCGCGCGCGCCATAGATGTCCAGGAAGCGGCCCACGTTGGTGATGACCTGCGGCGCATCAGGGCCGCGCACGCACCGCGCCGCCAGACCCGTGGTCGAGAGGTCCGCCGCGCGGATGAACCCGGTCGGCCCGCGCTCGGCGACGTAGAGCCCCTCGAGCTTCTGGTAGTCGCTGGGGTTCGTGGTGAAGGTGACGTCCGTCGACATGTGCGCCTTTCAGGCTGGGCTGACCGAGCCATCCGCGTTGATGGTCACGAGCTCGAGCGGCTCGAGGGTGGGGGGCGCCGGGTCTGCCGCCGGGTCGGTGGTGGTGGACGCGCCCACCGCGAGCTGGAGCGTCTGGATCTCGTAGACCGGGGTTTCGAGCACGAGCGCCGGGATCCAGCAGCCCACGCCGATCCGCGACTCGTACCGCCGGTCGAGCGCGAGCGTCTCGACCCAGGCATCGTCTTCCAGGAAGAACAGGCTGGCGAACTGCCCGACCTCCGGGCACGAGCTGATCAGGAACGAGAGGCAGCCCGGCTGCCGCATGCCGGTGAGCGGGTGCTTGGCGCTGAGGAACAGATCGAGCACCTGCTGTTCTAGCAGCGCGCGCTGGCGCGGCGAGCTGGCGAGGATCGACACCGCGCACGTGCCCTCGTGGTAGCCGACGTCCCACACCGCGACGTTGCCGGGGAGGAGCGCTACCTGCGTCGCATCTCCGACCGAGTCCATCTCGTAGGTCCATCGCGACGGCTCGATCGAGAGGTTCGGGATCTCCTCCAGCTCGGAACTCGGCGCCTGTCCTGCGCACGTCCGGCCGGCGAGCGCCGGGATCTGCTGCTCGATCAGCGCCGTGAACGCCTCGAGCGCGGCGATGCGAACCACGGCGGTCACGGCTTGACTCCGGTTTGTAGATACGCTACAGTGCCGGCATGTCCGACCGACCATGCGAGAGTTGCCGCGCCGCGCCACCCAGGATCACGACAGGCCCCTGGGCCGGGCAGTCCAACATGCACGATTACTGCGTGCACTGCGGCAAAGACCTGTGCGAAAAGTGCCTTGCTGGCATCTGCCGCGACAGCCCGACTGGCAAGCATGAGACCGAGAGCGATGAGGAGGACGAGTAGCCCGCTCATGCCCCACCGTCCTGCGCGTGAGCCAGCGCGCGGTTGAGCTCGTCTATCATCACCGCCTTGAGATCCTCCAGGCTGTTCCTGACGAAGTAGGTGGCCTTCTGGCCCTGCGTGCGGATCTTCCACACGATCGCGTTGGTAATCGCCTCGATCTCTGGATCGCTGCCGTGGAACGGCCGGTTCGGGTCCGCGCCAGCCCCCTGCCGACGCATGCGGCCCTTACCGCCGAGCTTGTAGCCTTCGGACTTACTGCCCCGGTAGTGCCGACGGACCCACTCGTAGATCGCCGCCCAGCCCTCAGGCGAGACCGGGTGCGGGCGCGCGCCATTCTCGACCGGACCGATGTACTTCGAGTCGTTGACGAGCGTGGCCAGCACCTCGCCCATGCCGGACTCGAAGTCGACCGCGCCGGGTTTGACCCGCCACTCGGCCTTCAAGGGCCCCATGTCGACCGGGGTCCGCTTGACGATCAGCGCCCGGCCGCGGTGCGCTCCCGCCAACGCGCCGCGCGCGATCGCCCGCCGGACATTGCGTTCGCACGAGTCCAGCGCCGCCGGCAAGTCCTTGAGCTCGACCTCAATCACCGAGCTCACGAATCCCCATTGACATAGTTTGTAGCGATGCTATGTTGAGGGCATGACGCAAACGGACCTGATGAAGAACTTCCGGGCCCTCGGCTGCGAGGTGGCACCCAAGTCGTGGGACGATGTACGCGGCGAAGAGGTCGTCACGACGTACGGCGTGACCGTCTCCATGTCGAGCATGGGATCGATGGCGGTGCGCGTTGTGCGCGAGACCGACGAGGTTGACCCCGCCGCGTTGGTCGCCGAGATGGCCAAGGACCTCAAGGCTCGTGCCAAGGCGACCCGCGCGGCCATTCGTCGCGAGCGGTCCCAGACCTAGCATGCCGCTCATGCTCACGGCGTCCATGGCGGCGCGGCCTCCACCCGCCGGAGATGCAGCACCCAGCCCATGTCCTTCTCGCGGTCGATGAACGGGGGCTGCGTGTGGCACCAGACCCGCAGCGGCGAGCCCTGGCCGTTGGCCTCGCCGATCGCCAGGAACATCTCCTGGTTGCGCGCGAGCGGCTGGCCGGTCAGGTCCGCGTCCGTGTAGGTCAGCGAGACCTCGGTGAGCTTGACGTCGCCCAGTTCGCGGATCCCGCAGATCGCCTGCGTGAATTGGAGCCCGTCCCAGACCTTGACCCGCGGCTGCGGGCGCAGCTCGGCACCGACGTCGATCGAAGTCCCATCGCCGGCCACGCGCCCCGACCACGTGCGGACCACGCGGTAGGCGCGGTAGGCGCGGATCCCGAACGTGGGTTGGAGCTCCTCGCGCAGCCCGTCGATCACGTCGGGCACGAGCGAATCCACCAGGATCGCGGGATCCAGCGTGGCCGAGCCGGTGAGGACGGGCGTGGTCACGTTCGCTCAGGTCCCCGCTGGCTTGCGGATCGTGAATACGATCGCGATGCTCGGCGATGTCGCGCCGGTCCAGTGCACGCGCACCGCGTTGTGCGGGCCGGTCACCACGACGGAGCCATTGCTGGTCAGCGCGGACCCGCTGTTGGTCCAGGTCGGGGTCACGACCGTGGGATCCTCGGTGGTCTGCACCTGCGCCGAACCGGAGCCGAACGTGCCGGTCACGTTCACCGTGCAGTCGACGGCCTTGACCATCGAGATCGCAGGATCGGCCGTGGCCGTGGTGACCAGGACCGTCGCCGGGCTGACCGTGACCAGCGGCACCGAGATCGCCGCCAACGCCGCCGCAGTGAACGAGCCGGCGTCGATCCCGCCGGTGCTCGGGTTGACCGTCGCGATGTTGCGATCGAGCGCATCCACCTGGCATGAGCAGTTGAGCGTGTCCGCAGTCGCAACAGCGACACGGAACGACAGCGAGCCGATTGTGTCGAGGTCGGCCGCGGCGTGCACGACCTGGTACCAGCCGTTGGTGAGCTCGGTGATCGCGGTCGAGCCGTTGACCGCGGCGAACGCGGCGCCGGCCTTGCTGATCGTCATCACCGGGGTCAGGCCGGTGGCGTCGGTCGAGTCGGCGCTCTTGACCAGATGGAAGGCCCACGTGCGCTGCGCGGCTGTGGCTTCAGATTGGGTCATGTCGGGTGGTCGGCCGTAGCTGCACTGTGCGGTGGTCATGTGGTCCTCGTGTTGAAAAGTCCCGACGGCGAGCAGTTTGCACTGGAGCGGTATGCGCGCCGCCCGCCGCCGGAAGGTGGGTCAGCCTTGCATCTGGGCGTTGCCCCCTCCGATGGGGCCGGTGAAGGTGCCGCGCCAGGCGGAGCCGCCGGGCCGGAATGGATCGCCTCGGGTCTCCACGGTGAGCTGGCGAGCGAGCCGCCCCACTCGTTCCGAGCCCCGGGAACGGAGCCGCGCCAGCTCGCTCTCGCTGAGCTTGATCGTGCCGACCTGATCGGCCTTGAAGCGGGCCTCGCAGGCAGTGATCGCGGCGTCGATCCGCGCCAGTTCGGCGAGGTGGACGCGGGTGCGGGCCAGTTCCGAGGCGGACGTCTCCAGCGCGGACATGGCGCGCTCGAGCGCGTTGTCCGTCTGCCCGAACCGCGCGCCCCAGCCGAGGTACTCGCGGATCAGCGTCTTCTCGTCCTCGGTGAGGGCCATGGCTAACGAATGGCCTTCCCATCGAGGTATGCCTTGGTGGCATCTGCGATCTGCCGACCCGCGGCGGATTGCTCCCACGCCTGTTGATCGCGCCTCTGCAAGAGCTTGATCTCGCCGCGTGTCTGCGCGAGATGGCCGGTCAACGCGGTCATGCGCTCAGCCGCCGCCTCGAGCGTGGCGTCCGGCGATCCGTTCTGCTCTTCCATGCGAGCGAGCATGCGTGCCTCGATGTCACTGGCTTCCGCCAGCTCACATTCGGCAGCGATCCGCCTGCCCCGCACTTCAGCGAGTTCCTGCGGATCGATCACTGCCGCCCCCCGCGCTTGGGGATCGACGGCGGAGCCTGCGGCGGAGCAGTCGCCACCGGCAGATCGAGCGGGTCGTTGTGGTCCGGCGGCGGTTCGTCGATCACGACCGGATCCGCGGCCTCGATCCCGCCCTGCATTACGGGCGCGGCGCGGCGCGGCGCGGGCGCGATCTCGGCCTGGACCTCGACGTCGGTCCCGTCCTGGCGCTGGAGAGTCATGCGGAGCGGCGCGTTCTCGTCGGCCTTGTGCTGGGCGATCGCCGCCGCCCAGCGTGCGCGCATCTCGGGCGCCTTCGCGGCAGTAACGACCATCGGCAGCTGCGGACCCGGCTTGACCGCCCAGTACGGCTTGCCGTCCTTGTCCCATGCGTTGCGGCCTTCCCATGCGTGCCGTTCGGTCAGCGACTCGATAGTCGCGCGCACCGGACGCAGGCTCTCGCCGATGAAGTCCTGGCAGTACCCGGCCTGCAAATACATCGTCTCGCCGGGCTTGAGCTCGGTCTTGCGACCCCTGGTCCCGGGCATCGTGCCGATCTCGAACCGAGCAACGAACGGTGAGACGTTGACGACCTGGACTTCTGCCGCAAGTCCATCGTCCCGCTCGGCGTCGTATTCCTGCTGTGCGTATGCCATGGCGCTCCCGTGCCAGCGCCATGGTGTTCAGCCTGCGAGGTGGCGCAATCCCCCCGCGGGCCGGTGGCGCTACAGCGTGGCGTCGAGGTCCACGATCACGCCGCAGGTGTTCGGGCGCTTGACCCTCAGCTGCGGGTAGATGATCAGCTGGAACTTGTACTGATCGCCGTCGCGGCCGAGCGGGTTGATGCGGGCGGTCAGCTTCGCGGTCGGCGCGCCCAGCTGCTCCTCGGGGGAGCCGCTGATTCCGATCATCGCCATCGACTGGTTGACCGCGGACACGCCGTCGGGCAGCTGGAAGACGTTGATGAAGTTGCTGTTCAGGAACAGCATCTTGCCCGTGGGGCAGTCGATGTCCTCGAAGATCGGGATCCCATCCATCTCGAGCGCGTAGTACCCGCCGTCGAGCGTGATCTTGTTGCCGCGCAGCGTCACATCGGCGACCCACCGGCGCTGCTGGCCGAACAGCGTTCCGTACTTCTGGTGGAGCTCGCTGGTCGTGACGATGATGTCGGGCTTGGCGCCCGAGGCATTGTAGATCCGGCGCCGCATCTCCCTCATGAGGTCGAACGTGAGCGCGCGGCCGACACCGCCATTGCTCATCACGGTGCCCTGCCACTGCGTGCGCACCGCGCGATCGATCGTCGCATAGGTGCCGGTGTTCGTGATCCCGCCCGACGAGGCCACGAGGCCCATGATCACGTTCGCGGCACCGGAGCCGGTGTACAAGTCGATCGCCACGCCCTTGGCCAGGCGCTCCGTGCTGTTGTTCAACTCGTCCAAGAACAAATTCGCCAGCTCGGCGGGGTTGCCGGCCGCCATTGCCGAGGCCAGCGCGCGGCCCGTGACGCCGAAAGCATCGGTGTAGGTAGCGAATTCCAGCGTGGCCGGAATCTTGTCGTCGTTGTTGAACGTCGAGACGGTCGCGCCCTCGGCCGTCGAAGCGCCCACTGCGGTCCCGAACCGTGCCACCCAGCTGATATTCTTGCCGGTGTAGCCCGGCCCGCATGGCAGGATCTGCAGGAGGACGGTCGCGCGATTGATCTGCGAGACGATCCTGTCCTCGAAGATCGTCGTCAGGCTGTTCGCGATCTGAGCGAGGGCGCCGTTGTTGTAGGAAACAAGTGCCATGGGAAGCGTCTCCGGGATGGGATGAACGCGCGGTTTCGCCGCGCTGCGTTCGTCCCGGGTATTCCCCGGTCGGCTTCCCACACCGGCCGCTCCTTGCCGATGTGGTAGTGAGGCTTACGATACACGGTCTCGGCCGCGGGTCAAGCCCATGTTACAGTCGCGGTGGTTCGCCGCGGCCCGGGGTGGAATCCCGAGATGCCATAGTCCGTTAAACGACCCTCGAAACGGTCCCTGGTTACGGGTCGGCCCTGCGGTGCGGAAACGGTCGGCGAACCACACCTACGCGTTTCTTCGGTCCTGGTCGATTTCCCCTTGCGCTAGTTTGTAGCGGTGCTATGTTCATGTTCATGACGAACATGAACTCAATCGCCACGATCAACTTTCAGACCACGGACGGGCGCGCCGATGAGCTAGTGGCAGCGCTCCGCGCCGAGGGACTTCTGGTCATCGAGACCAAGAGTCGCTCGCTGCCACCGGGGGTTGTCGAACGCAAGTTCGACACGAATGCCACCGAGGATCGCCTAATGACAATCGCGCGCTACCATCGCATCGCGTTGCGCGGCTGGTATACGCTGGCTGGTATTCGTTAGCCCAGCGGAACGTTACCGCCGAGCAGGTCCCCCACGGCCGCTTGCAGTGCCGCTGCCGCCTGCTGCCGGTTCGCCGACTTCGCATCCGCTGCGCTGGTCACCGGCCGCCCCGCCCCGCGCTGGACCGTCCCGCCCGTGCGGGTCCCGGCGCCGCTGCGAACCGCAGGCTGCCCGTTGCCTTGCTGCCGGCCCTGCTGCGGAGCCAGGTACGCCTTCCCCTCGTCGGTCGCCACGAACTGGTTGACGCCGGCCGCGAGGTCGAATTCCTCATCACCGGCCGCGATCAGCCACTCGTTGTTCTTGTCGTCATACTTCGTCGACTCGCGCAGCACCGCGACCGCACCGCGGAGCCGGTTCGGGTCGACGCCGGCCGCGCCGAGCAGCTCGCGCAGCGAGCCATCGCGCTTCTCGTTGCGTGCGGCGGCTCGCTCCTGATCGCGCTCAGCTTTCTCGGCAGCGCGCTCGGCCTCGACCTTCGCGAGCTTCTTCGCCATCTGCGCGATCGCCGGGTCCGGCTGCGCGGCCTGGCGTCGCTGGCCGTTGGCCTTGCCTGCGCGCTGGCGGGGTTCCGGCGGATCCTCGGTCTCCTCGGTCTCCTCGCCCGTCTCGTCACCCTCGCCCGCGCCTTGCTTACCAGCAAGTAGCTCGCGGATCTCCTGCAGGGGCTTCTTGATCGAGCCCTCGACGATCGCGGGCAGCTTGCGCTTGAGGTGATCGCCCACCGCGCCGTTGACGATCGTACCGAGCGCCTCGAGCTGCTCGGCGGTGAACGGCCCATCGCCATCACCCTCGCCGCCATCATCGTCTGGTTTCTTCTTGGGTGCCATATTTGTAGTGCTCCTAACTGATCATGCCTGTTCGCCACCTTTCGAGCAAGCAAATCAAAGGAGCTATCGCGCCACAGTGAGCACAGGCGGGCGCGCAGCTCGATAGCGGCGGCCGATCTTCTTCCTGCTGGGCGCCGCCATCGGCACGACCTCAGCGACCGTCGGCGCGACCTCGGCCGCTGCGCGAACTGCGAGCCGACAGCCGTTCGCCACCGCGTTGACCACGACCAGCAGCACGAGGCATCCGATCGACAGCACCGAGCTCGACGAGGTCATCATCAGCGTCTCCACGAGGACGGTGAACCCGAGCGCCTTGATGGCAGTCTCCAGTCGATTCTGCGTGGCGAACGCGCTCGCGGCCCATGATACGACCGTGAGGAGCGAAAACGCCAGCCCCGCATACGCCGCCCAAGCCTTCGGGTCCACACTCGGGTCCCACGAGGTCAGCTCGGAATGGCCCAGGCGGTAGGTGCCGATGGGCACAATGCCGGGGATCGCCCCGACGATGCAGGCGAGGCGGTTCCGGCGGGCGACATGGAGCTGAGCGATCGGATTGAGATCGGTGTTGGGCATGCCTAGTTTGTAGAACCGCTACGATCTCATGTCAAGGGGTGAGTTCACGGACGACCGAGCAAGCGATCGATCGCCGCAATCGCGCGCTTGACCGATCCGGATCCGATAACTGGTACCAGACGAACCGCTCCGACCTCGGACCCGCGCGCTGCCTTGCCGAGCGTGAGAAGGACATCGCGCCCCTGCTCGATGGCCACGAGCAGTCGGTGCCTGCCGTCGTTGACGTAGAGTTGGCCATCCGTGGTCATCGCCAGCTTGACAGGGGGCAGCTTGACGCCCTTGGCGTAGGCCTTGCGAATGCTCTCCATCCTGACCTCGTCCTGGCCGCCGCCGGGCAATGCGATTAGCCGATCAGCGATCTCGGCCGCTGGAACGCGATAGACCTCCTTCACACGAATGTCCCTGCGCTCGGGTATGCCATCCTTGACCTTCTTGCCCTCGGGGGCCGTGAACCCCGCCGGCGCCTCCGGCTCCTTGCCGGGCTTCGGCGGTGCCGCGCGCGCTGGCCCTGGCGTCGGCACCTCGCCCTTCGGCATGGTCTCGCCCTTCATGCCGCCCCAGCGACGCAGCCAGGCGAGGACGACGCAACGACAACATGGATGCAGCGGCGGTGCCGAGATCCCGCCCTTGAACGTCCCATCCATCGTGGTCACGGTGCCGTCGAGCGACGCACACTCGTAGCAGACTCGGCCGTCCATCGAGGAGTCCCACCGTCGGAGGTACTCCTCGTCGCCGTCGGGCCGGTTCTCGTTCGCGTACGCGATGCTCTCGTCGTGCATCACGTTGTAGGTGTTCATCCCCTCGGTCCGGACGAGCCGCTCGGCCCACCAGCGGTACCGGCCGGCCAACCCGTTCGCGATGTCGCCGGCATCCGCGCTCGGATCGATCGGCCGCGCCGTGCGCCCGCCGTGGTCGATGCGCCGCAGCCGGTTCACGAGCTGGTCGAACGTCTCGCCCTTGGCCACGCCAACCGCGAGCAAGTGCTTGATGTCCTTGCCGATCGCGCCCGCGTAGCGCCGCGCCGAGGTCTCGTGCCGCTTCCACAGCAGCTTGTCGCCCTGCGCCAGGATTGCCGCCGCCTTGATGTTCGGGATCGTCGGCACGCCACCACCGAAGATCGCGCTGAGCCGGCGGATCTCGTTGTCGAGATTGTGGATCGCGAGCGGGCCGGTGGCGCGGCGCTGAGCGGCGAGCGCGGATGCCATGGCCGGTTGCAGGTCGGCGACGCGTTCGAGCGCCCCCTCGAGCGCCCGCAGTGCGCCCTGCTTGTCGGCGGCGGTGAAGCGGTCCGCCCCGTTCTTCGCGGTCGCGAGCCAGCTCTGCAGGTCGCTGCGGAGCTCATCGCGTGCCTGGACCAGCGCCGGTATGACCGAGCGGAGCGCCGTGGGGACCAGTGCATCCACGGCGGTCGCCGACTCGCGCACGAGCCGGCGGATCGCGTCGACTTGCTCGGGGCGCGGGATCACCGCACGAGGGTATCAGACGTCAGGAAGATCGCGGAGTAGACTGTCGATGTAGGCGCGCTCGGCCTCACCGCGCGTGATGACCTTGCGAACTGCCGCCTTGGCGGTCTTGCCATGCTCGGCCCATCGTCCGCCTGAACTGCTAGCGTCGCCGAGGAACGCGAGGTAGCTTGCGCCCGACGATGTCAGCCTTGCCGCCTGAGACCTTGAGTCGGCCGCAACGCGAAATTGCCTCGCAGTGCCAGCCGAGATTTTCCCAGACCCTGGGCTTCCATCCACGGCCAAGCAGCTCGCACATCATCGCCGCTCTGGTAATCGCGGCAGCATGTTCGGCCTTTGTGCATCCGCGACCACATGCCGGAGAGCAGAAGATCTCGCCGCGAGAGACGGGTCGCCATGACAGATCCTTGGTTGCCATGTCACGTTTGTAGCACGACTACATGACAGCGTCAAGTGCCCGGCGGCTTGGCCTTCGGCGGCCCCGGTGCCGGATTATCCGGTCGGCCCGGTGCGCCAGGCTCGCCCTTGGGTGCTTGCCCATCCGGCCCCACGCCGCCCTGCGCCCCCATGCCGGCGAGCTGCTGGGCCTGCATCTCCTCCATGCTGAGCCCGTCGCGGATCTGCTGGCGCATCACCTCGGTCTGCTCGGGGGTCAGCCCGCTGAGGTAGGCGCTGTACACCTTGGCGAGCGCCAGCTCCTTGACGAGCATCGAATGCTGTGGGATGCCCGCGAAGAACGCCACGGCCTCGTTGATTGCCGCGGTCACGCTCTCGACGTCGAAGTCCTCGAGCCCGCTGATCTCCGCGTGCGGCACGGCCTCCTGCCGACCGAGGGAGGCGAGCACGAGCAAGCGCCGGGCGAACTTGATCAGCATCTTGCCGAACGCGTCGAGCAAGATCGACGTGCTGGCCTCGTCCTTGCCCTTGCTCTCGGCCGAGCGGTTGAGCGCTTTCGAGTCCATGTTCGCGCTGAGGGCCATCGAGAACATCACGCGATGCATCTCGCGCATCGCGTCGTTGCAGGACTCGCGCGCGGCGACGAACGCATCCGAGCCGGGCCCCACGTACTCGGCGCGGTCCTTGGCCTGGCGCTGCTGCGTGTAGCCCTGGCCGCGGATCTGGTTCGTGGCGCGATCTGGATCGCCCGCCGGGCCAGCGGTCGGCAGATCTTCCTCTGCGCCGCCCATGAACTCGTAGAGGATCGAGAACAGGGCCTTGTACTCGGCCCACCCCATCGCGCAGCGCTTGTTGAAGTGCTCGCGGGCCAGGCTGTGGAGCTTGCCCATCGCGTAGAGCCCGTCGGGGAGCTCGAGCCGCTCGAAGGGAACGCGGCCGAACCCGTGCTCTCCCATCTCGGCCGGCTTGAACTCGACGCTCTCGTGCGGCGGCTGGCGCGGGTCCACGGGCACGTCGTATCGGGCCCAGATGTCCCGGGTCCAGAGCGTGTAGGTGTGGAGCAGGTTCCCGCGCCGGTCGCGGGGCGTGGCGCGGGGCTGCGTGATCACCAGCATCAGCACCCACTCCAGCCGCCCGCGCTCGTCGCACCGCCAGTCGATCACCTGCTCGGCCGGCACGATGCACAGGTAGGGATCGTTGAGCCCGCTCTGCTCGGCGGCGAGCTGGCTGTCGATCACCGCATCCGGGTCGGCCTGGGGTAGGTCGGCGAGCACCCACGCGCACCGGGTTTGCAGGCTCTCGCGCAGCACCTCGACGAGGAAGTCGTGAAGCGGCTTGCCGCCCTCGTCGTCATCCTCGTCCGAATCGCTATCCGTCTTGGGCGCCAAGCCGTAGTCGCTGGGCTGCTCCGCCTCGTCGGTGACGTCGGAGACCCACTCGGCCCACCACTCGGCCTCGGGCGGCATGTCCTCGACGGTCCCATCGTCGTCCACGTCGTGGAAGCTGACCGTGAGCGGGTCGGTGCCCAGCCCGGCGAGCATGTGGTCGATGATGGTCCCCGGATAGGGGAAGTAATGCGCCCGCTGCTGTCGCGCCTTGTAGACCTGTGCGTCCTCGTATAGGTGTTGCGGGAACAGCCGCTTCATCACCTCGGGATCGGCGAGCAGGCGTTCACCGCCGGCGTAGAGCGCCCGGCACTCCGCCCAGTAGTCGCCGCGCCATTCGGGGTGACGCTGCTGGAGGTCGCCCCAACGGAGCGCCAAGGTCTCGCCGCTCGCCTGCTGCGGAGCGTAGGTCGGTGGCTGGGACCGCAGGTTGTTCCGCTGGAGCAGCGTCGCCGCGGCTGTGGTGAGCTCGTCGCCGCGCGGAACGCCGGCTAGATCGCGGTCAACCTGGGTGCGGAGATCGAGGGGCCCGGTGCTCACCATGCCCCATCCTACCGCAGGTCACTTCCTTCGCGCTGCAGCCTGCATCATCTCCCACCCCTTGGCGCACTTGTCGCTGAACGCCTGCAAATTCTCCAGGGTCTGTTCTTGCGCCAACTCGCGGGCGTAGTGGGTGCCCTCCGCATCCCGGGGACAAGTCAGGAGGATGAGCTGTCGAGCCTGTTCCTCGGTATCGACCGAGAACACCGGCAGGAATCCATCTGGAACGCTACGACCGTAGCGCACGACAACCGCTCAAAATATCTTGATGGGCCTACTGTACCGCGACGCCCGTTCCTTCTTTTCCGAGGCAGTGATCTTGGCCATGCCAAGTTTGTAGCATGCCTATGCGACGACGTCAACGCTTCGCGAGTACCTCGATGACCAGGCTCACGATCCCACTGATCACCGCGCCGGCGATCACACCGGCGATCGCACCGCTGCGCCCGGCCCGGTCCTGCAGGACGGCGATCTTCGAGTTGAGCTCGCTGATCTCGCGGGACCGCAGCGCCGCGACCTCGGCCACGATCGCGTCGAGCTTCGTCTCGAACTTGTCGAGCGCCACGGTCACCTGCCGGAACTGGAGTTCAACGAGCCCATCGCGCTCGGCGACCGGGGATTTACTGGCCACCGGCGACCCGCCTGATCACGGCGATCGCGAGCACGCCCTCATCGGCGATCAGCGGCGCGATCGAGATCTGCACCTGCACCTTGCGCCCGTTCGCATGCCGACCGTCGAGCACGCGCGCAAAGTTCATCGGGCGCGGCGTCGGGTTCACGAAGAATCCAGCGATGTGCTTGGCGTGCTGCTCGCGGATCGACGGGTCGAGCAACTTGTGCACCGGCTCGCCGAGCAAGTCGGCCCTCGGGTAGCCGAACATGAGCTCGACCTGCATGTTAACGAAGCGCACCTCCGCAGCCTCGTTGATCACCACGAGCCCGTCGGGGAGCGCGTTCACGATCTGCGCAAACACGGCCGGGTCGATCGCCGCGTCCGCGATCCGCGCGTTCAGGGCTGCCAGACGATCAAGGTCGGCCATGTCGCCATCCTACCGCAAAATTTTCGCCTACAGCTTGTCGTCTGTGGGTACCTTCATTCCCGGAGGCAACGGGGCCGCTCGGCGGTGTTCACAGCCCACCTCCACCTCCATGATGCGGTGCGATCCAAACCCCGTCCTTGTAGAGCATCCCCCTACCTGTGTCCGACCCGGTCACCCGGTGAAGCACGGATTCCGAGATGCCAAGCATCGATGCCAGCTTGCTCGAGGCCATCGGGCCGCCGCGGCGGACCGCCTGGAGGGCCTGCATGCCGAGGCGGTTATAGCGCGCCCTGGCCGTTTCCTTGATGTCCTTGGTCATGTTGTGTTTGTATCACCGCTACGTTATTTGTCAAGCTCCATCGGTAACATGCTGATTATCCGTACGGATTTCGATTTCGAACCGCGCCGCGCGGAGCCCGACGCGCGCCGATCAGGTCGTTGAATCCATGGGCGAGCGCATCCACCTGGTCATCCTCCGCATCGTTCACGCCGGTGAACATGCTGGCCTCTTGGATGAGCTCGTCGGCCCACGTCACGCCCGGCGCAACCCCGGCGCGGAGCTGGCGCGGCATGAGCAGCACGCCGCCCGGCACCGGCCTGGCGTCCTCGAACCGGCAGGTGATGGGGTTCCACTCGAGTTCGGCATCGAGCGGCACCCGCACCCGGCCCGCGTTCCATGCCGCCGCGCACGGCTGCGAGCGCAAGAACTTGTTGACCGGCGTATTGCTGATCTTGTGCGCAGCATCCTCGGCGCCGATCGGCATGCCCATCCGCGCCGGCCGCACGAGCAGGCGCGGCTCGATCTCCTTGAGCGTCTGCGGCACCGCCTTGAAGCCCGCGACCGACTCGACCACGACCGGCACCCGGCCCCACTTCCCGAACAATACCGACACCGCGTGCAGCTTGCGCGCGAACGCCGGGATCGTGACCTGGCCGCGCCAGCCATAGAGCACCCACACGATCATGTCGCTGCCCTCGCCTTTTTTGGCGAGCACGAACAGCGCCGAGTAGTCGGCCCGCGTGTCCTCGCTCGCCGCCGGGTCCGCGCAGATCAGCAGGCGGTGGCCATCGGGCACCCACTCGCGCAGCGAGAAGCGGCCCGGTTCGAGGAACACCTCGGCACCCTTCGGCCTGGGCCGCTGCTGGTACATTGCTGACCAGCTGTAATCCCCCATCGAGACTTCGCGACGGCGCAGCTCCTCGATCGGATACTGCTCGGGCCAGAGCGCCTCCCCGAGCTTCCGATCGCTGCCGTCGTTCTCATCCTCGCAGACCGCGGGCAGGCACAGGCGCTCGAAGCGATACCCGGCGAACTTGCCTTGAAGGATCCGCCCGATCAGATCGTCATGGTGCCAGCGCGTGAACTGGATGATCACCGATGAGCCCGGCTCGAGCCGCGTCCAGAGCACGTCGGTGAACCACTCCCACACGTGCTGGCGGACCACTTCGCTCTCGGCGTCGGCGCGGTCCTTGTACAGGTCGTCGAGCAATGCGACGCCGGTGATCCCGCGTCCGGTCCACTCGCCGCGGTAGCCGTGTGCGAGCAGCCCGCCGCCGAGGTACCCGGTACCCCATTCATGCGCGTTGCTGTTGTCGCGCGGCACCACGACACCGCCGCCCTTCGCGTACGAGCGGACGATCCGCGAACGGCTCGCCGCGAACTTGTCGCCGAACGTGGCGAACCCGTTCATCAGCGTCGGATCGCGCAGCATCCGCCAGGCGAGCGCATGCATCCCCGTCGTGGTCTTAACGTGGCGCGGCGGCATCTCGACCACGCAGAGCACCCGCTCGTGGCGGGTCCGCTCCCACAGATCGATCAGCGGGCGGATGTGGCGTGGCGGCGGCAGACGTGGCGAGACCCGGCGGATATATGCCTCAAGCCCTTCTCCGCCGTGCTGCGCGTCCAGCAGCTCGGCGAGCCGCAGATCCTCGCCATCGTCCCAGTCCGGCGCGGCGGGCGCGACCACGACCGGCTATGTCCCTGCGTCGAACAGCGTGCGCTGCGCCAACCTCCGCACCGCGATCTCGCAGTACTTCTCCTCGCGCTCGATCCCGACGGCGCGCGGAATCCCGAGGTCCTTGCAGGCGCGCAGCGTAGTGCCGCTGCCCATGAACGGGTCGAACACGCTGGTCGGTCGCTCAGGGCACAGCGAGATGGCCCAGGTCATCACCGCGAGGGGTTTCTGAGTCGGGTGGTAGCGCTGCTCGTTGCCGAGTCGGAGCATCCCGTTCCAACGGTGGCGACGCAGGCGAACCGCGCCGGTGTAGTTGGTCCACGCGAGTTCCGCGTCGGCGAAGTCAGTTTCGCCATTCTCCTTGTCCCAAACCAGCCAGCACGGCGATGGCGGCATCGCGAAGTAATTTCCGCCGAACAGACATTGCCAGCGCGCCTTGGAGCGGAGACCGTCGATCAGCGGCTGCCCTGGCGGAGCGTCGTCCCAATCATCGCGGTCGCTCGGCTTGACCCGGAATTTGCCACCGCCTGGCGCTTTGCGGATCTCGCCGTGGTTCTTTCGCGCCTCCCCGATCCCATACGGCGGGTCCGTGCAGAGCAGGTCGAACATCCCGAGCTGGGGCGCGATCTCGGCGCAATCGCCGTGGTAGATGAAAATTCCGTCGGCCTCGTAGTAAGGGGTCACGCCTGCCCCGCGGCCCGTGCCATGTCGAGCAGGACGTCGCGAAACTCCAGCGGCGTGCGTGACCGCTGCGACTTCGGCATCTCCGGCATATGTCCACGCTGCCGCCTGCTCGTGGTCACCACCATGCGCGCCTTGGGACGCGAGGTTCGGAGCGGGGTGACCGCCACGCCGAACGCATACAGCCATGTCGCCTTAGGCGCGAGATGGCCATACGCACCCTGGTCAACGCTCGCCACAAACCCGCCGTCCATCGTTCGCTGCCAACCTCTCGCGCGGGGTTTCGTCAGACCGAACGCGGGCCACGCCTCCGACCACGCAGGATGCTCCAGCACGCCCCCCCATGCGCGCACCGATGCAAGCGCCGCAGCAAAGCAACCGCCATCGTCTCCGCGCTTGGCCCCTCCGGTCGACTCCACCAACGCAGCCAAGCGACACCAGCGAGCGCACGGCGGATGCGCGACCACCGGAAACGGCCCCGCGTAGAGCCGAGCGTCGCGTTCCTCGTCCCATGGGTCGACGTCGGGGATCCCGAAGTAGACGCCATCCCGTTGGACGAACAGCGCAGCGATCACGCCTGCCCCCGCGGTCCGCGCATCACGCTGTCCGGGATCTGGATGTCCGGTGCCATCGCGGTCTGTCCGAGCGTCGGCACGTTGGCTATCACGTTGATCATCAGGTACTCCGCATCGAGCGCATCCTGTTCGCACGTCACATCGACGCTGACGATGCTGGGGTCGATCAGGCACATGGCGTCGGTCATGTCGATCGAGATCGCCGTCCGCAATGCATGGCTATTCTGCGCCGGCAGGTAGCGCGCGAGCACCGCGTTCAGCACGAGCGTGACGTCCGGCAGCTCGTCGCGCGCCCGGGCCCGGCCGATCATCACCCGCCAGCGCGGCACGAACTCGAGTACGGTTGGCCAGCCGCTCACCAAGCCGCCGGCGTCCTCCACCGCGACGATCGCGAGCAGCCCGGCGACGTGTGCGTCGTCGACCAGCATCCGCGTGACGCCGTGCCACAGGTCGATCACGCCATTCCGTACTAGCGCGGTCACGTGGACCTGGAGCTCATCGCCATGGCGTCGATCGCACATGTCGCACAGGATGCAACGGCGGATCGCGGCGCGCTCACCCTCGAGCCGGATCCCACAGCAGTGGCAACGGACTTCGGTCATGGACCGCCATGCTCCTTTGCACGCAGCCTACATGCTGCGTCGCCGCAGGTGAAAACCGTTCGCCCCCTGGGTCGATCCTCCGGAATCATGACGATGTATTCCAGCAACAGGGGAAGCGGTGGACGATACGCCACCACCCAACCGCGACTCCCGGGCGGCTGTTCCATGCCACAGATTTCGCACTTCACGGCTCATCCTCGCGCGGGAACGCCTGCTCGTCGGCGGTCGGCAGCGGGTCGATGCGCCGACCGCAGGAGTAGGTCGCGCCGAAGACGCCGCGCTGCGCCCAGACCGTACTCCGGCCATGTTCCCAACGGACCTCATACGGCTGCGGGCGATCCACTGGGACCGTCTCCATCCTGCGCTTGCGCCCGCGGTCGATCATCGCGCTTTCCTCGGCAGGTAGTCCGCCAGCCCGACGAGATCGCCCGGACGCACGGCCGGCTTGCCCTCGCCCCAGAACGGACCGCCAGCGACCGCGCGGGCCATCGCCTCATCCTCGCGATCCGCCGCTGCCTGCGCGGCGGCAAGTTCACGCGCCATCGTGACCTCGAAATTGTTCATCGGACACCGTTCATCATCCGCGAAACAGCGATGATCTCGTCGACATCGGATGCTGACATGCCGGTCAGATCGATGACGCGACCACGCTGGTCGGTGGTCCAGTAGCAGGGCAGGATTGCGCCCAGCGTGCGGGCCTCGGCGAGGTTCCTGGCATTATGCCACGTCTCGCTGCATGCCGGCTCGCCCCGACATTCCCGGCCGCATGTCGGTAGATGCGCCATGTCAATTCCCTCCACCAGCCGCCGCGGCCCGCGCGGCCTCGCGCTTGGCCAGCAGCATCTTGATCTCGGCCTCGCGCTCGCTCGGCGACATCGCTGCGACGTCCAGCCGGCCCTCGTGCCGCACCGCGATCGGCGCGCTGAGCCCGTCGAGGTCGATCGACAGCTTGGCGATTTTAATCGCCTCGCCGAAGTACAGCGACCGGGCGAACTCGCTCTTGGCCGCGAGAGCCTGCTCGAGCAGCTGCCCGTACAGGTTCTCGAGCCGCGCGCGCCACAGGTCCTTGCGGGCAGGGCGCATCTCGACGTCCTCGGTGCGCCACCGCTGCTGCACGGCCTGACGCCAGCGCACCGCGGTCTGCTCGGGGTCCGAGTGGTTCTCGAGGAACTTCTCATCGGTCAGCGTCCGGACGATGCTGGACCACGGCCTGGCCGCGATCATCATCTCCTCGAGTCGGGTCAGCGCCAGGGCATGGATGTAGTCAGGTGGGCGGGTCGCGGTCATGTGGTTGCTCCGAGGACAGCTTATCATGGTCGCGTTGCTGCGCAGCATCGATCAGCCACGAGATGGCCATCGCGAGCATCACCGGGCCCCATGCCACCGCTATAAACAGGGCGGAGCCCAGATGGCCGGGTCCTATGTCGATGAACAGGACCACGAACGCGATGATCGTGATCGCGCCGTAGATCATCAGTGCCGGGGTCATGCTGCGTACCTCGGGCACCGCTTGTTGCTGCGCGCGTGGCCGAGCTCCTTGCAGGCAGTGCAGCGCGTCGGGGCGCGCTCGGTGCCGTGTTCGCGCCGGTTCTGTTCGTTGATACGGCGGCGCGACATCGGTACGCCATCCGGCCCGAGGATCTCGACGCGAGCGAGATCACTGTTGTTCACGGTACGAGTCAGGATCGCCGTAAGGCGCGGCACTGGCAGTATACCCGGGGTCTGCAGGGCCGGATCGCCATGCTCGTAGCGGTCGAACGCGGTGCCGAAGATCGAACGCGTCACGGCTTGGTCTTCCTGCGCCCGAGCCACCACTGCCGAGCCCGAGCAATGGCCTTCATTCGATCCAGGATCTCGCGAGCGCGCGGCGTGAGCCCGGACTTGGCACCCTTGTGCTTGGCGATCGGGCCGGGCGCGAGCCGCGGGCGCGGGTGGACGATGCGCGCGGTCATCTCGGCGCCCGACCCATGTACATCGCCTCGAGCGCCGCTGCGACCTCTGCGCATGCTTCCGGGTAGGCGAGGAGCAGCGCAATGCAGGCATCAGCGACATCGGCGCGCTCGATGACCAGATGCGGTGCGCTATGCACCGTCTTCAGTTTGACGTTGCCTCCGTTGACGATCACGGCGCTCATGCTGCCGACGGTGATCACCGCCGCCCCCGTTCCTCGGTGCAGAGCTCGGCCGCGAACCGCAAGGCGACCGCGGCGACCTGGATTGCCTCCTTATACATTGCATCGAGGTCCCGATCCGCTTGTTTCATGAACACGTGGTCCTGAAGCTCCTTGACCTCCTCGAGTAGGACGCCGAGTCCCTCGTGCGCCGAGTTGTAGGGAGGCCACCGGCGCATGGCGTCCCCGGCCTCATGATAGGCGCCCTCCGCTGCATCGCGGATCCCGTCCAGAGCGGAGCTCACGATGCCACCCGTCCGCCGAGCCGCGCGTACTCCGCAAGCGCTCGGTGGCATTCCGTGGCGTGATCCGAGTTAGCGATCGTCCTCGTA
This sequence comes from Xanthobacteraceae bacterium, assembly GCA_035472475.1. Taxonomy (GTDB): domain Bacteria; phylum Pseudomonadota; class Alphaproteobacteria; order Rhizobiales; family Xanthobacteraceae; genus JAFAXD01. Next base: position 15,597 of record DATIPA010000256.1, on the reverse strand, counting down.
TCGAGCAGCGATTGTATGACCTTGGCCATAGCCGCCGCCGCAGCCTGCCATCGCCCCTTCTTGCGCCGGGTGAACGCGTGCTTGCGCCGGCCGCTGCCCGCGTGCGGATCGAGCGGCTTGTCGCGCCCCGTTGGGCCCCAGACGATGCATTCGCGCCCGCTGATCTCACATTTCCGCACGCTGACCTCGCGGATCAGGCCACGGGCCGAGAGTTCAGTGAAGCGTCCACGCCATGCGTTGACATTGCGGACGCCGCCGATCAGATCGATGATCTCGCCGCTGGTCGCCGTCCCGATGGTGGTGAGCACGTCCATGATCCGCTGCTGTTTGGCCTTGAGTAAGCCTGCCGCAACCAGCCGCTCGTAGCTGGCCCGTGATGTTTCCTGGATGGTCATGCTCGCATTCTGGCACGTTTACTGTGCGAATGCAATCACACGATCTTGTCGGGCCGGACGCCGCGGATCGCGCAGCCCGCGCAAAGTTTGACCTCGCCGCGGGGCATGCGGACGGCGCCGACTTGGCCGCCGGTCTCCATGGTGACCACGATCGCGCGGTGTGTGAGGTCGGCATCGCAGTCGCCGCAGCGCGTTACTTCTTCGGTTCGTGGCATGCTGGCAGCTTGCCATCCGGGGATGACAGTGCCGTCTTGATGCGAACGCGGAGCTCCTCATCGGTCTCCCACCGATGGTTCCGTGGCCATGAATGCTCGCCGAAGGCGCCTTGCCCTCCCGGGTTGCCAGGGTCCGGCAGGATCGCGCGTTCGAACATGGAGCCGGGCGGCCCGATGCGCAGGGCTGCAGCGTCGAGCTCGGCATGCGACACGGATGGACCGATCGGGAACTCGGTCTTGAACCAGTGCTCGACGCTGACGTGCTGCTCCGGCGTAGCCGCCTCGGTCTGCTCGTCCGCCACGACGACCTCGCTGGCCTGGCGGAGCTGCGCCCATGCCTCGGCGCGCAGCGTCGCCTTGTCCGGCGCAACCGGCTGCACGGCCAGCACCGCCGAGGCGGAGGCCGACTTGCCCTCGAGCATCTCGCGCGCGGCGACCTTGAACAGCTCCAGCGGGTCGATCTTGAGCTCATGCACGATTTCGCAGTCGTCGAGCGCCTTCGCGATCGCCATGGCCAGCCCGCGCACGATGTCGATTGGCTCGCCCTTGAGCACGGCGGCGGCAAGCGCGGCGGCCGGCTTGAGCGGCAGCTCGCTGCTGATCGCGCTGTCCTTGGTGAGCGCGCGCCCGAGCGCGATGATCGGCGCGATCGCCATCCGGTAGCACCCGGCCATGAGCGACGCGTGCACGAGCAGCTGGCCGAACTCCTCGATCGCCGGCTCCGCATCCTCGGCGTCGAACACCCGCCCGAGGTCTGCGATCGCCTGGAGCGCGTGGAGCCGGGCGGCCCGGTGCAGGCGATCCGACAGCTTCAACTGTAGCTCGTCGGCCTCGCTCGGCAGGACCCCCACGTGGAGCGGCGGGTAATGCCATTGCGCGCGGGCGTTCTCAGTCGTGGTTTCGATCGGGTCGGTCATTGCTTCCTTCGCTTTCCGTTGGCGATTTTACTGGCAGTGGATCTCGCGATCCCGTAATCGGCGCAGATGGATGCGAGCGATTCTCCATTAGCGCGCCTAGCGCGGATCTTGGCTACCTGCCTGTCGGTGATCTTTGCACCATGATGACGCTCGCCGCTCGGCACCTTTCTAGAGCGAGCGGGGGCCCGTTGTTCGCCGGGCCACATGCGAGCCCACGCTTGTCGCACAGCCTCGCGCCCGATGCCAAATTCCCGCCCGGCCTCTGCGAGAGAGCGCCCGGATTCGCGAGCCATCGTCGCGGCCCGGTCCGAGAGATTATCGCGCGGCAGCCGAGGAGAGATGCGCGTATCGGGACAGTTCTGGCGATGGTGATCCGGCTTGCCGCAATCGGCGCAATGATGGATCGTGCCATTGGGCTTGCTCATAGTCCCTCGGTCATGATTTGTAGTCCGGCAGCGGGTACACTTGGTTGTTGGCGCCTTCGGTGAGCAGCACGCCAACGTGTGCCGAGCAAGCGTGCGTGATGTTCTCGTAGTTTCCGCCGCCGAAGATCTCCCATTCAGGGATCGTCTTGCAGCCATGGCGATCGATGATCATCCGTTCGTCACCCGACAGCAGCCCGGGTTGCTTGAGTAGGCGTTGGCCCTCATCGGCAATGTGGCAACATTTCATTGTGGTCATGGTCCCTCGGTCTGCGGTTCGTGGTTGGGAAGCCTGAACGGGATGTCGTGCGCGGCCCAGCGCGCCTTGCAGCTGGGGCACTGGACGAGCAGCGCCGAGCCCTCAACGAACGCGCCCGGGATCCCGCCGCCGCTCGCGGGGCAGAAGCCGGACGGCTCGAGCCGGATACGGTCGCGGGGAAACGCGAACGCGCCGTTCTCGGCCTTGAGCTGCGCGCGAGACCTCTCGCCCGAGGCCAGCGCAGCGGCGTCCACGTCCCGTGATGCTTGCTTCTCGGCCGCGCGAATGACGGGATCGAGGTCGCCGATCGCCTCGCCTGTCTCGGCATCGCGGACCGTGATCTCGAACGCATCGAGGGACATCGGATCGCCGTCGGCCTTGGCCTTGGCGAATACCTCGCGCATCGCGTCCAGTTGCTGGCGCACCTGCGCGAGGTAGCGCTTGCGCGTGGACGGGGCGAGACGCGCCACGAAGTCCCGGTGTTCGCGGAAGCCCTTACTCTCGCTGGTCCGCACAACCGTGAGCCGGTCGGTCGGCGACAGCATGTAGCCCTGCTTGCGCGCGACCTCGGCGGTGTTGCTGTAGACGATGATCTCCATCATCAGCCGAGCGTACTCGAGTAGGAGCTTCGTCTCGGCGTAGGTCATTCGTTCTCGCTTGTCTGATCCTCAAGCATCTTGAGCACCGCGTTACGCGCTTCCACCGTCTCGTGCACGGCCCTGCGTAGGGCTGCCACTCGCCGGTCATTGCTATCGATTGGCAAGCCGAGCGCAATCGACGCGCTGCTGAAGGCCATGCGGGTTAGGTTCTCGGCTGCGATGATAAATGCCTTGGACGTCGCCATCATGGCGAGTTGTTCGCGTCTGAGTCGTTTCATCCTCCGAGTTTACCGCGGCGTTACGCCCGGGTCAAGCGCCGCAGATCTGATCGTCGTCGCTCTGTCGGTCCTCGGCATTCAGTGCGGCCCTCGTCGACCGCGCGCAAGCTTCCTGGGCCCATGCTGCGAGCGTCGACTCGATGGTTTTCTTGAGCATCCGCTCCCGTGCCATGAGCCGGCCCATCTGTGCCGCTTGGTCCGCGATGGTCTGCTTGAGCTTCGCGCGCTCCGCCAGACCACGCGTGGCTTCCTTGCGCAGATCATCGATCGTGCTCGTCAGATGGCGCCGCTCGAGCTCATTCGGGCGCGGGTCGAGCGGCTTGGCCAGCATCTGGATCCTCTCGACAAGCCCGGAGTGCCGGCGCTCGACATCATCGGGCCAGCCGGCCGCGACGTACTCATCCCACAGCAGAGCGCCTGCCGGTCCGTAGAGCTCGGTCATCGCGAGCTTGGCATTGCTGATCGTCGAATCCCTCGCTCCGATCTGCGCGCGCAGGTTGGCCAGCACGGCGCTCACTGCCTGCGCCGGCGTGGTTTCGTCGATCCCCGGCTCGGGGCAGAACGACGACCCGTACCCATCCGGTTTCACGACGAGCGCCCAGACGTCGCTCAGCAGCTCGCGCGCCACGGCCAAGTCCTGCCGTAGCAGTTCGGTCACATGACATTGCGCCCTTGCCTTCATGCGCTGCGCCATCTCCATGCCCATGACCTCGCAGAGCGCGCCGAGCACCCACTCCGGCGCTCCGTTCCAGTTCTCCGCCGAGTGGTTCTTGTTCCAGTGCTTGCGCGCGATCCCCTCCGCCGCCTTGCGGTCCGCGGTCAAGCTCGCCTCGGTGCGCTCTACCGTCGTCGCTCTCGCATGCCCAAGCCTCGATGTATCGAGACCCGTGACCTGGTAGACGCCACCCCCAACGTGCTCGGCTGTCGGTTGCGCCGCGTCGCCGTCTTCCATGACCTGCACGATGCGGATTGCGCGATCACGATTCGATTCCGGTCGGGCGACATCCGACAGGCCGCCACCGGATTCCGCCGATGCCGGCCGCTTCGCCACATCACGGAATAACTCGGTGAGCCCGATCGCCATCCGGTCCGGGTCGTCCGTTGCCGCATCGACCTTGAGCTCGACCGGAACCATTCGCCGTTCCAAATCCGCGAGCCGGCCGGTGATCTCGGTCTGACGCTGCGAGCGCTCGCGGATCTCGCCATCGAGACGATCGCTATGAGCCGTCGCCACCTCCCGCGCGGAATCGAAACGCGTAGTTAACTGCTCGATTCGATCGAGGAACAATATCTGTTCTTCCTTGGCCAGGCGGCGCGTGGCGCGCGCTAGATCTCGCGTATCACTCAATACGAGCGCGAGCTGATGCAGCTGTCCGTTCAGTCCTTCGCTATGCAAACGCACGATCAGATTGTGGAGCATCTCGTCGAGAGGGTTCTTCTCGTTCTTCGTCTTGGTATCGTCCATCCAATGTTTGTAGCGGAACTACTCGCGCTCGTCAACGTGGGATCTGGTCCCACCTTTTCCCGTCGAGGATCGGCAGATGGATCTTGCCCTTTCCGGTCGCACCATCGCCGTGCATGCCAGGCGATGTGGGTCCATTCCACTGCTTGACGTGCAGCGCCACACCATGGCGCAGCGCCGCCTCGCGCGCCGTGCGGTACCAGTCCACCTGCGCCGGCCTGCGGTGCGGCCCGCTCTCGTCGCCGATGATCAGCCAGTTGATCTCCGGGTAATCAGCGCCGAAGGTCCGACCGATGCCAAGCGCGTCGTCCCACACCTCGGCAGGGATGTGCTCGAGCAGCGGCTCCGCCGAGATGAACCGCTTCGCCGCCGGCGTCCTGCGCAGGATCGACACGCGACGCAAGAGCTGCTCCGTGTTTTCTCCGGTCACCCCGAGCCAGACGTTGGGCCATGGGTCGTGGTGCCAAGGGAGCAGCAGGCGGTCTCGCCAGTTCTGCGGGCGCTTACTGAGGAGTAGCCAGTCCAGCCATGGCGTCGCCGGGATCAGCTTCCACAGCCGCGCTCGCTCGCGGTCCATCGCCGCGCCGACCTCGCCGTCCCGGATCTCCGCCCAGTCCGCGAGCGACGAGCAGAACACGCGCTCGCGCACGCCGTTCTTCCGGGCGCGCGCGTTCCAGCTGATCGGCTTGCGCCAGTAGGCGTCGGATAGGAACCGGCGCGGCGTGCCAGGGCCCCAGTGACCGCCCCCGAACCGGCCATCAATCGCTTCAGCGTAGCAGTTGTCGCACCCGGGACTCGTGCGCCTGTCGGCAGGATCATCGGAGGCCGGAGCATGCTCGCAGCCGATCCAGATGTTGTGCGTGTGGTCGGTCCAGCTGATGTGGCTATCTTCCACAGCGCATCTCGCTGATCCGCGACACTGCCGCTCGGTCGCTCGCCTCGAGCCGCTGCGCGATCGCGCCCATGATGCAGGCACCGACGCAGAGCATCACGACGCCGCCGGCGATGCGGAGCCCGAGCCTGCGGGCACTGGGCGGTGGTTGGAGCACCTCGCGAATCAGGGTTCCGCTCTGCCAGCCGTCCGGGTGCCAGTATGGGGCAACATGATCCTTCATCCCTGCAGTTTACAGCGCTACGATGACGATTGCAACCCCGGGCTTGGGTCGCCCGGGTCCGGTCACGCTCTTGCTGAGCTCGAGTCGGTCCACCTGCTCGTCGTCATGCCAGACGATCCCGGTCAACGCGTCGAGCACCGAGCGCGCCAACTTGTCGAGGTCGCGTCGGTTCGTCTTGCCGCGGTTTGGCGGCGGCACGAGCGTGAAGTCCAGCGCCACGGCATAGCGGCGGTCATCGCCGGTCGAATGGTGACCGCGTAACGCTGCCTTCGCGGCCCATGCCACGCTCTCGGCCCATGACGTCTCGGCCGGGTTGTCGGGCAGCATGCGCGGCGCGCCGTTGCGCTTGCGGCCGGCGACCTTCCAGCTCCCCTTGGTCTGGGGGAACCCGTCCACGCGGAACTCCAGGCGGGCGATCATCGTCGCGCCCATGTCTGTTCTGGGGTCTCGCCATTCGCATCAAACCACCACCTGCGCGCGATCGTGTCTGGATCATCGGATGGGCGAATCACTACGAGCTTGCAGTTGAACAGGAATGCTATCGTTCTGCGGTCCCGTCGCGCGACAACAGATGCCTCGCGTGTGGCGTCGAAAATGTATGCGGATCCAACCACGAAGGCCTGGATCACGTCCTCGGGGAGCCCGTAAGGCGCGCATTCAGGCGGACATGCTACCAGACACCGGCATCCAGCAAAGACGTCGCTCACCTCGGCCACGACTCCAGCCTGGCGCTCGCCGGCAGATACAACGGATGCTTGGGTGATCCGTCCTTGTTCTTGCCGAGGCACTGCCACGTCACGCCGACCTCGTCAGCCATGCGGACCATCGCCATCATGCGCGCCTCCTGCAGGCAGTGATCGCCCTTGCTGTGCATCTTGCCCCAACAAGCGAGCGCGATCCCGCCATCGCGCTTGAGCATGGTGAGCATGGTGCGGATGGCGTCGTCGTTGTGCGGGCCCACGATGTCCGTGCCGGCGCGGTGCTCAGCCCACATCTTCACCGGCTTGGGGTCCACCCAGCCGTAGAGGTTCCCCTTGCTGAATAGCGAACAGCCCCAGTTGCGTGCGAACCCCAGCTCGCGCGTGATCGTAGGATCGGGCTTGAACGCGTTCGCAACCGACGGGTTCATCCCGATCGCGACCAACCGGCGCGGCATGAGCGCAGCGATCGCGTCCATCAGTGGCTGACCTCTCGGTCGCAGATCCCGCTCGAGCCCGTAGCGGTGGAACTCGTCTGCCGAGAACAGCGCGCTCGCGCCCGGCTCGATGCCGCGCACGTGCTTGATGTCGATCGGGCTGTCGACCGATGTGATCATGGCAGAATCGTCCCATTGGCGACAAGCTCTCGCACTATCCTGACGCTGCACACATCGCCATTCGGATCATCACCTGCCTGCTCGATCTCGTCCGATAGGATCGTTAGCATCTTCTCCAGTTCCCGAACGCGTGCGATCAGGGCAAGTGTTTCCGAGGGTGACGCTCCTTGCGGCCCATCTGGATTCGTCCATTCTGCGGATGCCACCGCCTTGCGCTCGAGTTCATACAGATTGATCTTCATTCGTCCTCACCTTCCTGCGCGTCCAGCGCGATCTCATCATCCGGGTCTACCTCGTCGGTCTCCGCCACCGGCCATCCGAGCAGGTCGGCGTCCTCGATGATCTCGCCGGCCTCGGCCTCGCTGGGCGCCTCGGCGTACCACGGCCACTCGTCCGGCTCGTCGGCGTACGCGTGCTCCAGTGCCAGCTCCTCCTCGCGTTCGAGATCCTCCTCACACTCGTGCTCGGCTTGTTCGAGCTCGCCCTCGGCGCAGAGCGCGGCGATCCACTGCTGCTCGAAGTCTCCGCGGCAGACCAATAGCGAGATCATGACGGGACCTCGTGTGCGATCTGCAGCCGCACCACACCAGCCTTGCACTTCGCGCACACGAGATGCGCCGTTCCGTCCGCCGAGTGGTACCAGACTTTCACGCCTGCGGTCCGGTGGCACTTGGAGGTGATGCTCACGAACTCGTCGTCCGATTTGATCCATCCCGCAAGCAGGCTGCGCGTGAGCGGCTCCTGGAACGGTTCCTCGGTGCCAGTCGCGATGCGCTCCGCCTCTCCCATCAAGATCGGTCGTCTCATGCCGTGAGTTTACCGCGCGCCTACGCTGCAGTCAACCGCTGTCGTGCGAGCGTCTCTTCGCTGAAGCACTTGCGGCAGGTCGCGCACGCCGTGCCGCCTTTGCCGCGCACGTTGTTCAGGGGCAGGCGACCCGCGTCTGCCGGGCAATCGGTCACGCCGCCCCAGGGGAGCTCGGTGCGCTTCTCGTGGAACACGATGGCCGCGCCGTGGTCGTCCTCGTTCGTGCTGGTCCGCAGGAACGAGAGATAGGCGCGCAGGTTTTCGCGCACCATCCGTTCGGCGTCGTGGACGAAGCGAGGTGTACTCGACGCGTCCACCGAGATCTGGAGGTACAAGTTCGGGCACTGCCGCAGCCGAGCGGCGAGCTCCAGCTTGCGGGTCACTACCCACAGCCGCACGTCTGGGCACCGCTCCATGAACTGGTTCAGCGCTGGCACCACCTCCGGGCACAGGTCCCCGGTCCCGTTGATCCGCAGGTGGGTGAGCTCCACGCCGTGCTTGCGCCACTTCGCCTGCTGGCTCCGGTACTCGCGGATCAGCCGGTCGCAAGCCTCGTCGGTGCTCGCGAGCTGGAAGTAGTGCAGCGTCCGCAGGCGCATCCGCAGGCTCTTGTCCCACCGTGCAGGGGTCCCGGGCCGCGACGCGTAGCAGAGGCGCGAGCACAGCGCGGTCGGCTGGCACGTGTGCCCGATCGGGAAGTCCAGCGACACGCTCGTCTTAGCGTTGCCCGAGAGCAACGGCAGCTTGCGCAGGTCGGCGATCGTGAGTCGCTCGACATCGCGCATCATGTCGCGCTCGTGCGCTCGCAGCGATGTGAAGCGCTCGTCGAGGACGGGGAGGCGGCTCACTTGATGATCCCCTGCGCCTTACGAACGTCGGTCGCAGCAGTCTTGGCGTTGTCCAGTTCAGCCTCGAGACGCCTGCTCAGGATTCGGATCATCCGGGCCTCGTCGTCCTTGCCTTCCGAGAAGAAGGCCCCGGCCTGCTCGCGCAGGAACTTGACAGAAAAGCCGAGGCCTCGCTCGTAGCCGTCAGCGCTGGCCAGCGCCCACGATTCGGTCACGCAATCCTGACACCATTTCGTGCGCCCGTGCTTGCACTTCTCGTCGCGGTCTATTGCCATGCCTAGTTTGTAGCACCGCTACTCCGCGCTGTCAACTAGAACAGTTCGTGCTGCGCGACCCTCGAGCGCGCCAGCCCCGGGGCCTCGGCCTGGACTCCGCCGGCATCGCGTAGGCGCTGGTCGGCGATCTCCAGCGAGAAATCGGCCAGGTCATTGCCTGCGAAGTCCCGGCGCATCTTCATCGCCGCCACACCCACCGAGCCGGAGCCCATGAACGGGTCGATCACCAGGTCGCCGGGGATCGAGCTCTGCGTGATCAGCCACTCGCACACCATGACGGGTTTCTCGGTCGGGTAGCCACCGCGCACCCGATTACAGGTCAGCACATCCGGGTAGCTGAGGTCGTTCAGCTGGCGCTTGCCCTTCTCGAAGAAGAGGATGAACTCGTACCGCGCTCGGTAGTGGTACCCCATCCCGATCGTCACCTTGTCCCACACGAGCGGTTTCCAGAACTTGAACCCCGCGGCCTCGCCCATCGGCTTGACGATGAACGCGGTCTCCTGGTCGCAGAACATGTACAGGTGCGAGTCCTCGCGGAGCACCCGGTAGAGCTCGGCGAACAGGGGCGGGAATCGCTCGTTCTTGAAGATCTGGAACCATGCGTTGCTCGAGCCGGCGCTCTGCTTGAGCCGGGTGGTCGTGCCGATCGCGCGGTACTTCTCGAGGGACTCGTACGCTGGATCCGTGATCGCCAGGTCGATCGAGCCGGAGGGGAGCGAGGCCAACCACTCGACCGCGTCTCCTTGGTGGAGCTCGAAGCGGATCATGCAACCTCGTCGTGTCTCCGCGCCTTCTCCTCGCGGACGATACGGTCGATCGTCTCGAGCGCATCATGCTCGATCAGCGGGTGTACGTTGGCCGGCAGGAAGCAATCCGGAAATGACCGCATATCGACCTCGCGGCGCAGACGCTTGGCCACGCGGATCCCGTGGGTCTCACTGTCGACCACCAGGACACCTCGCCCGGTCGGAATATGGGTCACGATCCAATTGCCGGCGTAGTGGTGCACGGCCCAATCGCCGACGACCACCGCCTTGACTTCCTTGGCCTGAATCGTGTAATACGCCGTCGCGATCGCGATCGTTATGCGCTTCATTCTGCGTTTGTAGCAGGACTGGCGACCTGGGTCAACTCCCCGATCGCTGCGCGCCCCGCATCGGTCAGCGGGTGCCGACGCTTGGGCGGTTTGCTCTGCCGGTGCTCATGCGGACCATTCGGTGGGTCCGGATCGGTGATCAGCTTGCGCTTGAGTAGCGCGATCCGCATTCCGGGCTCGATGTATCGCGTCGGGTCCAAATGGAGCTTGCGCAGCGCTTCTATGTGACCCGGTGTAAGATCCGGCGCCTCGCGGGCAGCGATGACCCTCGCGGGGTGGCTACGATACTCGCAGAGGTTGCCATGCGCATCGATGCAGTATTCAAAGCGCGGCGCACCGCAGGTCGGACACGGGACCTTGCGTGCGGTCAAGACGACGCTGCGGCTCATTTGATCACGGGGAATTGCGCAGCGAGCCAGCGCTCTGCCCACTCCACGGAAAACTCGCCCGGATCCTCATCGCCCGGATCATGGTCCTCGAATCGACAGCTCGCGAGCACCCGTCTCTGCCAGCCCAGCGGTGGCTCGTGCTCGGAGCCCAGCCTTCCGATGGCCTCCTTCAATCGTTCATAGGACATCATGATGCTAACTCCTGATTGATGCGCCGGTCCAATTCGCGAGCCTCATCGGGATATATCCGGCGATCGAGGTATGGATCCAGCGAAAATGATAGCCGCGTCTGAGCGCGCGGATCTACCTTAACGCCAGCCACCTGACCTCCCGGATTGATGCCGAGTGCATGAGCCACTCTGATCGCGCTCACCATGTCTGCGGCGTTCACCAGACAGACTCCGAGAAACTGTTCACCGGATGGCCTCCCTGGATCGGCGAACGAAAGCCACCACAAAGGCAGGCTCACTTGAGCACCATGTCGATCTTGTTTCGCTCGAGCCCATCGGCGATGCCCTTCATGAGCTTCGCGTTTTCGATCAGGAGGTGCTCCGGCGTACCCGGCCGCTCCCACTGGTCGCCGCGGTCCGACACGAACTGGATGACCCGCTCGACCATCTCGCGGAGATCGGAGATCGCGCTGCCCCTCACGGCACCCTCCTGCACAGCTCGACTAGCGCAGCAAGCGCCGCCGGGCTGAGCTTGCGCGTCGGCTTGGTGAGGACTCGCGGGTCGACGTGCTGCACCACGGGCTCGCCGGGAGTCCAATGGAGCACTGGGATGGCGCGCGCGGTCATGATTTCACCTCGCGTAGCGCCCGCTCCTTGACATCGGCGATCCATGCAGCGATAACCGCCTTACGGTCTGCGAGCCATTTCTCTCGTGCAGGTCCGGATTCCGCAGGGGATCCTTCAGGGTACCCAGGCGGATCGGTGGCAACATCATCCGTGCTGCGCTCCCATCCAACCAGTGCAGCAATCGAGATCGCGGCTTCCGTTTCCGCCTGATCCAGCGCACCCATCTCCCACATGTCGGCCGCGACGGAGAACAACTGCCCCACGTGCTCGGTGATGTCCACGCCGCGACAGACGATCGGGTGACGAGTCTTGTCGGAATCGCTCATTCCGGCTCCCTTTCATTCCACGCCATCGCCAACATCACACGAGATCCATAATCATTGGCGCTCGCGATCGCATCGGCACATGCGTGCGTAAGATCGATCCGTTCCTCGATCTCAGCACGTAGCGCGAGACGCAAGATCCGGATCTGGTTCGGCGTGATCGTATCCGCTGTGACCTTCATGCCACGTTTGTAGCACGACTACTTGCCGAGATCAACCAGCAACGCTCGCGCGGCCCGCAACGCGTCCTGATCCTCAGGCAGCATATACCCGCCGGTACGCGTCATGATCCGCTCGAGCTGGCGGAGCAGCGTCGCCACGCGCTCCAGGTTGTCCCTGAGGTCGTTGCCGGCATCCACGGCGGCCACGAAGCACGCCATGGTCGGATCGACTTTCCTGCCCTGATGAGACCCGTCGGCGAGGTCCGGGATCAGCGCGCGCACCCCGCGGCCCCGCTTGCGGTGGCCGTTTCCGGGTGGGGCGGTCACGATCGCGCACCATCGTCTTCATCGCCCGGATCTCCGCCATCCACGCGAGCAACGATCTCGGCGGTTCCCATCATGTACACCCCTGGGTCATCCCGGAAACGGAAGTAGGTCGCAGTCAGCGACTGCGAGACGACACGCAGCGGGTAACAGGTCAGCGTGAAATGGTAGACGTCGTCGCTCATCGCTGGCACCAGACCCGGTCCGCGCTCACCGCCGGTCTGCTACCCCCGGTGCAATAGATCCGAGCGCCTATCCATCGCGGGTCAAACGGCGTGACATCCGGGTGCAGCCAGGTCCCGTCGCCATCCGGATTGCCACGTGGCACCGGCCGCATGCGGGTCGAGCCGTTCGGCCGCACGCCCTCCATGTACCAGCCGGGCGGCGAGGTCCAGGCGACCGGGCGCGTGATGAAGCACCAGCAGAGCACGAACTCGGTGAGCAGCAGGCAGAGGATCTGGATCACGACGGCTCCAGAGGTTCCCGCACGAAGTCCGGCGGGAACAATCCGACCATGCCATCCTCAGTTCGCACGCGATGCCAATCGGTCGCGATCCTGCCTGGACCGAGATACGTTCCTGACACCCATTGATCAGGCGTCTCTGCATGCTTCACCTGGACTCGTTGTCCGATCTTGATCATCTCGTCTCCCTCGCTTCCTGCGCTCGCGCCTTGAGGTGTCGGTGCATGGTCGCGGCTCCAATTCTCGGATCCCGCTCGGTGGCATCGTCGCCCAGTCGACGATCATCGGCGTCTGTGATGAGGTTGTCGGCAAGCTCCTCGAGCTTGCGCGTTGCCGTCTGCATCGCCCGCACCGCCGCCCATAGCATCAGGCCGATCGCCGTGATCAGGAATGCCGCGGTCCAGGTTGCCATCGTTCTGCTCCTCGCTTGCCGGAACAAGCGACCTCACGATATCCCGGATGTGAATACCTTCTGGTGCAGCTAAACGACGCACCTCACGTGGAGCAGGAAGCTGCGGTGCCTGCTGGCCAACTACGAGATCCGCCGTCCTCCTCCTGGTCAGTTCGTCGTACATGTCGATGAACCTTGCGCGGTCGGCGGTCGCGTCGGCGACATCTCGCCCAACCACCACGCGCCAGCGGCGAACCTCAAGCCCTCGGCTCATAGTGACATCCCACACGACCCAGTCGAGCCCTTCGAGCGCGGCTCGTATGGTTGGCTCCAGCATCTCGTAGCGGTTCGCGTCCTGCCGTCCCGTGAGACGGTGAATCGCGCCCCATACCTCGCCGCCGGTTGGTAGCCGGCCATGCTGCTGGAGCGCGATTGCACTGCGGAGCTCGGCGATCGATGGCCAGCGCTGCGCCGACGTCGGCCGCCAGCTCGCGATCAGCCGGCGGATCCCGGCATCACCCGCGTCATAAGGCAGATCGGACAGGAACGTCCTGTAGAGCGCGAGCGTCGTGTCCTGCTGGTCCTGCGGTAGCCAGCGCAGCCCGTCAGGCCATGCCGCGGTCATCAGGACGATCAGCTTCTGCGCCTCGATGTCGGTCATCCGGCGTTTATAGCACAACTACTTAGCCGGTCAATTGCTTCGTTGCAGGGGATGGAATCGAACCACCGACCTCCAGGTTATGAGCCTGGCGAGCTACCACTGCTCCACCCTGCAAGGCGTCGACTTCCGCGAGGGTCGGCTGTCGCTCGTGAGACTACGTAACGTCGCGATGGTGCGGCCACCGAATCACGAACGAAAGGTTGCGCCACGATGAAGTGACCGGCGCCCGTCACGATTCCACGGTCTCCGGCGTCGTGGATTCCGCTCGCAGTCCAGGATCGTTCAGTCGGGCCGTGGAGGGACCTTGGGGGACGGGCACCGCCAAACTTCGCGATCACCGGACCAGAGAAGCCCCCTCTTACCTGCCTGATCAAGGCGCCCGGTCTTGGCTATTAGGCCGCGGCCGGGATTTGAAGGTCTCAGCGCCGTTGGATCCCGATTGCGCCGGGTAGCCCAAGGGAGGGGCGCTGACGTTGCCCTTGCGGGCCAAGACTACGGAGCGGCCGGCGTGTTCGCAGTGACAGCCGCCGCTAGCGCGGTCGAGCTGGCGGTGACGGTCGTGCCCAGCGTGGTCAGCTGGGTGACCAGCGCGGAGACCGTGGCCGGGTCGGCCTGGTTGGCGATCGCGGTGGCCAGCTGTGCGGCCAACGCGGCGATCTGACCGCCCAGCCCGTTCAGCAGGGTGATCGCGGACTGGTCGATCGTGGTCTCGTTGGCCACGGCGGTCTGCAGGGCGGTGAGCTGAGCGACGACGGGATCGAGGACGTTTGCCATGAGGAGCACCTTTGCTGTGACGAAGTTGAGGGTTGCTCGCACATCGGCGAGCGCGGCGTTTCCCGCGTGAATCGCGGCCAGAATGTCCGCGTTGGTTGGGTCGGCCATGCCGGTTTGTAGCGCAGCGGCGCAGTAGGTGTCAAGGGCGCTCAGCGCGTAGCCGCTTGCTCTCCTCGATCAGGCGGCGCGAGACCTCTATCGCCTCGGCAGATCCAAGCTTCGCGCAGTCCTCATGCGTGAGCCCCGAGCTCAACGCCTTGGTCATAGCAAGCTCGACCACTAGGGGATCAACAGCCTTCACGGCCGTACCTCTCGTCGGAACGTCCAGTAGATGCGCCCATCGCCAATGCGCTCCTCCGTGAACAGGCGCGCCGTCGATGGGAGACCAGCTTGCTCGCTCGCGATATAGGCCATGAGCGTGCTCTCGACTACCCACTGCTCATGGGTCGCGGTGATCTCGTGGCGGAGGATTTTGGTTTCCTTCACGGTCGCACCTCGGCACAGTCATAGACGTTGCCCTCGCGCACGCACGCGAACCGGCGCCCGGCCTCGACGCAAGTCCACTCGTAGCCGAACCAGTCCGAGGCGATGCAGCTCGCAGCGTTGCGGTCGATGCCGCGCCAGATCGGCTCGATCAACGGCGGCCAGATCCAGAAGACGATCCCGATTAGCACGCCAGCGATCACCAGCCCGAGAATGACGCCGGAGACGATCGCCTTCACGGCCGCACCTTCCTCAGCGCCTGGAGCTCGACCCACATAGCAGCGACCACGGCATGCGAAACAGGACAGTTGCACATCCTGAGGGCTTCAAGGACTCCATCGACCTGTCCCTGCGTGACCTGCTCAATCAGCCGCGCGACCACAAGCTTGCCGCCGATCGAATAACTGACCGTCGGCGCTGGCGTCTCGCCATGGTCCAGGACGACCCGCACCGCTTCGCCGGACGGCAGCAGATAGAGCGCGCGCGGCCGGGTGTCAACCGGGTTGTCCGGCTGGTACGTGCCGGTACAGAGCAAGGTCTCGTGCGCGCAACCGCAGAGCTCGCAGATCTCGTTGTCCATACCCTCAGCGTAGTCCATCTACAAACTATGTCAAGCGCAATTTCAGTCCTGCCGCCACGCCTTCACGGTCACCTGGACCTGCTGGCCGGTACTCGGCTGGGCGCCGGAGGGGTCGATCCACAGCGCGACGAACGAGCGGTCGCCTCGGTTTCCTTGTCGTCCGCCGTCCAGATCGCCGGCCCCTTGCTCGCCGCCGCAATGACCTCTCGTGCTGCCCTGATGTCGTTCTCGTTCATGTCATGCTCCTT
>DATIPA010000255.1:0-20884 GCA_035472475.1 Xanthobacteraceae bacterium | reverse complement strand
TGGAGAACGACCTCGTCTGCGCGCCGCATTTCATCGATCCGCAGGTCGATCGCTCGAACGCAAGCGCACACGGCACCTCGCCGGCGCTGCGCGTGGTTGAGACCAACGACGACGGCATCGTCGTCGACGGCGTCAAGGCGATCGGCACCGGCTCCGCCTTCGCCGACTTCCTGCACCTTGGCGTATTTTTCCGGCCCGGCGCCAAGGGTGACCAGATCATCTACGGCGTCTGCCCGGCCAATCAGAAGGGCGTCACCATCGTGTGCCGCGACAGCGCGGTCGCCACCGATCCGATCGAGCATCCGCTCGCCGCCCAGGGCGATGAGCTCGACTCCACCGTGCTGTTCGACCGCGTGCTGATCCCGTGGAAATACGTTTTTCACATCGGCAACCCGGAGCACGCCAAGCTCTATCCGCAGCGCGTGTTCGATTGGGTGCACTATCATGCGCTGGTTCGCCAGGCGGTGCGGGCCGAGCTTTTAGCCGGCTTGGCAATCCTCATGTCCGAGCACCTCGGCACCGCCAAGATCGAGGCCGTGCAGGCGCGGCTCGCTCGCGTGATCGGGTTCCAGCAGACCACATTCGCGCATGTGCTGGCCGCCGAGGACAAGGGCTTCCACACGCCGGGCGGGCTCTACAAACCCGATGTGCAGCTGTTCAACTGGGGCCGCGTCTATTTCCTGCAGCACTTCGGCGAGATGATCGACGAGGTGATCGACCTGTGCGGGCGCAGCGCCGTTATCTTCCCGACCGAGGCGCAATGGAACGACCCCAAGATGCGCCCCTGGCTCGAGCGGCTCAACACCGGCGCGACCGGCACGCCCTACGATCGTATCAAGATCGCCCGGGTTATCCGCGATCTCTACCTGACCGATTGGGGCGGCCGGCTGTTCATGTTCGAGAACTTCAACGGCACGCCGTTACAGACCTTGCTCTCGCTCACCATGAAGCGCGCCGAGTTCACCGGGGCGGGACCACTCGCCGCGTTTGCCCGCAACGTGTGCGGGCTTGCAACTGCCGACGACGGGGCAACCGAGTACAAGGCAACCGCGGATTACGCCAAGGCCCAGGATGCGGGCCGGCCCGCGATCACACCGGTCGCGGCCGAATGAAAGATCAGCTACAACAGCAGCCCGACATGCAAAAGGACTGACGATGGCCAAGCAACGGATCAGCTACGTTCCGCTCGAGCAGATGGACGCGGAGATGCGCAAGGAGATGGAGCGCTGCCAGCGCGAGGGCACACCCCGCCCGGAAAGCTCGGCCGTGCGCGCGCATGTGCCGGCGTGTTTCTGGTTCTTCGCCAATTCCTGGCGCGACATCTTTCGCAACGGCGTCCTCAATCACTCGATCAAGGAGCTGTGCCGGCTCTATGTGTCGCGCTCGGTGCAGTGCGAGTATTGCGGCAACCAGCGCTCCGTGAAGGCGACGGTGAGCGGCGCGGTGATCGAGGATCATGTGCTCGATCTCCTCAACTTCGAGAAGTCCACAGCCTACAACGAGCGGCAGAAGGCGGCGCTCGCCTACGCCGAGGCGATCACCTGGCACCTCAACACCGACGACGCCTTTTGGGACCGCATGTATGCGCAGTTCAGCGAGCCGGAGCTGGTCGAGCTCGGCTGCATGATCGGGCTCACGCTCGGGCAGCAGAGCTGGCTGCGGCTCCTCAATATCGAGCACCACGCGGTCATGGCCGGTACGTCGGCATCCATGGCGCCGGGCTTCGAGGACGCCAAGACGCTGGCCGCCAGCAAGGCATCTTCCGACTATTGGGCTAAGCCTGCGCCAGCGCGCCCGGGCAAGGTCGCCTGAGCCGGCGAGGCGATCATGATCGGTCACGAAGCCTCATGGCTCGATGTCGCTGGCCGCGTGCTGATCGCGCTGTTCTTCCTGTGGGTTACGATCACCAACCTGTCGCAGGCGCGCATCAAGGACCACATCGAACGGCTCACGCTCTACAAGGCGCCGTTTCCGGCGCCGATGTTCTGGATCGGCGAAGCGTTAGCGATCGTGAGCGCGCTGCTGGTGCTCAGCGGCTGGAACTGGGTGATCGGTGTCTACGGCTTGATGCTGTTTCTGGTGCTGGCCACCGCGCTGCTGCTGCGGTTCTGGGAAGCTCCCAATCCGATGGCGCGCAACGGCATGCGGCTCGCGCTCCTGAGCAACACGGCGATCTTCGGCGGCCTGCTGCTGCTGTTACAGAACGTCCGGTAGGCCGTAGCCCGATTCCACAGCCGCGTTATCCGGGCTAAGGTTTTGCCTTAAGGCGCGGCCGTCCGGCTGCGCCGTCCCGCAATCGAATTCATCGGAGCCGCCCGTGCTGAAGATCTACGGCCAGACCCGCTCGCGCACCTTCCGGGTGCTGTGGCTGTGCAAGGAATCCAACATTCCGTTCGAACAGGTGCCGCTTTCGATCCACGTCCCGAACGCGCAGGCGAAAGAGGAGTGGTACGTCAAGCTCAACCCCAACGCCCGCATCCCGACCGTCGACGACGACGGCTTTGTGATGTGGGAATCGGGCGCGATCAACCTCTATCTCGCCAAGAAATATAAAAGCCCGCTGTGGCCGGCGACGGCGCAGGGCGAGGGCAATGCCTTGCAATGGGCGTTTTACATCGCCAACGACGTCGAACCGCCGATGATCACCGTGTTCCAGAACCGGTTCGTGTTCCCGCCCGAACGCCGCGACGCCGCGCTGGCAGAGTCAGCCGACAAACTCCTGCGACCCAAACTCAAGGTGCTCGACGACTATCTGACACAGCACCGCTATTTCGGGGGCGAGCGTTGGGACATGGCGGATTTCATGGTGGCGAGTGTGATCTCAAGCCTCTATCAGATGAAATACGACCTCTCTGCGTTTCCCAAACTGGAGCCTTGGCTCAAAGCGAGCCTCGCACGTCCGGGTTCGCAGGAGGCGCTCAAGCTGCGGACCTAGATGAGGATCACATGACCGCGGGTCGCCTGGAGCCGCTGCCGCCCGAGCACACGCCGGAGCTCAAGCCGCTGTTCGACTCGTTCCGGCGCACGCTCGGGTTCGTTCCCAACAGCGCGCTAACCATGCAGCGCAAACCAAAGCTGCTGCAGGCGTTCGTGGCGCTGCAGGCGGCGTTATGGGAACCGGACAGCAAGGTCGACCGTGGGCTCAAGCGGCTGATCGCCCATGTGGCCGCGCGCGTCGCCGGCTGCCGCTACTGCCAGGCGCACACGGCGAGCGGTGCTCTCCACTTCGGGGTGGCAGACGCCAAGCTCGCGGCAGTCTGGGATTTCCGAACCAGCCCGTTGTTCACGCCGGCCGAAAGGGCAGCGCTCGAACTCGCGTTTGCGGCGAGCGCGATCCCAAACGGCGCGACCGACATGACGTTCGCCGAATTGCGCAAGTATTGGGACGAGGAACAGATCACCGAGATCATGGGCGTCATCGCCGCCATGGGATTCGTGACGCGGTGGAACGACAGCCTCGCGACCCCGATCGAGGAGGAAGCACTTGCCGTGGGCGAGACCTACCTCGCGGCCGCGGGTTGGCAGGCCGGCAAGCATTTGCGTTGAATCGATTCGCGAAGGTGTCCTGCGCTCAGCGGAACTCCGGGGCGTATTGGATGCCGCCGTCGGTCCACAGGGCATTGAGCCCGCGCGTGATCTTGAGCGGCGAGCCGCGGCCGAGATTCTCGTCAAATATCTCGCCGTAGTTGCCAATCCGCTTGATCACGCGGTAGGCCCAATCCCGCGTCAGCCCCATCTGCTCGCCCGAATTGTCGTCGCTTCCGAGCAACCGCCGGATCGCGGGATTCGTTGACTCAAGCTCGCGATCGACGGTGGTCTGTCGGATGCCGAGCGCTTCGGCGTTGAGCAGGGCGAAATGCACCCAGCGGATGATGCTGAACCAAGGGTCGTCGCCCTGACGGACGAACGGGCTCAGCGGTTCCCGCGAGATCAGGTCGGATAGAATGACGTGGTCCTCGACCTTGCCGATGTTCAGGCGTGCTCCGTACAGCGTCGATGCGTCACTCGTGAACGCATCGCATTGTCCGGCGCCGTAGGCTTTCACGGCGGCGTCGCGTTCCACGAACGGGACGGCCGTGACCTTCGCGCCCCTGGCGCCGAAATAGTCGGCGATGTTCGCCTCGCTCGTCGTTCCCTGCTCCACGCAGATCGAACGATTGCCGAGCTGGTTCGCCGAATTGATCTTGAGCTTCTTGGGAACCATGAAACCTTGGCCGTCGTAGTAGGTCGCGCCGGTGGCGAGCAGGCCAAACTCGCTTTCGCGCGCGTTCGACCAGGTGGTGTTTCGCACCAGCACGTCAATGTCGCCGGCTTGCAGCGCAGTGAGGCGATCCTTGGCTGCGAGTGCGACGTATTTGACCTTGTTGGGGTCGTTGAAAATCGCCGCCGCATACGCCCGGCAATAGTCGACGTCGAAACCGGTCCATTGCCCGCGCGCATCCGAAACGCCGAAGCCTTGAAGCTCGCCGTTGACCCCGCAGGCGATCACGCCGCGCGATTTGACGGCGTCGAGCGTGCCGGCCGCAGCCGGCGGCACCAGCACCGTCAGGGCGGCAAGTACAATGGCCGAGCGTTTCATCGTTGGCCCTGAAGCCGTTGCGATCCCGTGCGTCATCTCAAGACGGCCGGTCTTCAGCGTCAATCCCGCGCACCTCGGCGGACCGTGCGGAGCAAAAACTGCTCGATTGAGGTTTGATTTTGGTAGATAAATTCTAATTCGTTTTCCTAATTTGGAAAACAATTCATCTATTTGCGCTCAGATCGCGACCCATATATAGAAGATTATTCCACGCGGTCAGAACGGCCGGTCCGCCGTTGCGAATGCCAGGAGTGTGCCATGACCTCGCCGCTGCAGCAAAAGCTCAAGATTTCCGGTTCGAGCGTCGTGACCGCGAATCGGCTCGCGGACGGCGCGGTGGTTTACCGCACGGCCGAGGGCACCTGGACGACCGATATCGACTCGGCCGCGGTTGTGAGCAGCGCCGAAGCCGCAACCTCGCTGCTGACGGCCGCCAAAGCAGATGGCGTGCAGGCCGTTGACGTGTACGTCGCTCCGGTCAAGCTCAAGGACGGACGGATTCTGCCGGCGAACCTGCGTGAAGCGATCCGCCTGCGCGGTCCCACGATCGAGCTGCCGATCACGTTCGGCATCTGAGGTCGGAATACCAGTATTGAGACACGGCGATGTACCTCTACGACGACTTCGACCGGACCTTACTGGCGGAGCGCGTTGCTGAGTTCCGCGGCCAGGTCGGGCGCAGGCTGACCGGCGAGCTCAACGAGGACGAGTTCAAGTCGCTGCGGCTCATGAACGGCGTCTATCTGCAGCTGCACGCCTACATGCTGCGCATCGCCATTCCGTACGGCACGCTCGCGTCCGATCAGATGCGCAAGCTCGCCCACGTCGCGCGCCGTTACGACCGCGGCTACGGCCATTTCACCACGCGGCAGAACATCCAGTTCAACTGGATCAAGCTCGCGGAATTGCCGGACGCCATGGCGGATCTCGCGGATTCCCGCCTGCACGGGATGCAGACCAGCGGCAACTGCGTGCGCAACATCACGACGGACCAGTGGGCCGGGGTAGCGCCTGATGAGATCGAAGATCCGCGCATATGGGCCGAGCTGCTGCGCCAGCATCTGACGTTGCACCCGGAGTTCTCGTTTCTGCCGCGTAAGTTCAAGATCGCGGTCAGCGCGGCCTCGCACGATCGCGCCGCGCTTGCGATCCACGATCTGTCCGTGCGGCTCTACCGCAACGGCGCGGGTGAGGTCGGATTCGAAGTCGGCGTCGGCGGCGGGCTCGGACGCACGCCGTTTCTGACCAAGATCATCAAGCCGTTTCTGGCCAAGCGCGATCTCTTGAGCTACGTCGAGGCAGTGCTGCGCCTCTACAATCAGTACGGCCGGCGCGACAACATCTACAAGGCGCGCATCAAGATCCTGGTCCACGAGCTCGGCGCCGAAAAGTTCGGCCGGGAAGTCGACGCCGAGTGGCAGTCAATCAAGGACGGCGCGCTCGCGCTCGATCCCGCGGTGATTGCCGAAATTGCGGCGCGCTTCCGCTATCCGGACTACGAGCGGCTCGAGGATAGCCCGCCGGCACTAGCAGCGGCGCGCAAGGCCGACGCGCGCTTTGCGACGTGGGTCGACAACGCGGTCAGCAACCACAAGATGCCCGGCTACGCGATCGTCACGCTGTCCCTCAAGCCAGTCGGCAAGCCGCCCGGTGACTGCATGGCCGATCAGATGGACGCGATTGCCGACATCGCCGACCGCCATAGTTTCAGCGAAATCCGCGTCGGCCACGAGCAGAACCTGGTGTTGCCGCACGTGCGGCAGGGCGACCTGCCCGAGGTGTTTCGTGCGCTCGATGCGATCGGCGTCGCCACGCCCAATGTCGGGCTCGTGTCCGACATCATCGCTTGCCCGGGCCTTGATTACTGCAGCCTTGCCAACGCGCGCGCGATCCCGGTTGCGCAGGAAATTTCCAAACGCTTCCGCGACCTCGACGTTGCGCGCGGGCTCGGGCGGCTGCACATCAACATTTCCGGCTGCATCAACGCCTGTGGCCATCACCACGTCGGCCACATCGGAATTCTTGGCGTCGAGAAGAACGGCGAGGAGTTCTATCAGATCACGATCGGGGGACGCGCAGACGAGAAGGCGCAGCTTGGGACCCTGATTGGCCCGGCGGTTCCCTACGACGACGTACCCGACGTCGTCGAGGATATCGCCCAGGCTTATCTGGAGCTGCGCCAGCAATCCGATGAATTGTTCATCGATACGATCGAGCGCGTCGGCGTCGAACCGTTCAAGGAGCGCGTCTATGCCACTCGTTAGATCAGGAAAGATCGTCGAGGACCGCTTTCTGCGCGTCGCCGACGGCGAGCCGGTGCCGGAGCGGGGGCCGGTCATCGTATCGGCGGAACGCTTCCTCGCTGATGCCGACGAATTCGCGCAGCGCGAGGACGCGGTCGGGGTCATTTGGCCCAACAGCCGCAACGTCTCCGAGCTCGAGCCGCATCTGGCAAACCTCGCGCTCATTGCCCTGGTGTTTCCAGTCTATAAGGACGGACGGGCGTACAGCCAGGCGCGCGTGTTGCGCGAACGGTTCGGTTTCCGCGGCGAACTGCGCGCGACCGGCCAGGTGCTGCGCGACCAGTTCCTGTTCCTGATGCGCGCTGGCTTCGATGCGTTCGAGGTTGCCAAGCCCGCCGACGCCACCGCGTTCGAGGAGGCGGCGCGGCGTTACAGCGTGTTCTTCCAGCCAACCGGCGACGGCCGCGTAACGGTCGCGCGCGTCCGCACCAGTCGTGACGCACGCCCAGTTTCGGTGCGCTCGGAGCGCGTTTCAGCGTAGTTTTAGGTCAGCCCTCTCACCCGGCGTCATCGCCCGCTTTCACGGGCGACGACAGCCGCGAGCTTGGCGATTGAAAGTCGCCGCCCATGAGCCTATCAGCATCGCCATGACCGACCCGCTGGTTTCTGCGCAGTGGCTTGCCGCGCACTCGCGCGATGGGCTCTGCATACTGGACCTCCGCTCCGCCGTCGACGGCGGCGGCGCCGCCGCTTACGAGGCTGCGCATATTCCGGGTGCGGTCCACACCGACTATGTCAAGGACGGCTGGCGCACGACCAAAGGCATGGCGAGCGGCCTGCTGCCGGATGCGCAGCACCTCGCCGCTCTGTTCGCCCGCTGTGGAATTACACCCTCCGTTCACGTGATCGTGGTCGGCGCCGGGACCTCGCCCGGCGATTTCAGTGCTGCCGCGCGTGTCTATTGGACCCTCAAGGTCGCCGGCCATGTGAAGCAATCCGTGCTGGATGGCGGGATGGCCGCCTGGCAGGAGGCTGGGCTTGCAGTCGAAAGCGGGCGCCGTGCACCGCCGGCAGTGCCGGCCTATCCGGTGCAGTTCATCGACGGGCTGCGCGCCGATCTGGCCGCAGTGGAGGACGCGGTCGCGCAGGGCGACGAAATCCTGCTCGACACCCGCTCGCAGAGCTATTTCGAAGGTCACGAGAAAAGTCCGCAAGCGAAACGGGCAGGGCGGTTGCCGGACGCGGTTCACCACGATCATGCGCGCGCCTTTGATCCGGCGACGCGGCGGCTAAAGCCGGTTCCCGAGCTCGAGCGCCTGTTCGCGCTGCCGGCACAGCCGATCGTGAGCTATTGCAACACCGGCCATCAGGCAGCGACCAGCTGGTTCATTTTGTCGGAGGTGCTGCGCCGGCCGCGGGTGCGGCTCTACGACGGCTCGATGTCGGAATGGACCGAGGACGAGACGCGCCCCGTTGAGGTCGGACCCGGGTAGAGCAGAGCGGACGACGCGTCGTAGGATCGGTTCGTCGCCGTCCGCCATCTCGCGAAGATCAAGCCGGGAGTCTCCGTCCATGTCCGACTATCTCGCCGCCAAGAAGCCTGCGCGCGTCATCGCGATCGAGGAGCATTTCGTCACTCTACTGCTGCGTCAGTACGCCAAGAGCAGCGCATTTCGCGACTGCTGGATTGCGAGCCGCAGCGAACACATCGGCCATGACATCACCAAGCAGATCGCCGATCTCGGTGACGAGCGGCTTCGACACATGGACGCCGCGGGCGTCGATATCCAGGTGCTTTCCTTTGGCCAACCGGGCCCGCAAGGGTTTGCGGCCGACGTTGCGGTCCCGATGGCGCGCGACGCCAACGATCGCTTGGCCGACGCGGTTGCCAAACACTCGGACCGCTTTGCCGGCTTTGCGGCGCTACCGACCCCGGATCCGCAAGCGGCGGCGCGTGAGCTCGAACGTGCCGTTAAAGAGCTCGGGTTCAAGGGCGCCATGATTCATGGCCACACCCAAGGCGCGTTTCTCGACGACAAGAAATTCTGGCCGGTGTTTGAGACGGCGGCCAGGCTCGACGTTCCGATCTATCTGCATCCGGCGATGCCGCATCCAGAAGCGGTCAAGGCGTACTTCGCGCCCTATGAGGAATTGCAAGGCTCGGCCTGGGGATTTGCTATCGACACCAGCTGTCACTTTCTGCGCATTCTGTTCGCCGGCGTGTTCGACACCTATCCGACGCTCAAGATCATTCTCGGTCACCTCGGCGAAGGGCTGCCGTTCGCCATGCATCGGCTTAACGACCACAGCGCGATTGCGGCCATGCGGCGCGGCCTGAAGAAGGCACCGATCGACTATCTGCGCGACAATCTGATTGTTACCACCAGCGGGAACTGGTACGAGCCCGCGTTCGTGTGCACGCTGCTGGCGCTCGGCGCGGACAATATCCTGTTCGCCGTCGACTGGCCTTATGAGGCCAACACGGTCGGCATGGAGTTCCTGCGCAAGCTATCGATCAGCGAGGCCGACCGTGCCAAGATCGCGCACCGCAACGCGGAGCGCGTGCTGAAGATTTAGCTCAGCCAGGATTCACACCGCCGAGATCGTTACGTCCATCGCGCCGATTTGCTCGATCTCGCAATGCATGACGTCGCCCGGCACCACGCGCGAGACGCCCTCGCAGGTTCCGGTCATGATGATGTCGCCCGGATAGAGCGGGTACCATGTCGACGCCCAGGCGATCTGGCGCTCGATGCTCATGATCATGAACTGCGTGTCAGAGGCCTGACGCACCTCGCCGTTGACCGACAGGCTGAACTTGAGGCGGCCGGGCGCCTGGATCTCGTCTGCGGTCACCAGCCAGGGTCCGGCGACCGCATAGGTATCGATCGATTTCCGGAAGCTGCGGTCCTCCGAGCCGCGCACCACCATGTCGAGCGCGATGCAATAACCGGCGACGTAATCGAGCGCCCGCGCCTCTGCAATGTTGTTGGCAAAAGTTCCGATCACGACCCCGAGTTCCATCTCGTGGTCGGTGCGCCGATCGAGGAACCGCAGCTTCACGCCTTCGCCCGGCCCAACCAGCGAGCTCGTGGCCTTGAGAAACAGGCCCTGCTCCTCGATGCTGCCTCGATTGCGGTTGGAGAACACGTCGCGCTGGGCATCCGCCTCCTCGATGTGCTTGAGATAGTTGACCGGGGTGCCGATGATCTTGGTCGGGCTCGCGACCGGGCTTAGCAGGCGTACGTCCTTCACCGCGAACGTCTTGGCGTCGGGCGCGATCTTCTGAATTTCGGCCCGGATCAGCGGCAGGTTGGCGATCAACGGGTCGCCCTTGGGGGCAGGGTAGCGCTGCGACGGCAGCACCTTAAGTGCCGCGCTCACATCGCGCACAGTGTCGCCTTCGACCAGCCCCAGTTGGTTGTCGCCGAACCAGCAGATTTTCATTCTGTTTCCTCGAGCCTCGGACGCAATTGACAGTATAGGGAGCAATGTTTTTATGAACGACGCCTATCGAGTTGTACAGCGATGAAATCTCTGGTCGATCCGTTCTCGAAGCCCGGGCACCTCATCCGGCGGCTGCAGCAATATGCCGTGCTGATTTTCCACGAGGAGACCGCCGGTTTCGATTTGACCCCGACCCAATACGTCACCCTCCAGGTCCTGGAACACCGACCGGGTATCGATCAGGTCACGCTCTCCGAGCTCACCGCGATCGATCGGTCGATGACGGCGCGCATCGTAGACGCGCTGGCGCGCCGCGGCCTGATCGACAAACGTACGGCGGCCAACGACGGGCGGGCCAATTCGGTGTTCATCACCGCGAAGGCGCGCCGGCTGCTGGCTGCGATCGAGGCTAGCATCGATCGTTCGCAGGCCAAGATCCTGGCACCGCTTCCGCCCGCCGAACGGCGTCAATTCATGCGCATGGTGCGAACGCTGCTCGACGGATATGCGAAGCGGCGCAATGCGCAACGCTCTTCGTCCTGACTATCGCAAACTCACCCCACCTGTACTTCGATGGCGTCATCGACGACTCGCACCGGGTAGGTCTTGATGTTTTCGGTGACCGGTGCGCCTTGGCCCTCGCCGGTCTGCACCTTGAAACAGCCGCCATGCAGCGGGCATTCGATGATGTCGCCGTCAAGGAAGCCGTCGGTCAGCATCGCGAAGGCGTGGGTGCAGGTGTTGTCAGTCGCGTAGATCTCGCCGTCCACGTTGTAGAGCGCGATCAGCAGGTCACCGACCTCGACCCCCACCATCGCACCTTCGGCGAGCGCCGAGCGCTCGGCGACCTTGACCCATTT
Organism: Xanthobacteraceae bacterium; assembly: GCA_035472475.1. Taxonomy (GTDB): domain Bacteria; phylum Pseudomonadota; class Alphaproteobacteria; order Rhizobiales; family Xanthobacteraceae; genus JAFAXD01. The sequence goes on along the minus strand of DATIPA010000255.1, from coordinate 9,755 downwards.
TCCGTCCGGCATTCGCGTCCCTTTACCACGCATAAATCAGGTGTTCGCTACCAGTTCGCGTCGAACACGGGAGCCCTTCTTGCGGAACTTCATGTCGCCGTCAACAACGGCCATCGCTCTGTTGCTTAACCGGCCTTGGCCTTGCGCGCCGGCTCGGCGCTCGCGGCCGTCAGCGTCGGCATCACTTCGGATGCGAACAGTCGCATCGAGCGCAGCGCGTCGTCGCAATCCATGTTGCCGAAATTGATCTGCAGCGAGGCGTGCTCGAACGGGCCCATGAAATCGACAAAGCGTGCGACGATTCCCTTGATCTCGTCGGGCGTTCCCACCCAGACGCTGCCCTTCTCGATCTGCTCCTCGAAGTTGGACCGGCTCATATTGCCCATCGACCGGTCGTAGTCGCGATAGTCCTTGGAAACGGTCTTGCGGTCGGCCCAGTCGCGCGTCGATTCATTCATCACGCGGAAGTACTGATAGTAGGGCTCGCGCGCGAGATCGCGGGCGCGCTGGCCGTTCTCATGGCAGAGCATGTGGAACGCGATCATGACGTTGCCGTCGCCGGGGTGGCCCGCCTCGCGCCAGACTTCGCGATAGCGGGCGACCAGCGGCTTGATTGGGCCGATCGGGATCGTCATCAAGCCGTAGCCGCGGCGGGCCGCGAACTCGAACGACTCCATGGTCTGCGTCGCCGCGATATAGAAGTTGGGCCGTGGTTTCTGGGTCGGGCGCGGCAGCGACGTAACGTTCTCGAACGAATGGAACAGGCCGCGGTAGCTGGCGCCTTCCGTGGTCAGCAGGAGATCGACCTGATCGAGCCCCTCCTGAAAGCGGGCGCGCGATTCGTCAGGCGAAACCCCGAAGCGGCGGAATTCGTGCGGCAGGAACGCGCGCGCGAACCCGACGTCGAGGCGCCCACCCGAAATCGCATCCAACATGCCGATCTCGCCCGCGAGCTTGAGTGGATTGTTGAAGACCGGCAGCACCGCGCCGGTCACGAGGCGCATCCGCTTGGCCCGCTGCGACATCGCCGACAGGAACACGATCGGATTCGGGCTATAGCCTCCGTACGCTTCGAAATAGTGCTCAACCGTGCGGGCGTGGGTAAAGCCAAGCCGATCGGCCTCTTCGACCACCGTCAGGCAGTCCGCGAAATAGCTCGCCGCATCCTTGTCGCGTGGGCTCACCGCCGGGAAGAACTGGACGCCGAGCTGCATGATCGCTCCGTCGGGTGGTCGCAGTGAATATAGTCCCTATAGGGATTATTCTGTCAATGTATGCCCTGGCAGGCCGTTCGGGTTTGGCGGCCGTCAGTTCGCGCTGTTGCCGTACTCGTCGCGCAGGATGCCGAGCCGTGCCAGCGCATCGCGATCGGACACCACGAACAGACGTGAGGTTCCTTCGCCGCGGTGACTGATCCAGTTGCCCTGCGGCAGTGTGAAGATGTCGCGCGGGCCCCATACGATGGTGTCACCGCCGATCCGGCTCTCGCCGCGGCCCTCGACCACACAGGCGACCGCATTGCTGTTCGTACGGAACGGAACCGCCGGCTCGCGATCGACCTGTATCAGATGCATGTCCATGATCGCCATGGCGGCGCCGCCAGTCACTGGATTGATGTAACGGACGCGGCGCGCGCCGTCGCGCGCACGCGGTGCCGCGCCCAACGCCTTCACGACGTCCGGATAGGGATAGCGAAAGACCGGTGAGTGCGCGGACAGGAATGCAACCTCGGGCGCCACGTTGGCAACTGCGTACGCCGCATCCGGCAGTGTCGGCGGCATTTCACGCACAGGGCCGGCTTCGAATGCGGCGGTGCCGAACCACAGGTGTAATGGCACGTCGAGCGCGTCGAGCCAGATCATCGGCCCGCTGCCGTGGTGCGCATGCTCGTGCCACGACCATGCGGGCGTGAGAATGAGATCGCCGAACTGCATCGGGCACGGCTTGCCGTCGACAATAGTAAGCGCGCCTTCGCCTTCGAGCACAAACCGGATGGCGTTCATGGAGTGGCGATGCGGGCGGGCGGTTTCCCCCGGCAGCAGGATCTGCAGCGCTGCGGAGAGGGTGCGCGCCGTCGCCTGATCCTCCGGGCCGCGCGTGATCGGATTGACCAGCGTCAACACGCGGCGTTCGACCGCGGCGGGGTTCGCCACCTCGATCGCGCGCCCGATCAGCGGACGCACGCGCTCCCACGACCACAAATAGGATGGGTCGGGCGGGGGCGGGGGCTTGTGCGCGGTGGGGCTTTCCCAAAGCGGCGCGAGGTGGGCGTCTTTCCACGCCTTGCGCAGTTGATCGGTCGTATCCAAAGCGGCCACTGACATGGGGCGTTCTCCCGGATGTTGTGCGATTGTGCGACTGCCTCCCCGAGGGCGCAAGCCGTTACCGCGCATAGCCCGCGCGCTTCGGGACTAGCCCTCGCGAAACGCCTCTGCGCGGGTGCGCTTGAATGCCGGCACGACCACGAGCGCGAGCAGTGCCGCCGCAGCGATCAGCAGCGCGAGGCTGATCGGCGAGGACACGAACGTCATCGGATCGCCGCGCGCCAGCAGCAGCGCGCGCCGCAGGTTTTCTTCCATCAGGGGCCCCAGGATGAAGCCGAGGGCGAACGGCGCCGGCTCGCAGCCGAGTTTGTAGAACACGTAGCCGAAAAACCCGAACAGGGCGGTGAGACCGACTTCGGTCGGCGAGCTGTTCAGGCTGTAGACCCCGATGCAGCACAGCAGCAGGATCGCCGGGAACAACAGCCGGTACGGCACGGTGAGCAGCCGCACCCAGATGCCGATCAGCGGCAAGTTGATGATCACCAGCGCCAGGTTGCCGACCCACATGCTGGCAATGATTCCCCAGAACAGCTCCGGCTGAGTGACCATGACGCGCGGCCCGGGCGCGATGCCTTGGATGGTCATGGCGCCGACCATCACCGCCATCGTGGGATTGGAGGGAATGCCGAGCGTGAGGAGGGGAATGAACGAGGTTTGCGCCCCGGCATTGTTGGCTGACTCCGGCGCGGCCACGCCTTCGATTGCACCGCTGCCGAAGCGCGCGGGATCGCGCGCGACCTTCTTCTCGAACGCATAGGCCGCGAAGGAAGCGAGCAGCGCGCCGCCGCCCGGCAGCACGCCGAGCAGCGAGCCTATGCCGGTGCCGCGCAGCACCGCTGGCCAGGCGCGACGGAATTCCTCGCGCGTCGGCATCAATCGCCCGATCTTCATCATGACCACGGGCGTGTGGCGCTGCTGTTCCAGGTTGGTGATGATCTCGGTGATGCCGAGCAATCCCATGGCGATCGGCACGAATCCGATGCCGTCGGAGAGCACCGGCATGCCGAACGTGAAGCGTTGTGTCCCCGAGTTGGTATCGGTGCCGACGAGCCCGAGCAGCAGCCCGAGGAACACCATGGTGACCGCTTTGGTAAGCGAGCCCGAAGCAAGCACCACAGCGCCGATCAGGCCGAGCACCATGAGTGAGAAATATTCGGCCGGCCCGAATTGCAGCGCCACTTGGGAGAGCGGCGGGCTCGCGATCGCGATGAACAACGTTGCCACGGTGCCGGCGAAGAACGACCCCAGCGCGGCGACCGCCAAGGCGGCGCCGGCGCGCCCGCGCTGCGCCATCGCATAGCCGTCGAGGCAGGTGACGAGCGAGGACGATTCGCCCGGAAGATTGACCAGGATCGCGGTGGTCGAGCCGCCGTACTGGGCACCGTAGTAGATGCCGGACAACATAATCAGGGCGGCGACCGGCGGCAGGTAGAACGTGGTCGGCAGCAGGATCGCGAGCGTTGCGACCGGACCGATACCCGGGAGCACGCCGACCAAGGTCCCGATCAGCGCGCCGATCAGGCAGAACAGGATGTTGAACGGGGTGAGAGCGACCTGGAAGCCGAGGATCAGGTTATGCAACAGGTCCATCGTTATCAGGGCCAGATCTGCATCGGCAGACCGAGTGCGTAGCTGAACAGTGCGATCGCCCCGGCAGTGAGGCCGACCGCAAGCAGCGGGACTTCGCGCCAGCGAAACTCGGGTCCGCCGTAGGCGCCGACGATCGTGGCAGCGGCGGCTGCGCTCGCGAGTCCGGCGCGATCGATCAACGCGGCGAACACGATGAACGAGAGCAGCACCATGGCGAGCGGACGCCAGTACCAAGCTGTCAGCTTCTCGCCCTCGGTCAGCGCGCCACGTACCGCGATGCCGAGCCCAAAGACCAGCAGCAGCCAGCCGAGCACATTGGGGAAGTACCCGGGTCCCATCCGCATCGCTGTTCCAACCGGGTACGTGCGTGCCAGCCACAAGCCGGCCACGCCCCAGGCCATGAACATCAGCCCGGCTACGACGTCCTTGTTGATGTGAAGGCGAATGCCCCGCTGCATGAGGCCATTATAGGGGCGCCTCGGCTGGGAGGCTATTCGACGGGCACGCGTGTGTGCCCTGTAAATGCACACTCGATCGCGCCTCGTGGTATGAAGGCGCAGCCGAAATCTAGAAAAATCGATTATCATCGCGGCGCGATCAATCAGCGGATGACAGTTCGTGCTCACGCTCTATTCCTATCCGGAGCTCTTCGGCGTTGCGGACAACAATCCCTATGGCTTGAAGATTTTCGCCTTCTTGAAGCTCACGAAGCTGCCGTTTACGCATGAACACATCTTCGACGCCAAGGCGGCGCCGCGCGGCCAGCTTCCCTACATCGACGACGACGGCCAGCATATCGGCGACAGCGATACGATCATCGCCCATCTGATCGGCAAACATCATTTGACGATCGACAACGCGCTCACGCGCTCCCAGCGCGATATCGACCTGATGCTCCGGCGTACGCTAGACGATCTCTACTGGGTCATGTCGTTTTCGCGCTGGAAAGACCCGCGCTTCTGGCCGCTGTTTCGCGATGAGCTGCTCAAGACCCATGCGAGTCTGACCGCCGAAGGGCTTGCCGCCGCGCAGGCCTACAATTTCGAGCGTTACCGCTACCAGGGCATCGGGCGCTACGAGCCGGCGGATGTCTACAAGCGCGGCCTCGCCGATTTGCAAGTCCTTGCCGACCTCGTCGGCAACAACGGATTTCTGTTCGGATCACACCCCAGCAGCGCCGACGCCGGCGTTTATGGCTTTATTGCAAATATCTATTTCTACGCGATCGATACGCCGTTGCGGGAGTTCGTGCGCACGCACCACAATCTCGTCCGCCACTGCGAGTCGATCCACGCGGCCGTGACGGCGGTGTGACGGACACCGGTACCTAGCCATGCGGGCGGATCGACAAGCGGCCGGCACGTCCTAGCATGGAGCGGGCAATTGCCGAGGATACGATCGAATGCCAACGCCACCGCTCGACCCGGCGCCCCGAAGCTACACGGCCTCGGTCACGCTGTTGCGGCGGTCCGATCGCGGACGGTCGGTCGCGCCGGCGCACACCACGATCGACGAGATCGAGTCCTGGCTGCTCGCCGACGCGATGCAGGTGGATGATTTGCTGGAACTGTTCGAAGCGCTGGCGTGGCGTCTGGTGGCGGCGGGCGCGCCGCTCGATCGCGCCAGCTTGCACGTCGGCACGCTGCATCCGCAGGTGTTCGGCTTCGCCTGGAACTGGGAGCGCGCCGACGGACTTTGCGATGAAGTCAAAGTCGCGGAAGCGACGCTCAAGACCGACGCCTACCGCCGCAATCCGCTGTTTCGCGTGATCGAGTACGGCGAGGTTTTTCGCGGCGACACAAGCGACCCGGACACCGTGAAACAATATCCGCTGATGGCGGAACTGGCGCGGCGCGGCATCACCGAATACGTCGTGATGCCGCTGCGGGCGGGCGGGGCCTATCACAACGCCGCCTCGATCGCGACCAAGCGGGTGGGTGGATTCACCGAGGCCGATCGGGCAAGCCTGAGCCGCATCCTGGGTCTCTTTGCGCTGCACGTCGAGCGTCATATCGTTTCGCGTATCGCCAGCAATGTGCTCGACACCTATCTGGGCGAAGCGGCAGGCCAGCAAGTCCTGCGCGGCTCCATCAAACGCGGCGCCGGTGAAGCCATCCGCGCGATCATTTGGGCATCCGACCTGCGCGGCTTTACCGATCTGAGCGACCGGCTGGCGGGCAGCGACATCGTCGCGCTCATCAATGCGTACTTCGAGCGGCTTGCCGGCGCCGTCATGGCAGAAGGCGGAGAAGTGCTCAAGTTCATCGGCGATGGTCTGCTCGCCGTGTTTCCTTACACAAGCTTTAAGAGCGAGCAGGCGGCGGCCAAAGCAGCGCTGACGGCCGCGCAACGCGCGCTTCGCGCGGTCGATGACCTTAATCAGGTGATGCCATCGGACCTCGCGCGCATCGAAGGATGGCGGCCGCTGCGCACCGGCATCGCGCTGCACGAGGGCGAGGTGTTCTTCGGCAATGTCGGGGCGCCCGAGCGCCTGGACTTCACCGTCATCGGGACCGCGGTGAACACGGCGAGCCGCGTCGAGACGCTCACCAAGACGCTTGGCCGGCCAATCCTGATTACCGAGCCGGTCGCACGCCGGCTCAGCGCGCCGCTCGATGACCTCGGCGAGCATGCGCTGCGCGGCCTGGCGACGCCGCTGGCGATCTTCAGCCCCGCGACTAGCAATGAAAGCTAGCGGATCGGCTGCACCGACACGTTCAACAGCGCCGGCGTACCGGAGCGCAACGCCTCGAAGCTGCGCTTGAGCGCGGGCGTCAGATCCTCCGGCGCCTCGACCTTTTCGCCGACGCCGCCACAGGATTCGATCACCTTCTCGAACGCCGGCGACGGGTTGAGGTCTTGAATCGGCATCACGTTCGCCTTGGCGGCGGCGCCGTCCGGATAGACCGCCAGCGTCGACTGCCGCACGGCGAGCCACGAATGATTGTTGGCGACGACCGTCAGGGTCGGAAGGTTTTCAGCGTGGGCAACGAAGTGCGCCGGTACCGGATTGCCGAACATGTAGGAACCATCGCCGACGCAGCCGATCACTTCGCGCTCGGGAGCAGCGAGCTTGGCGCCGAGTGCGGTGCCGAGCCCGGCGCCGAGCCCGCCTGCAAGCCCGCTGCCGATGAAGCTCAGCGGCGCGGTCAGATCGAGGCGACTGGGCGGCACGCCGAGCTCGTTGATGACGACCGCGTCCTTGGCCTTGAACTGATTGAGGCAGTGTCCGAGCCAGGCCGGATGGATCGGGGTCTGGTCTTTGACGGACGCCGCCATTTTGTCACGCTTCTCCATCAGGTCGGACCTCGCCGTGGCGACGGTCTTGCGGCGCGCATCAATAGCCTTCTTGTCCTTGATGACCTCGCCGAGGCTCTCGCGCAGCATCGCGAGGCCCGCGGCTGGATCGCCGGCAACCAGCAGATCGGCCTCGTATTCGCGGAATGGATGCCGGCTCACCAACGGGTCGACCGCCATGTGGATGACCTTGGTCGAGGCCTTCGGTTTCGCCATGCGCGGCATCCATGGCACGCCGGCGTTGATCACCAGCACCGCGTCGGCCTGCGCGAGGTGTGGCCCGAGCTCGAAGCCGCAGAACATCGGATGATCGGTCGCAAGGCTGAGGTCGGTGGCAAACGGCTGCACCACCGGGAAAGCAAAATCCTTGGCGAGCACCGCGAGCGCGTCAAACGCCTCCACCGAGCGGCCGAGCGCCGCCGTCACGATGAGCGGATACTCGGCCTTGGCGAGAATGCGGGCAGCCTCGTCGATTACCTTGCGCGCAGGTTCCGCCGGCTCAACGCCGAGCGGGCGGACGTTGTCGCGCCGCATCGCTATCGCTTCGCTCGCCAGCACTTCGCGCGGCAGACACATGTAGACCGGTCCGCGCGGCTCCGACATCGCGATATCGAGTGCGCGGTCAACCAGCGCACCCGCCGGCTGGCCGGCGCGCAGCTCGTAATCCCATTTCACGAACTCGCGCACCATGCCGCCCTGATCGAAGGCTTCCTGGCCCCAATGAATCGCACCGTTGCGCGAGGCCTGGTGGCCGGTCTCGGTGATCGGCGTGCGGCCGGCGCACAGCATTACCGGCACGTTGTCGCGCGCCATGTTCATCAGGCCGCAGATCGTGTTGGCGGTGCCGACGGTGACATGCACCATCACGGCCGCCGGCTTGCCAGCCATGCGGTAGTAGCCGTTGGCCATCGCCATCGCGAGATTTTCATGCGGCACCGTGACAAAGCGCGGGTACTTGCCGTTCTTGCGTGACAGCGCCTCGATAATCGGCGCGAAATCGGTACCGGCGTTTGCGAATACGTAGTCAACGCCACGCTCCGCCAGTCGCGCGAGGAATGCTTCCGCCGTAATGGCTTTCCCGTTGTCCACTGTTGTCACTCGTTTGGTTGGCGCGAGGGGTGCCCGCGCTGCGTGAAGGTGGCGGCGACAACTAGCATTTTCCGGCTGCAAGCGTCGAGGCGCGCAACCGAATTGCCGCTATACGGCATCGCGCGGGACGCTGATTTTCGGCGCCAGCCCGATCAGCAGCAGGACGATCAACCCGATTGGGAGAAATGCGGTTGCCGGCACCCCGCTGAGGTCCCAGACCACCCCGCTCACAACCGGCGTTATGACAGCGAGGCTGTAGCTGATGGTAAACATGGCGGCTGCCGTGCGATGGACGTCGTCCGGTTTGCTCAGCAGCGGCGGCAACGCCAACATCAGGATCAGGACCGCCGCTGCCGCGAAGCCCAGCACAGCCGCGCTCCCGATCACCACCGCGCCATTGCCGAAAACGATGCCGGCCACGCACGCGATGCTAATGAGCCCACACACCACGTAGGGCCATACCTTGTGCTCCAACTCGCCGACGACCGCGAGCAGCACGAAGGACGCCGGTACCTGACCGGCATTGAGTGCGACCAGCGCGGGACCGATCAGGCCGTCACGCCCCACCGCGTTAAAATAATAGGGAATGAATGTGTTCGTTGCGAAGTAGAGTGCATTGACGCTGCCGAGCATCAACCCCAATCGCCAGATCAACGGGTCACGCCAGTTCGGCCACCACAGGCGTGGCACCGAGGCGAAACCCATGAGGCCGGGGCGCGGTGCCAGCAGCGCGATCACCACCGCGATCAAGGCGACCGGAACCGCCCACGCCACGAACGCCCAGCGCCAACTGTTGCCGACCAGCGGCAGCACCACGAGTCCGGTGAGCAGCACGGGAATGATTTCCCCGACCAGGAGCCCGTTCGTGTAGACGGCGGTGCCAAAACCGATGCGATGCGGCAGCCAGGCGCGCACAAGCGGTGGCAAGGCAGGCTGCATCACCGCGACGCCGAACGCGGTTACGACCGTCGCCGCGTAGAGCAGAGCTACATCAGGAACGACGCCGCGCAGCGCCGAGCCGAGCGCGGTCGCCAACAGGCCGATGACCAGGGTCGACAACGCGCCAAAGCGCGCGATCAGCAGCGAGCCCGGTATCGCCGCGCAGGCGAATAGCACCGCGGGGAGGCCGCCCAGGATGCCGACCTGCGTCGCCGATATGTGCAAGTCGGCAGAGAGCAGCGGGATTACCGGCGGTACCGCCAGGATAGTGATGCGAAGCCCGTTGCCGGCGAGCCAGAGCAACGCAAGGCATAGCCAAAGCTGACCCGCGGACGGCGGGCGGTGGGGATCGGGTGCTCGCATGTCTCAGGCGGATTCCAGCCCGTTGGCGCGCAACGTGGGCGCGGCTTCCTTTGACTTGAGGCAGGCAATGAAGGCAAGCGCGTTGTCGCGATGCCCGCTATGTGCTCCGATGCCGGCGGAAAATATCGTGATCTTCTGCAGTTCGTCCGGTAC
>DATIPA010000254.1:0-3096 GCA_035472475.1 Xanthobacteraceae bacterium | reverse complement strand
ATCACCGAAAATCCCGCGCACCGTCTGTTCCGAAAACCAGGGAACAGATACGTATCCCAAAGCCGCCGGCTTCGCTTCGCTGCTCGTGCCATCCATCTTTGATGCCAAATTCAGGCCCAGTCGTAATGTGCGCGCACCGGCTGATGACGACCAGCGATTCCGATTGATCGCGACCAGTCATTCCAATTGATGACGACCAGGCGTTCCGACGGATCGCGACCACCGATTCCGGGCGATCGCGACAACCTGTGGACGGGGATGACGGGCGCCGTTGGGTGATCCGCGAATCGGCATGGCTTCGCTCCTTTCCATAGGAGCGGGGAATGCCTGAACCGAGATTACCCATGCGCAAAGTGCGCGACGTGCTGAGGCTGTCGGCCGCCGGCCTGTCCAAACGCAAGATCGCCGCCAGCCTCGGGATGAGTGCGACGGCCGCCCGGGACTGCATCTGGCGCGCACGTCGCGCCGGCCTTGGCTGGCCGCTGCCTGCGGATCTGACGGACGCGGAGCTGGAGTGCCGGCTCTACCCGCCGCCGACGGTTGCGGCCAGTGATCGTCGGCCGCAGCCGGAGTGGGCGGCGGTGCACCGCGAGCTGCGTCGGTCAGGAGTGACGCTGCAGCTGCTTTGGGAGGAGTATCGCGCTGTCCATCCCGACGGCTACGGCTACAGCCGCTACTGCGAACTCTACCGCGCCTGGGCGGTGCGGCTGTCGCCGACCATGCGGCAGAGCCACGTCGCCGGCGAGCGCATGTTCGTCGATTACGCCGGCACGACGCTCGAGGTGATCGATCCATCGACCGGCGAGGTGATGACGGCGCAGTTGTTCGTCGCCGCGCTCGGCGCGTCGAGCTACACCTATGCGGAGTCCACCTGGACGCAGGGCCTCTCCGACTGGATCGGTTCGCACACTCGCGCATTTGCCTTCATCGGCGGGGCTCCGGCAATGGTGGTGTCCGACAATCTACGGTCGGGCATCACCAAGGCCTGTTTCTACGAGCCGGCGGTCAACCGCACCTATGCCGAGATGGCGGCCCACTACAACACCGCCATTGTGCCGGCGCGACCGTATCGGGCGCGTGACAAGGCCAAAGTGGAGGTCGCGGTTCAAATCGCGACTCGCTTCATCATCGCCAAGCTGCGCAACCGGCAGTTCTTCTCACTCTGCGCATTGAACGAGGCCATCGCCGAACTCGTGGCGCAGATCAATACCCGCATGTCGCGCCATCTGGGCGCAAGCCGTCGCGCTCTGTTCGAGGATCTGGAACGGTCGGCCCTCAAGCCGTTGCCGGCCGAGCCCTACGTCTTCGCCGAGTGGAAGGAATGCCGGGTCGGGCTCGACTATCACGTCGAGATCGACAAGCACTACTACTCAGTGCCGCACCAGTTGCTGCACGAGAAGGTCTGGGCGCGTATCACGGCGCGCACGGTCGAGGTCTTCCATCGCGGCAAGCGCGTTGCCGCGCATGTGCGTTCCTCGTCAAACCGCAAGCATACGACGGTGCGCGAGCACATGCCGTCGCGCCATCGGCGCTATGCCGACTGGACGCCGGAGCGCATCACGCGGCAGGCCGGCGAGATCGGCCGCAACACCTCGGCACTCGTCGAGATTATCCTGCGGGAGCGCACGCACCCTGAGCAAGGCTTCCGCGCCTGCGTTGGTATCCTGCGGCTCGTCAAAACATACGGCCGCGAGCGTTTGGAAGCCGCCTGCAGCCGCGCGCTTGAGATCGGTGCGCGCTCCTACAGCTCCGTCAACTCGATCCTGAAGAACAACCTCGATCGCCAGCGGCCTGCCAAGCCCGCGGACGGGCCGGCGATAGCGCACGACAACATCCGCGGCCCTACCTACTTCCACTGAGGAGAGATGATTGATGCTGACACATCCCACGCTTGACCAACTCAGAGCGCTCAAGCTCGACGGCATGGCGCAGGCCTTTGTCGAACTCGAAGCACAAGAGGAGGCCCGCAATCTCACCCACGCCGAATGGTTGGCATTGCTGCTCGATCGCGAAGTTGGCAACCGCAACACCCGGCGCTTCCAGATCCGATTGCGGGCGGCTCGGTTGCGACACAGCCAAGCCGCCATCGAGGACGTCGATTACCGCACGCCGCGGCGGCTCGACAAAGCACTGTTCCAGCAGTTGGCGACGTGCCGCTGGATCGCCGAGCGCCGCGGGTTGCTCGTCACTGGCCCGTGCGGCGTGGGCAAGTCGTGGTTATCCTGCGCCCTGGCGCAGAAGGCTTGCCGCGACGGCTACACAGTTCACTACGCGCGCGTGCCGCGCCTGTTCACCGATCTCGATCTCGCCCACGGCGACGGCCGCTTCGCGCGGCTGTTCCGCATGCTGGTCAGGGTCGATCTCCTCGTCCTCGACGATTGGGGACCGGATCGCCTCTCAGCCAGCCAGCGCCGCGATCTGATGGAGATCGTCGAGGATCGTCATGGACGCGGCTCCTTGCTGATCACCAGCCAACTCCCCCTTGCTACCTGGCATGAGGTCATTGGCGAGCCCACTCTCGGTGACGCCATCTTGGACCGCGTCGTCCACAACGCCTACCGCCTCGAACTCGACGGGCCATCGATGCGCAAAATCAAAGCCGCCGAAGCGAGCGAGCCAACAGCATCGCCCGCGACAACCACCGCAGCCGATGCCAAGCCCCCCAAGGGAGCAAAGAAATGAAGCACACCGCCAGTCCACCGGCCGCCCCCGTGGGTCAACAGGGACCTCCCGCGCGCGCCGCTGCGTCAGCCATGAGGGCACTGCGCAGCGCGCGCGGGTCCCTCCTATTGACTACGGGGACGGCCTCCGCCGCGCTTGACGCCGACCGCAAACACTGAGATCAGCAAATGCACCTGACGGCGCCTTCATGCCCGCGCCACCCGTGGTCGTCATCGATCGGAACAGGTGGTCGCCATCCGTCGGAACGGGTGGTCGTCATCGTCGGAATGCGCAGGCGAGGTCAGCGAGTTCCTCGTCGGTCATCATCGGGAAAAGATCGGCACTCTGGTGGACCGGCCGGGCCGGCCGAACGCGAGCTGCGCGGAATAACGCAAGTTCTCGCTGGGTAAATCCCCAGCGGCGGCGGACCGGACG
>DATIPA010000253.1:0-17017 GCA_035472475.1 Xanthobacteraceae bacterium | reverse complement strand
CATCCCGGTGATCCTCGATCTCGCCGACCCGGCACGACCCGCGGAGGTCTCGCGCTGGTGGATCCCGGGTCAATGGAAGGCTGGAGGCGAGGCCTATCCGTGGGACGATTTCGTTCCGCCGCGCTGTCACCACCCGTTGCGAGTCGGAAATCGCCTCAATGTGAGCTATTGGCATCACGGTCTCTACATCCTCGACATTTCCGATTTGACGAAGCCTAAGCTCATCGCGGGCCACCGGCGAAGTCCGGCGTTCCCGCACCCGACCCACACCTGCCTCGCGGTGCCGCAGCCGCTCAAGGGCCGCAACGTCATGGTGGTCGCCGACGAGGACGTGGCCAAGCTGCGGCCCGCCGCGCCGGCGTTCTCCTGGATCTACGACATCACCGACGAAACGCTTCCGACCCCGATCGCGACCATCAATGTTGCCGGCGTCGATGTCGACGGCAGACCGCAGCCCCCGATGACCGGATGCCATCAGCCCTCGGAACGGTTTTCCGGCAGCATCATTCCGTTCGCCTGGTTCGCCCAGGGCCTACGTTTCTTCGATATCGCCGACCCGTTCGCGCCGCGCGAGGTTGGATATTTCAAGCCGGATCCGCAGCAGGGAAGCACCCAGGTGTCCTCGAACGACGTCACCATGGACGCGCGTGGCCTGATCTATCTCATCGATCGCATCCGCGGCGTCGACGTCATCGAAACCAGCTTCTACAACTGAGGTGCGTTATGGCCGGTGCCACCCGCCCCAACAGTCGCAAAGTGGGCGCTATCGACGTCACCGCCGTCAGCGATGGCGTGCTCAATGCGACGCTCAATAACTTTGTCGGCGTTACGCCGGCGCAGGCCGCGCAGATGTCGGGGCTCCCGGCCGACGGCCCGGTGCCGCTTGCGGTCAATGCCTTCCTGCTGACATTCAACGGCAAGCGCGCGTTGATCGACGCCGGTTCGGGTTCCTCCATGGGACCGACGCTGGGCAAATTGCCCGACAATCTGCGCGCGATCGGGGTTCCTCCGGACGCCATCGACTATGTGCTGCTGACCCATATTCATCCGGATCACTCGAACGGTCTCGTTGACGACGACGGGCGTGCCCATTTTCCCAATGCGGACGTCATTGTGAACGGCGAGGACCTGCGGTTCTGGGTCGAGCGCGATCCGCAAGCGAGCGACAACGAGTTCCGGCAACGCAACATGGCGGCAGCCCGCCGCGCCTTCGCACCCTATCGCGAGCGCGTGCGGGCAGTCAGCGACGGCGAAGTTTTACCCGGGATCACGGCGCATCCGCAGCCCGGCCACACCCCGGGCCATACCGGCTGGCTCATTGCATCAGGCAACGATGCGCTGCTGATCTGGGGCGACATCGTCCACGTCGCGCAAGTTCAGTTTGCCCGACCGGACGCCGCGTTGACGTTCGATCTCGATCCCGAAGCCGCGCGCCGTTCACGCACCCGTGTGTTCGACTGGGTTGTGACTGACCGCATCCGGGTGGCCGGCGCCCATCTCAACCTGCCCGGTTTTGGGCATGTGACCCGCAGCGGTTCGGGCTATCGATTCGAGGCTGAAGGTTGACAAGGACCGCGCCAGCACGGGTCCCTAAGGCGGGCTAGCGATCCTCGAACGCCTCGTCGAGCTTTCGCCGGCACTCCGTCAGCTGGTGGAGGGCAGCGTCGAGCTGGCGCAGGTGTTCTCGCGTGAAACCCGCAAGCTCATCGGACAAGACCGGCTCGGCCGGCGCCAACGTGGGCTCTTCGGGCGGGTCGGCCGAAGGCTGCCGCCCGATCGTCGGTTCGCGCCGTTCGAACGCCTGCTGCTCGTCGTCGTCGCCCGCCCGAAACAGACCGGGCAGTCGGCTCAGGATCCCGCCGCGCTCGGCAGCGTCATCGTCCTCCTGGATATCGGAGGCATCGCGGCTCGGCTGCGGGGCGCCTTCCTGCCAGACCGTCTGAACGAAGCCCACCCCCTGTTCGCGCAGAATGCGCTGAACCCCGCGGATGGTGTAGCCCTCACCATAGAGCAGATGGCGGATCCCACGCAGGAGGTCGACGTCGTCGGGCCGATAGTAGCGCCGGCCGCCGCCGCGCTTCATTGGTCTGATTTGCGCAAACCGGCTTTCCCAGAAGCGAAGCACATGCTGGGGCACACTGAGGTCTTCAGCGACCTCACTGATGATCCGAAAGGCTTCCGGAGCCTTGTCCAATGCCGCCACCCCTTATGAGGACGGATTCTGGGGTTTTGTATTGATTCGCTGCTTGAGAATAGCCGATGGCTTGAACACCATCACCCGGCGCGGCGAAATCGGCACTTCCTTGCCGGTTTTGGGGTTTCGGCCCACCCGTTGGCCCTTTTTTCGCACCACGAAGGAGCCAAACGAGGACAACTTCACGGTTTCACCGCGCTCCAGGCAGTCGGTAATCTCCTTGAGCACCAGTTCCACCAGTGCTGCCGACTCCGTGCGCGAAAGACCGACCTTTTGATAGACGGCCTCGCAGAGGTCCGCCCGAGTGACTGTCTTCCCGGCCATCGCCCGCCCGCCCTCGACCGACATTTTTACGAATAATCAACGATATGAGCTTGGCAATTCAAGTCAACAGGGTCGACGCGAGTCAACAGAGAAACCGTTCTCATGGTCATTACCAGCGCAATAGCGCGGCTCCCCAGGTAAACCCGCCGCCCATGGCCTCCAGAAGCAGCAGGTCGCCTCGTTTAATCCGCCCGTCAGCCACGGCGACCGCCACCGCGAGCGGAATTGAAGCAGCCGATGTGTTGCCATGCCGATCGACCGTCGTCACGATCTTTTGTGGCGCGATACCGAGCTTGTGAGCCGAATCGTCGATGATGCGTTTGTTGGCCTGATGCGGCACAAACCAGTCGATGTCCGCCGCCGTATAGCCGGTGGCCTTGAATACGTCGAACACCACATCCGAGATCATTGCGACCGCGTGTTTAAAGACCGCTCGCCCTTCCATGCGGACCTTTCCGACGGTGCCGGTCGATGACGGTCCGCCGTCGACATATAGCTTGGTCTTGTGGCGGCCGTCTGAACGCAGCCGGGTCGCCAAAAGGCCGCGATCGGCATGGGTCCCGGGTTGCGTAACCGCCTCGACCACGAACGCCCCCGCCCCGTCGCCGAACAGCACGCAGGTTGCGCGGTCCTTCCAGTCGAGAATACGCGAATAGGTCTCGGCTCCGATCACCAGCGCGCGCCGGAAGGCGCCCGCCCGCAGCAGCCCGTCGACCGTTGCCAACGAATAGACAAAGCCCGAGCAGACCGCCTGCAGGTCGAAAGCCGCCCCGTGCGTAACTCCAAGCGCGGCCTGCACCGCAACCGCGGTTGCTGGAAACGTGTTATCGGGCGTCGAGGTCGCGAGCACGATGAGATCGATCGATTGGGCGTCGACCTTGGCATCGGCCAGCGCAGCGCGCGCGGCGGCGAGCGCAAGATCGGATGTGGTTTCATTGTCGGCAGCGATATGGCGCTCCCGAATTCCGGTGCGCTGGGTGATCCAATCGTCCGACGTATCCACCATGCGCGCAAGGTCGTTGTTGGTGAGGACCCGCGCCGGCAAGTAACTGCCGCAGCCGATCGCCACGCACCGAACAACGCTCACGACGCTGCTCCACCCACGAGTGGTGCCCGATTGTCGTTGCGCGCACGCTTGCCGAGCGTCTCGTTGATCTTTGCGAGCAGCTCGTAGCGCGCCATGTCGTAGCCCATATCGACCGCGGTGGCGAAACCCTCGCTGTCGGTTCCTCCGTGGCTCTTGATCACGAGGCCATTGAGCCCAAGAAACACCCCGCCATTGACCTTGCGCGGATCCATCTTGTCGCGCAGCGTACGGAACGCACCTTGCGCCAGCACGTAACCGATGCGCGAGCGCAGCGTGCGGGCCATGGCGTTGCGCAAATGCGTCGCCATCTGCTTGGCGGTGCCCTCCGCGGTCTTGAGCGCGATGTTGCCGGCAAAGCCCTCGGTAACCACGACGTCCGAGAGTCCGAGGCCGATGTCATGACCTTCCACGAATCCAATGTAGTCAATATCGGGAAGGTTCATTTCGCGCAGCGCGCGACCGGCGTCGCGCACCGGCTCCAATCCCTTGACCTCTTCGACGCCGATGTTGAGCAGCCCCACCGTCGGCCGGTCGAGATCGAACAGCACCCGCGCCATTGCGCCGCCCATGATGGCAAGATCGATCAGGTGGGAAGCGTCGGCCCCGATAGACGCACCCACATCGAGCACGACCGATTCACCGCGCAGGGTGGGCCACAGCGCGGCGAGCGCCGGACGGCTGATGCCGGGCGCCATCTTGAGGTTGAACCGGGCCATCGCCATGAGCGCGCCGGTGTTGCCGGCCGACACCGCGACGTCGGCCTCGCCCTTCTTGACCGCGTCCATGGCGCGCCACATCGAGGATTTCCAGCGCCCCTGTCGCAAGGCGACGCTGGGCTTGTCGTCCATCTTCACGACGACATCGGTGTGGAACGTGCGCGCGACCGCCGCGAGCTTTGGGCGCGTTGCCAGCAGTGGTGCAATCAGTGCCTCGTCGCCGTAGAGCAGAAACTCGATGTCGGGATGGCGCTCGAGCGCGATCTGCGCACCCGGCACAAGCACCGATGGGCCGTGGTCACCTCCCATCGTGTCGAGCGCAATACGAACTTTCTGCGGCATGGATCGGCCTTGGCGGAGGTCTCGGTCCTGCGCGACCGATAGGTGAGCGGGGCGACAATACCGGTTCGGCGCGTGGAAACAATGGGGACCCGGGTGCGTTCTCTGGTCTGGCAGGCTCAGCCGCCGAAGCCGAAAGTCGGGATTATCCAATTAGTTCGGCGGCTTCTTTTGCAACGCGGCAAGGGCCGCGAACGCGCCGCCGCCCGGCTCCGGGGATTGCGGGGGCTCGAACATCGCGCCGGCTTTACGCGGATACGGGTCGATTCCAAGAATCAGAAATTCGGTGGCGAGGGCGCCGAGATCGACAGTTCCTTCGACCAGCGTTTCAATCTCCTCGGCGTCGATATCCGCGCTGACGTGTTCATCGGCGAGCGCCGCGGGTGCCGGCTTGAACACAAGGTCGAACGTTTCCGCCAGCTCGCTATCGATCGGCTCAAGCGTGACGACACAGATCTGGCCTACCGTTGCCGACACCTGCCCGCGCACGCGCAGCCCGTCATGACCGGAGCGCGTCACGTCGAACACGGCGTCGAGCCGCGGCAGCTCTCGCAGGCCCGCGGTCACGGCGATCGCTTGGCGCGTGCGTTCATCGGCGCTCAGGTCGACGTGGTAGCCGGTCTCCGGCACGTCCTCGATCCGGAGCGGGATGCGCCAGGGATGCGGCACCCGAGGTCGATCAGGGGTGGGTCTGGTCGGATCCGCGCTCATGGCAGTCAGGCGGCGATGGCCGCTGGTATGGCCCTCGGATCCGGGAATCGCAACAGGCCGGCGGCAAAGGCCGACGTCTGCACCGCGTCGAGTTGACGCGCGGCCTCCTCCATGTAGCGCGCGAGACGCCGCGCGCCGGCGGACGCGATCACCGCCCCATAGACATTGCGCGCCAGCGCTTGCGCGCAGGCCTCATGGTCGCGCGTGCTCAGGGCCTGATCGTAAGCCCGCGCGCGACCAAAATAGGCCTCCCCGAAAACGCGCATACGCTTGGGAACCGTCAAATCGCCGACGCCCATCTCCCGTAAGTTGTGATCGAGATCGCGGCAGAATCGGTCGAACAGAACACGCCCAAGTTGGCCGGTCGCGGTTTCGCGGGCAATTCGGCGCGCGGCGAGCGCCTGATGCAGGACGAGCATTTCGAACCGGCCCTCGACGGTGTCCGGAACCCCATAATCCGTATAGAAAATCGGCAGCCTGGCCTGTGCCACGATGGTGCCATAGAGGCCGTCAATCGTGGTTTCCAGGGGGGTACGCCGCCACCAGATCATTTACTATTCCCTCGTAGTTTGCGGCGACGGACGGACGTCATGGCAGGACCGAACGCGCGCTGAACGTGGCTTGGGTGCGGGTTAGGTCAAGGGGATCGATGACGCAAGAGAGAAGTCGGTTGGACGCTTCATCGCGGCGGCACGTCCGGACACGATCGTCCGGCGCTGCGCGGCGTTTTGCAGTTGTGGGCATCGTGGCACTCGCTTTGGGTGCCTGCGGCGCCATCACCCAGAGCTACCAGCGCGGCTACGTTCTGCCGGACGGTGCGCTCGAACAAATACCGCTCGGTTCATCCCAGGATCAGGTGTTGGTCGTGCTCGGAACGCCGTCGACGGTTGCGACTGTCAGCGGCGAGGTGTTCTACTATATTTCGCAGCGAACCGAGCAGACGTCATTTCTTCCGGCGACGGAGACCAATCGGCGCATCGTGGCGGTCTATTTCGATCGCAATCGCAAGGTCGAGCGCCTCGCCGATTACGGCATGAAGGACGGCAAGATCTTCGATTATGTGAGTCAGAAGACGCCGTCGGGCGGCGAAGAGCTCAGCTACATAAGCTACTTGTTCCGCATCTTCAAATGGAGCTGAGATTGTAGGACGAGTTGAGCGGCGCGAAGTCCGTTCAACCCATCCGTTCGATCAGCACGCTCACCGATGCGCCAGCACCGCGAGCAGCAAGAGCGCGACGATGTTGGTGATCTTGATCATCGGATTGACCGCCGGTCCGGCCGTGTCCTTGTAGGGATCGCCGACCGTATCGCCGGTCACGGCGGCTTTGTGGGCATCCGAGCCCTTGCCGCCGTAGTGGCCATCCTCGATGTACTTCTTGGCGTTGTCCCAAGCGCCGCCGCCGGACGTCATTGAGATGGCGACGAACAGGCCGGTGACGATGACGCCAAGCAGCATGGCACCGACAGCGGAGAACGCCGCGGACTTGCCGTTGGCGCCGCCACCGGCGATGAAGTAGATCACGAAGTAGACGACGACCGGGGAGAGCACCGGCAGCAGCGAGGGAATGATCATCTCCTTGATTGCCGCCCGGGTGAGCATGTCGACCGCGCGGCCGTAGTCCGGCTTGTCGCGGCCCTGCATGATGCCCGGTTTCTCGCGGAACTGTCGGCGCACTTCTTCGACGATCGATGACGCTGCCCGGCCGACCGCCGTCATGCCCATGGCGCCGAACAGGTAGGGCAGCAGTCCGCCAAACAGCAATCCGACGACGACGTAAGGGTTGGTGAGCGAGAAATCGAGTTGAACGCCGGTGAAGTAGGAGTGCTGAGCCGCATTCTGGATGAAGAACTTCAGGTCCTCGTTGTAGGCGGCAAACAGCACCAGCGCGCCCAGACCAGCGGAGCCGATGGCATAGCCTTTGGTCACCGCCTTGGTCGTGTTGCCGACCGCGTCGAGCGCGTCGGTGGATTTGCGAACCTCCTTCGGCAGTCCGGCCATTTCGGCAATGCCCCCGGCGTTGTCGGTCACCGGGCCAAAAGCATCGAGCGCAACGATCATGCCGGCCAGCGCCAGCATGGTGGTGACCGCGATCGCAATGCCGAACAGGCCGGCGAGATTGTAGGTGATCAGGATGCCCGCAATGATCACGATCGCCGGCAAGGCGGTCGCCTCAAGCGAGATCGCGAGCCCCTGGATCACATTGGTGCCATGACCGGTGACCGAGGCGGCCGCAATCGACTTAACCGGGCGATAGTCGGTGCCGGTGTAGTATTCGGTGATCCAGATGATCAGGCCGGTGACCGCGAGGCCAACGACACCGCAAATAAACAGCGCGAACCCCGTGAAAGGGACCTTAGGCAGCGAGCCAAACCCGATGAGCAGCGCGATCACCAGCGCGATGCCGATCAGGGACAGCACCGCAGTGACGATCAAGCCGCGATAGAGGGCGCCCATGATCGACTGGCTCGCGCCGAGCTTGACGAAAAACGTCCCGGCGATCGAGGTAATGATGCAGACGCCGCCGATGGCCAACGGCAACGTCATCATGGCGCGCAACGCATCGGTGCCGCGGAAAAAGATCGCGGCCAGTACCATGGTGGCAACGGTCGTGACCGCGTAGGTCTCGAACAAGTCGGCTGCCATGCCGGCGCAGTCGCCGACGTTGTCGCCAACGTTGTCGGCGATGGTGGCCGGATTGCGCGGATCATCCTCCGGAATGCCGGCCTCGACCTTGCCTACGAGATCTCCGCCGACGTCGGCGCCCTTGGTGAAGATGCCGCCGCCAAGTCGGGCGAAGATCGAGATGAGCGACGCGCCGAAACCGAGCGCGACCATCGAATCGACGACGGTGCGGTCGTCGACCGCGAAGTGCATCGGCCCTGTCAGGAACGCAAAATAAATGCTGACCCCGAGCAGCGCGAGCCCGGCCACGAGCATGCCGGTAATGGCGCCCGATTTGAACGCGAGCTCGAGACCCGCGCCCAGCGACGAGATCGCGGCTTGCGCCGTGCGCACGTTCGCGCGCACCGAGACATTCATGCCGATGAAACCCGCCGCACCCGAGAGAATCGCCCCGATGGCAAAGCCGATCCCGACCAACCAGCCCAGGAAGTAGCTCACGATCAGGAAGATCACGATGCCGACGATGCCGATGGTGGTGTACTGGCGCTTGAGATAGGCCTGCGCACCTTCGCGTACCGCCGCTGAAATCTCCTGCATCCGGGCACTGCCGGCATCCGCACTCAGCACGGACCGGGTCGCCCATACCGCGTAGGCAATCGACAGCAGGCCGCAAATGATGATCAACCCCAAAGCTGTCATGAACTCCTCTTTTCCGGATTGGGCCGGTCAACCGGCCAACGGGCGTTGGCAACGGGCCGTAAGGTCAATCGAACCATTGCGTGCCCGGACGCCTCGCCCTGCCCCAAATTGGCGCGGACCTTGCCAAAAAGGTCCTGCCAAAGCAACGGTTTCGTCCGGGCCTAGCGCCCCGAACCCGAAGTTCGCATTGGGCCTGTCGCAAAGTGCGGCGAACTTCGGAATCGGGACACTAGGTGCAACCGGCGGGCGGCAATCATCCCAGCGGCCCGGTCGCGTCCTCCAACAGCGCCCAGCATTTGGTGCCGAGCCGTTCCTTCCATTTGGCGTAGACCGCCGGGAGCCGCGCGCGGAATGCCGCCTGGTCGGTGTCGTTGAAGACGAGCCCGCGGGCGATGAACGCATCGCGCAGGTCGGCATTGAGCTGGGCCTGATCCGCGCGCTGCTGGCGCACGTATTTGGCGGCGTTGCGTTCGATCACCGATTGAATGTCGGGCGGCAACCCCTGCCATGTCGGCAGATGCGCCATCAGATTAAAACCCGACCACATGTGATTGGTCATGCTGACATATTTGAGCAGTTCGTAGAGGCGGAACCCCTCCAGAATCGCGAGCGGATTCTCCTGCGCGGCGACCTGCCCGCTCTTGAGGGCTCCGTAGATCGCGTTCGCCGGCGTTGTGACCGGCTCGGCACCGAACGCCGCGAATGTATCGAAGATCATCTGGCCGGGCGGGACGCGGATCTTCATGCCATTGAAGTCGGCCGGCATCGTGATTGGTCGCGGGATCGTCGCCACCTGCCGCATCCCGTTATCGAAGCCGCCGACCGGGAACAGATACATTCCCTTCGTCGCCATCTCCTCGCCGATGTAACGGCCGAACGGCCCGTCGATCGCCCGGTGGGCGTCCGCCGCCGATTTGAATGCAAACGGAACCTGCTGTGCCTCCGCGACCGGCACGACCGTGCCGATGATACCGCCCATCAGCGTGAAGAACTGAATCTCCCCAGCGATCAGCATCTTCAACGCGACGGGATCGCCGCCGGCGAGTTTGTTGTTCTCGGCGAAGACTTCGGTTTCAACCCGCCCGTCGGTCTCCGTGCGCACGGCCGTCCACATGGCAACCAGATTCCGGTGCAGCGTGCCGTCGGCGGCCTGGTTGTGATACTGGGCGAATTTGTAGTCGGCGGCGCGCAATGGCCGGATCATAACGGCGGCTGACCCTGCCGACGCACCAGCAATCAGCGAGCGGCGGGATACCCGGCGTGGCATGTTTTCCTCCCTGCCTCGATCGCCGTCGCGCAGCGCGACTGCATTATTCAACGATGCTCGGCGACGGATGGGCGACGCGTGCGATCTCCGCAAGGGCGCGCCGATGACGCCAGACGCCCCAGGCCAGCAGCGCAGCCGCGGCCAAGACGGTCGGGAACACCACCTCGTTGACGGCGCTCCATCCGGCGGCATGCAACAGCTTGCCCGATGAAAACGAGCCGAGCGCCATCGAACCGAACACCAGAAAGTCGTTGAACGCCTGCACGCGGTTGCGCTCGTTGGGGCGGTGGCATTCGGTCACCAGCGCGGTTGCGCCGATAAAGCCGAAATTCCAGCCGACGCCGAGCAGCACTAAACCGATCCAGAAATGCCAGATCGTGATGCCGGTCAGGCTGATGATTGCGCTCGCGATCAAGAGCGCGAAGCCGGTGGCAATGACGCGCTCGGTTCCGAAGCGGGCAATCAATGTTCCAGTGATGAAACTTGGCACGAACATGCCGAGCACATGCCATTGCAGGCCGAGCGTCGCATCGCGCACCGAATGGTTGCACATCACCATGGCGAGCGGGGCCGACGTCATGACCAGGTTCATCATCGAGTAGCTCGCGACCCCGCACGCGACTGCGACGATGAAACGCGGCTGACGAGCGATCTCACGTAGCGGCCGCCCTTCGCCTTCCGGCTGATGGCGCGGCGGAACCGGAATGTTGAGGAACATCAGGACGCCGCCGGCAACGACGGCGAGCAGCGCTTGCGCCAAATAGGTCGCCGCAAACAGCACGGCCGGGATCTGGTCCTTGGTGAGGATGACGGCCTGCGCCCCGATAATCCCAGCGAAAATGCCACCGATCAGAACCCAGGAAATCGCCTTTGGCTTGAACGCTTCGCTTGCCGTGTCGGCGGCGGCGAACCGGTAGGCCACGTGCGCGGACGCGTAGAGCCCGCTGATGAACGCTCCAATGTTGAACAGCAGGAACGAGCCGCGCATGACCGCCGCGAAACAGATGAGCCCGGTCAGCACTCCACACAGCGTGCCGAGTTGAAAAGCCATGCGCCGGCCGTAGCGCCTGGCCAGCCAGCCGACCGGAAGCGCACCCAGCCAGAGGCCGAGCACGTAGATGCTGATCGGCAATGTCGCGAACCCGCGGTCGGGCGCGATCATTGCGCCGACAATCCCGCCGGTCGCCATTAACACCGTGTTGTTGCCACCTGCCAACGCTTGCGCGATCGCCAGCACCAGCGCGTTCCTGCGCGCCAGACGGTCACCAGCGGTCAGCGTTGATGTTGGCGCGGTGCGGGCGTCCATGTCAGCTCCGCGGATTAGAACTGCCACGCACCGGGGTGGCGCAGCGCAATCGTGCGGGCCTGCGCCACCGAATTGATCCCGACTTGCCGCATCGTATCGCGCACTTCTTCCTTGAACAGGCCGATCACGTAATCCGCGCCCTCCCCGCCGATTGCTCCGAGGCTGTACAGAAAGGCCTTGCCGGCAAACGCCGCCTTGGCGCCAAGCGCCAGCGCGCGCACAACGTCCAACCCGGAGCGCACGCCGGAATCAAACAGCACGGTCGCGCGTTCGCCCACCTGCGCTACGATCCCGGGGAGCACGTCGATCGAGGCGGGCAGTCCCTCGACCTGCCGGCCGCCGTGGTTCGACACCTGAATGCCGTCGACCCCAAGCGCGACCGCCTTGCCGGCGTCCTGCGGATGCATGATGCCCTTGACCACCACGGGTCCACGCCAGAGATCGCGATAGCGCGCAATCTCGTCCCAGGAGAACGCGCCGCCACCTACCTGGTCGCTGCGCTGAGAGAACGCGGCCACCCGCTCCGGGGTCGGGTTATCCACATAGGGTTTGTAGTTCGAAAACCGCGGCAGCCCGTGCTCCCGATAGGCGACGAGCCAGGCCGGGTGCGTGAGCACGTCCCAGACCGTACGGGCGTCCAGCCGGAACGGCAGCACCAGGCCGCGACGGACTTCGCGCGGGCGCTTGGTGCGCAACGGAACGTCCATGGTGATGACCAGCACATGCGCGCCCGCGTTCTGGGCGCGCTTGACCAGATCGAAGCCGTACCGGTGATCCTCCTGCGCGATCCGGTAGAGCTGGAACCACAGCATGTCGCCGGCAAGCTCCGCGAGTTCCTCGACCGTCGAACTCGCAACCGTTCCCGCCGTATAAGGAATGCGGGCTCGTTGGGCGGCTTTCGCCAGGTACTTTTCGGCGCCTGGCCAGACGATCCCCGGCATTCCCATCGGCGCGACTCCGAACGGAGCCGCGTAACGGCGACCGAACAGCTCGACCTCCATGTTGCAAGAGCCGTCATCGACGCCGTAGCGCGGCATCAGCTCGACCGCATCAAGCGCAGCGGCGTTCCGCGCGATCCCGCCGTCGGTCCCGGCGCCGCCGTCGGTTGCGTCAAAGCCGAATTTGGGAATGCGGCGGCGCGCGTGTTGACGCAAATAATAAACCGTCGGGAAACGACGGCGACGCTCAAGCGCGTGCGGATCCGCGCCCGGGGACCGTGACATCGGCGCGGCCGGCGGCGCCGCCTGCGCAATGACGCGCGTCTTGTCGTCCATGTCGCCTCCTCCCGCCAGTGCGGTTGGTCTGCAGCTCCTGCGACCTTGCAGCCAAGTTCAGGTTGGAAGCTCAGATCCAGAACCGCATTGGGATCATCAAGTCCGTCGCGCCCGAAAGTCGCCACGGCACGCGTTGCAAGCCGCGGCGCGTCGCAACGCCGGCACGCTATCAGAAATGGCTGAACGACGGCCTTGCAAATTTGAGGGGCAGCCCGTCTCGACCGACAAAGCGCGGCGCACCGTCATCGGCGGTGATTTCGCCGATCTCCGTGAGATTGACACCAACCGCCGACGCAGCCGTGCGAAACGCCGCAAGTTTCGCGGCCGACACACTGGCCAGGATCTCAAAATCGTCGCCGCCGGTGAGGACCGGCTCGATCAGCGCAGCATCATGCGCTAGCGCGGCTTGCGCCGCCGCCGACAGCGGTACGCGCGCCGCGTTGATCGCTGCCGACACCCCCGACGCGCGGCAGAGCTTTGCGAGATCTCCGGCGAGCCCGTCGGACACGTCCATTGCAGCCGACGCAAAGCTGCGAACTGCCTCCGCCACGGCATTGCGCGGCTGCGGCAGCAGGTAGCGATCGAGGAGATGGTCGCGCATCGCGTCGGTGAGGCCCCAGCGCGCCGCGGTCGCACGCGTTTTACGCAGTTGCAGTCCAAGAGCACCGTCCCCGATGGTCCCGGTCACGACCACCCGGTCGCCGACGCGCGCGCCGCTGCGTCGGACCATGCCGCCGTGCGGAACCGACCCAACGGCGGCGATCGAAACCGTGACCGGCCCGGGTGTGCGATCGGTGTCGCCGCCGAGCAGCGGGCACTCGTATTGTTCGACGTCGCCCTGAAGGCCCCCCGCGAACGCGGCGAGCCACGCGTCGTCAATCCCCTTCGGCAGCGCGAGCGAGAGCAGAAACCCAAGCGGCTTGGCGCCCTTGGCGGCGAGGTCGGACAAGTTCACGCGCAGCGCTTTTCTGGCGATGGTGCCGGGCGGATCATCGGCAAAGAAATGCACCTCACCGACGATCGCATCGGCCTTGAGCACGAGATCACAGCCCGCCGGCGGCGTCAGAACGGCGGCGTCATCGACGAGGCCGAGGGCACCCGGGTGGTGCGCGAGCGGACCAAAATGGCGCGCGATCAGGCGGTCTTCGGCGGATTCGCTGGTCATCGTTGGCGAATTCCTCATCCGGCGGCGCGCTCGAACTCCTCGATTCGGAGCTGGCGCGCGATCTGATCGAGCACCGCATTCACCATGCCGGTTTCCTCGCGATCGACGAACGCATCGGCGATCGCAACGTACTCCGCGACAATCACCCGCGCCGGAATATCGCGCTTGCGATCGAGTTCAAAGGCGCCGGCGCGCAACACCGCGCGCAGCAAAGCCTCGATCCGCTTGAGCGGCCAGCCGGACGCCAGCACCTGATCAATCATCGGATCAAGCCGACGCTGCTCGTCGACAACGCCGCAGACCAGATCGCGAAAGTGCGCGCGTTCCGCCGGCAGATATTGCTCGCCCTCGACCTCGCGACCGATCCAGTGGCCTTCGAACTGCGTCAGAATCTCGTTGAGACCGGTGCTGGCGATATCCATTTGATAGAGCGCCTGGACGGCTGCGAGCCGGGCGGCGCCGCGTCGGTTGGCTTTGCGCGGGTCGCCTTTGCTCTTGCCCTCGTCTCGGCGTTTCATCGCCGCCGCCGCTTGGCGAGCCGGCGCTTGAGCCTGACCAGTGCCAGTGCCGCTTCGGCGGCACCACCGCCCTTGTTCTCCTCGTGCGGACGTGCCCGCGTCCACGCCTGGGCGTCGGTATCGACGGTCAAAATCCCGTTGCCGACCGGCAGCCGCAGCGCCACCGCAAGCTCCATCAAGGCGCGCGCCGATTCCCCGGCGACGATCTCGTAGTGGCTGGTTTCACCGCGGATCACGCAGCCGAGCGCGACGACCCCATCGTACGGCCGCCGTTGCGCCCGGGCGGAATCGACCGCAATCGCAATCGCGGGCGCAATCTCGAGCGACCCAGGCACGCTGATCACGTCCCAGGTTACGCCCGCAGCCTTGAGCGCGCTGGTGGCGCCCTCCAAAAGCGCGTTGGCGATATCGTCGTAGAATCGCGCCTCGACCACGAGCATGCGCGCGCCATCAAGCGCGTCGGGCGCCGTCTTGCTCTTTGCTGCTCGCCTGGGCCTTGCCATTGGGATCTCACAAACCGCGCTGTCAGTAGCAAGCGCAACGCGCCGGAACAAGCTCCGCAAGCCATCCGTTCCGCGCATTTCAGTGCCGTGCCGCTGACGGGACGGATAGACAGGAGCGTCGCCTACGCGCGAGGTTGCAGCAGCCGCGCCGCGTAGCGCGCCATCAGGTCGACTTCGAAATTGACTTCGGTCCCCGCCTGCCAGGTCCCGATGGTGGTGACGGCGAGGGTGTGCGGGATGATCAGAACCGAGAACGTGTCCGCCGTAACGTCGTTGACGGTGAGCGACACCCCGTCGAGCGCAACCGATCCCTTCGGCGCGATGAAGCGTGCCAGCGCCGACGGGACGCGCAGAACGAATCTGGCCATGTCGGGCAAGTCTTCGCGCGACGTCACCTGCGCGATGCCGTCGGCGTGTGCCGCCACGATATGACCGCCGAGCTCATCGCCGATCCGCAATGCGCGCTCCAGATTGATGCGAGTCCCATCGCGCCACCGTCCGACCGTGGTGACCCTCAGGGTTTCGGCCGCGGCGTCGACCGCGAACCAGGTTCGACCATTCTCGACCCCGCTGCCGACCACCGTCATGCACACGCCGTTGCATGCGATCGACGCGCCGTCGACGATCGAAGCCTGGTCAAATGCGCATGCGAGCTTGAGACGATGATGGAGTCCCTGCGCGCGTGCCTCGACCGCGATCACTTCGCCGACGTCGGTGACGATACCGGTAAACATTCAGCTTCGCTCGAACTGGTCGATCCGGTCCATCCCGGCCTGTTGCGAGTCTATCAGCCGCAACCTCGGTGAGTCCGTTAACGCGGTCTGCGGCAGCCCTTCAAGGGCATTGACGCCGTCAGCGCCGATTTCGGCCGACGAACGAATGAGCATCGCCGCATCCACCAGATCAGCCGTGAGCAGGCTCGCGGCGACCGTCGGACCGCCTTCGACCATGAGACGGGTGACACCGCGCTCCGCCAGTGCCCCGAGCGCACCCGCGAGATCAAGACGGCCAGCCCGCTCGGCGACCCGGAGCACGTCGATGCCGAGCGTGCGCAGCGCCTGTTCACGCACCATCGGCGCTGTCTCCGCCGTGATGATCCAAAGCGGGACCTCGCGGGCGCTCCGCGCGAGCCTGCTTGCCGCCGGCAGTCGCAGCGAGCGATCGAGCACGACCCGCACCGGCGAGCGCAGCGCCATCCCGGGAAGACGACATGTCAGCAGCGGATCATCGGCAAGCACGGTGCCGATTCCAACCAGGATTGCATCGTTCATGGCGCGCATGAGATGGACCTGCGCGCGCGCGGCTTTCCCGCTGATCACCGCCGGCCGCCGGCCAGCCAGACCGGCCTTGCCGTCAGCAGACACCGCTAGCTTCAAGGTGACGTGGGGACGATGATCGCGCACGCGGCGGATATGCCCCGCATGCGCCCTGCGCGCCTCCGCGGCCCCAACTCCGATCACAACCTCAACGCCAGCCGCGCGCAGCCTCGCATGCCCACGTCCCGCGACTTCCGGATTGGGATCCTCAAGCGCAGACACAACGCGCGCAACGCCCGCGATCACGATGGCATCGGCGCAAGGCGGTGTCTTCCCGTGATGCGAGCAAGGCTCGAGCGAAACATAGAGGGTGGCTCCAGCCGCTGCCGCGCCGGCGCGCGCCAGTGCCTGGGTCTCGGCATGCGGCCGACCGCCGGGCTCGGTGGCTGCGCGGCCGACGATGATCGGCGCATCGCCGTCGTTGCGGACAATCACCGCGCCCACCGACGGGTTGGGCCACGTGCGTCCGAGCCCGCGCCGGCCAAGCGCAAGCGCCTGCGCCATGAACTGTACGTCGTTATCCATCGTCGCCACGCGCCTGATCCAATGACGCCCGCGAAGTTCCATGCAAACAAAAACAAGATACCGGCTGAAGCAAGCGCCGGGCATGTTTGGGATGCGCCAATTGCACAAATAGCGCTGTTTTTCAGCTATGCGATCTGCCAGCTTGCGCGTCCACCGTCGCAGGTGGGTCATGGATGAGGTAACGGCTGACATCGTGGTGGTGGGCGCGGGCCTTGCCGGCCTTGCGGCGGCGCTTGCCGCGCGCGAAGCCGGCGCCTCGGTGGTCGTGCTCGAATGCGCGCCCGAGGAGGAACGGGGCGGCAACACCCGTTTTTCCAATGGCGCCATGCGCGCCGTCTATGACGGCGTCGCCGACATCGAGCATCTGGTGGGTGAAATCGGCGAGCAGGAGCGAGCGCACACCGACTTCGGTTCCTATTCACGCGAGCAGTATTTCGACGACATGGCGCG
>DATIPA010000252.1:0-18042 GCA_035472475.1 Xanthobacteraceae bacterium | reverse complement strand
CGACTCGTCATAGGAGCAAGCCTGCTGCAGCCAGGCGACCGCTTCAACGCACCGAAAGTCACCGACAGTTCGCGGAAAGAAGGGGCGGGCGCAGTCAAACCGCCCGCCTCAGAATCGCTTCTCAAGGTGAAAACGAGCCGGGGGTCAGCCTCACCCAGCAAAACGCACCAGCGGGCCTCCGCGCCATGCTGGCGGCCCCTCTGGATATTGGGCATCCGTTGGGCACGGCTTCCGTGGATTTTAATAAGTCATTGAAATAATTGGCGCGCCCTACGGGAATCGAACCCGTGTTTCCGCCGTGAAAGGGCGGCGTCCTGGACCGCTAGACGAAGGGCGCGCTGGGCGCGGCGAGGTATAGAGGGGTTTACCGGAGGCGGCAATAACGCGGTGCCGCGCCCCGCCGCCGTTACCAATGCCCGGTATTCGCCATCGATGCCCACGGTTCCTTCGGCGGCAGCGCGGCGCCCTTCTGCAGGAGTTCGACCGACTGCTTGTCGGGCGAGCGCACAAACGCCATCTGGCCGTCGCGCGGCGGCCGATTGATGGTGACGCCCGCCTTCATCAGCGCCTCGCAGACCGCGTAGATGTCGTCGACCTCGTAGGCCAGATGTCCGAAATAGCGCGCCTCGCCGTAGTCCTCGGTGTCCCAATTGTAGGTCAGTTCCACCAGCGGTGCGGTGCGGCCCTTGGCGTTGGATGCCTCCACCAGCGGCTTGTCTTGCGGGGCGGCCAGGAACACCAGGGTGAAGCGTCCCTTGTCGCTGTCGATCCGCCGGACCTCCTGCAGGCCGAGCTTATTGCAATAAAAATCCAGCGCCGCATCGAGGTTGCGCACGCGCAGCATTGTGTGAAGATATCGCATGAAGACCTCACTCACTGAAGGCTGCCGCATCGGCTGATGCCGGTGCGGTCCGTTGCCATGATCGGAAACCGACCATGATCGCGCAAGATGTCGAGGATGCGACCGTCGAGCTCGGCCAACTGATCGCGGCGGCTCGCTCGATCGTGCCGTTCACCGGCGCCGGGATCTCGACTGAAAGCGGCATTCCGGATTTCCGCTCGCCGGGTGGATTATGGACCAAGCACGCGCCGATCCCGTTCGATCAGTTCCTCGCCAATCAGGAGGCGCGCGACGAAACGTGGCGGCGGCGGTTTGCGATGCACGAGACGTTGTCGAAGGCGAAGCCGGGTCGCGGCCACCTGGCGCTGGCCTCGCTGCATCGCGCCGGCAAATCGCCGGGCCTCATCACCCAGAATATCGATAACCTGCACCAGGCGTCGGGCATTCCGGCCGGCAAGGTGGTCGAGCTGCACGGCAACACGACCTACGCGGCGTGTCTCGACTGCGGCAAGCGCTACGAGCTCGCCTGGGTCAAGGCGAGTTTCGACCAATCCGGCTGCGCGCCGGAATGCACGGTCTGCGACGGCTACATCAAGACGGCGACCATTGCGTTCGGTCAAGCCATGCCGGCGCAAGCGATGGCGCGCGCCGAAGAGATGACGCTCCGCTGCGATCTGTTTCTCGCGATTGGATCGTCGCTGGTCGTGTGGCCAGCGGCCGGCTTCCCGTTGATGGCCAAGCGCAATGGCGCGAAGCTCGTGATCATTAATCGCGAGCCGACCGACTTCGACGATATCGCCGACGTGGTCATCAACGCCGACATCGGCAGCGTGCTCGCGAGATTCATCGCGCACTGATGCATCGCGGCTTGCGCTCAGCAGATCGCGGCCAAACGCGACGGGCAAGGGTGAGTCAATTTGACTCACCCGGTCTGCCTTCCATGTGCGTTGAGGCAGGTTAAGCTCGCATCGGTGTCGCGCTAGGAGTTTGCACCCAGTGCTCGCGCCTGTCGGCGCGCGCGAAAAATCCGAATCATCTCACTGCACAAACAACGCTTTTGGTAAAGATGTGCACAGGCTCGCAACGACAACATTGCAAGCGCGTGAAATATACTTTTCCATGTGGGCGTTGATGTTATTCTTTCAATTGCGATTCGTTTAAGCGCCCAGAAGAGGCGCCTGGATGATGCGGGCGCGCAGGAACATGAGCGCGAATGGAGTAGGCCCAAAAGGGCACGGGTTGAAGAGCCCTGAGTATCAAGATCAGAACGTGCTCGGGCTCACTCTCGCGGTGCCGGCGGAATTGGATGACAGCGCCGCATCGGTCGTCGAAGTCAGCGGGGTCATCAAGTGGTTTGACGTTGCCAAGGGCTTCGGCTTTATCGTTCCCGACAATGGCATGCCCGACGTGTTGCTGCATGTCACATGCTTGCGGCGCGATGGGTTCCAGACCGCCTACGAAGGCGCGCGGGTGGTCTGCGAAGTCCTGCAGCGGCCAAAGGGAATGCAGGCGTTTCGCATCCTCTCGATGGACGAGTCGACCGCCATCCATCCCGCTCAGACGCCGCCACGCACGCACGTCAGTGTCACGCCGACCAGCGGACTCGAGCGCGCGCAGGTCAAGTGGTTCAATCGGCTGCGCGGCTTTGGTTTCCTGACGCGCGGTGAAGGAACGCCCGACATCTTCGTGCACATGGAAACCCTGCGCCGGTTCGGCCTCACCGAGCTGCGGCCGGGACAAACGGTGCTCGTGCGCCACGGCCCGGGACCGAAGGGGCTGATGGCTGCGGAAGTGCGACCCGACGGCGGTCCGACCGGGCCGGCGTCGCACTAGGTCCCTATCAACCGGGCTACATTGCCGCCTGAGCCGCGAGCTTCCTGCGTGGCACGTGCGCACTTCACAGCGCATTGCCGGCGCGCTAGTCATGGCGCCCGGAACGGGTCCCCATGACGATACGGCTTCTACCGATCTTTGCCGGGATTGTGCTGGCACTCATCTGGATCGCGCCGCCCCGTGCGGCGACGACCGGAACGCTTGAGATTGCCAGCAAGACCGGCGTCCACAGTTTCACCGTCGAGGTCGTCGCCACCGACGAAGAGCGCGCCAAAGGTCTGATGTTTCGCCGCGAGCTCGCGGAGGGCCGCGGCATGCTGTTCGACTTCAAGCGCGAGCAGCCGGTCGCGTTCTGGATGAAGAATACCTACGTTCCGCTCGACATGATCTTCATTCGCGCCGACGGGCGCATCTTGCGGATCGCCGAGAACACCGAGCCAATGTCGGAAAGCCTGGTGCCGTCCGGCGGTCCGGTGCTGGGCGTGCTCGAAGTGATTGCTGGCACGGCCAAGAAGCTTGGCATCGAACCCGGCGACCGCGTATCGTACCCGATCTTCACCGGCAAGTAACCGATTGACGAGCGGGTTTGCGGGCCGGCTCGCTTGCTTGCTGGCTCTGCTTGAAGCGTGTATCCAGGGGCCGTCTGCGCTCTGGTCGGGGCATAGCGCAGCCCGGTAGCGCATCTGCTTTGGGAGCAGAGGGTCGCAGGTTCAAATCCTGCTGCCCCGACCAGGGCGCAGGCAATCTCAGACGAACGGTACGCTGATCATGTTTGCGCGCATCTACAAGCCGGCGAAGACCGCGATGCAGTCGGGCAAGGCTAACACCAAAGCCTGGGTGCTCGATTTTGAGCCGGAGCAGCCGCGCGAGGTCGAGCCACTCATGGGCTGGACCAGTTCGGGGGATATGCGCCAGCAGGTCCGGCTGCAGTTTAGCAGCAAGGACGAGGCCGTGGCCTATTGCGAGCGCGAGGGAATTCCCTACGAGATCCTGCCCGACAAGGAACCGGCGCAGCGCACAATCTCTTATGCCGACAACTTCGCCTACAACCGGCGCACACCCTGGACGCACTGACCGTCCTTGTTGTGCGATTAGTACGCGCACCCCCTTCATAAATTCATAGCTGAAAGCCAACCGTGCGGTCGGTCGTGCGGATAAAAACGTCTGCAAAAGCGTTAGGGAGGACAAATGACTCGGACACCCAAAGTCGACCGTCGCAAATTTCTGGCGAGTGTCGCCGTGGCGGGAGCCGCGAGCGCGGTTGCGCCCGATAGCGAAGCGGCGACGACCGGCGGCGTCATGCCGCCATCGCCCCGGCCCTCGGCGCTGCGGCCCTCGGCGGTCGTCGCAGCGGCTGAGTCGGCGGCGCCCGCCGCACTCGCGCATGCCGAAGGCCGGCCCGGTTCCGACTTTATGGTCGACGTGTTGCGCTCGCTTAAGCTCGACTACATTGCGACCAATCCGGCGTCGAGCTGCCGCGGTCTGCATGAGTCGCTCATCAACTACGGCAACAACGAGCGGCCCGAACTGTTGACCGTGATGCACGAAGAGTCCGGCACCGGCATGGCCCATGGCTATTCCAAGGTCGCCGGCAAGCCGATGGCGTTGCTGTTCCACGGCACGGTCGGGCTGCAGCACGCAACAATGGGGCTCTACAATGCGTGGTGCGATCGAGTTCCGCTGCTGTTGATGGTCGGCAATCACATGGACGCCGCCACGCGACCGCCAGGGGTGCCGACAACGCACTCGGCGCAGGATCCGTTGGCGCTGGTGCGCGATTTCACCAAATGGGACGATCAACCGAGTTCGCTGCAGGCCTGCGCCGAAGCGATGGTGCGGGCCTACAAGATTGCGATGACCCCGCCGATGGAGCCGGTGTGTCTCGCGCTCGACGCGCATCTGCAGGAGCACCCGCAAAACGGCGAGTTGCTCTCGATTCCCAAATTAACACTGACGGCGCCTCCGCAGGGCGACGCCAATGCGGTGCGCGAGGCCGCGCGCCTCCTGGCGGCGGCTGAACGTCCTGTCATCGTCGCCGACCGCGCAGCCCGCACCGCTGCCGGCATGCGCGCCGTCGTGGCCTTGGCCGAGGCGTTGTCGGCGCCGGTAGTGGATCAGGGCGGACGCCTCAACATGCCCACCACCCATGACCTCAACCAGAGCGGTCGCGGTCCCGCGTTGGTCGGGCAGGCCGACGTGATCCTGGCGCTCGAACTCACCGACCTGTGGGGCACGCTCAATGCCTTTGTCGACAACCCGCAGGGCACGCGCACGTCGCGTCTCAAGCCCGGCGCCAAGGTGATCAACCTCGGCGTCGGCGACCTTTATATCCGCGCAAATTATCAGGACTTCCAGCGCTTCGCCGAGGCCGACATCTCGATCGGCGCCGATGCGGAAGCGACTCTTCCCTCGTTGATCGAGGCGGTGAAGAGCGAGCTCACACCCGAGCGGCGCGCGGCCAATGCCAAGCGCACGGACGATCTTCGCCAGGCGCGCGCGCAAATGCGCGAGCGGTCGCTGGCGGCGGCTGCCCTCGGGTGGGACTCGAGCCCGGTAACGACGGCGCGGCTCGCGGCCGACCTCTGGGCGGCGATCAGGAACGAGAACTGGGCGCTCGTCTCACCCGACTTTTTCGTGAGCCGATGGCCGCACCGGCTCTGGAACTTTGAACAGCACCATCAATTCATCGGTGGATCCGGCGGAGCAGGTGTCGGCTACGGATTGCCGGCCGCGGTGGGCGCCGCCCTGGCGCACCGGTCCGAAGGCCGGCTGGTGGTCAACATCCAGAGCGACGGCGACTTGATGTACGCGCCCGGCGCGCTGTGGACGGCGGTCCATCACAAGATTCCGCTGCTGAGCGTGATGCACAACAATCGTGCCTATCATCAGGAACGGATGCACGTGCAGAAAGTGGGCAACTGGCGCGACCGCGGCGTCGACCGGTCACGCATCGGCACCACCATCGAGAATCCATTCATCGATTACGCCAGGCTCGCGCAATCGATGGGAATGCTCGGTATTGGTCCGATCGAGGATCCAAAGGACCTCGCTCCGGCACTCAAACGAGCGATCGAGGTCGTCAAGTCCGGCGATCCGGTGCTGATCGATGTCGTGAGCGCGCCGCGTTGAGGGACATGGAATGAAACGCCAGATTGGATTGTGGCTTGCGGTCGCCGGTTGGGCGGTGTCCGGGCTTTGTGGCACCGCACTCGCCGCCGACGCCGTGAAGGGCAAGCAGACATTTATCAGGGTCGGCTGTTTCGAATGCCACGGGCACGTCGGGCAGGGCGGGGTCGCGGGACTGAAGCTCGCGCCAGATCCGCTCCCGTTTGATGCGCTCGTCAACTTCGTCCGAACGACGTCGGGACAGATGCCGCGTTACAGCACCAGGATTTTGTCGGACGACGACTTGGCGGACATCTATGCTTATCTGGTGTCGATTCCCAAGCCGCCTGATCCGAAGAGCATTCCGGCCTTGAGCCGCTAGCAGGAAGATCCGTCGGAGACACTGGCCGGGCGGCGCAGCCCCAACCGTTCGAGCCGGGGGAGAACTTCGGCGCAGAAGTACGGCAGTTCGTCGAGATAGTTGACGAAGGACACCCCGATCCCGCGCAGTCCGGCGCGGGCGAGCTGCGCGAGCTGCGACGCGACGTCGTCGGGATCGCCGACCAACGGGAGACCTCCCATGCCGTTGGCTTGCTGGCGTCGCAGCGTCTGGAACTGGTCGGCTGGCACGCGGTCCGCCGTGACGTGTTTGGCCGCGAGAATCTCGTCCACCGACGTCCAGTCGGCATTCTCCACGACTGAATAGTTGTAATATGCCTCGGCATCCTTGCGGGTCGGTCGGCACGTGATGACGCCGACCGTGAACACATCGAGCTCGCGATCATACGTTCGAGCCTCGGCTTTCGCGGCCCGCACCGCCTCGCTCTGCTGATCAAGCGACAGCCCCATGACATTCGTGAAGAACGCGTCGCAATTTCGAATGGCGAACGCGCGGCCAGTGGGCGAAGCACCTGCGTTCATGATCAGCGGTCGCGAACCTCCAACGGGCTTGGGGTGG
Organism: Xanthobacteraceae bacterium; assembly: GCA_035472475.1. Classification (GTDB taxonomy): domain Bacteria; phylum Pseudomonadota; class Alphaproteobacteria; order Rhizobiales; family Xanthobacteraceae; genus JAFAXD01. The sequence continues at coordinate 11,305 of DATIPA010000252.1, read as the reverse complement.
GCGCGGATGCCCTTGTGCTGGAGGAATACTCCCTCGAAATCGACATTGTCCGCGGCCGACCAGATCAACTTGACGGCGTCGAGCCATTCCTGAGCGTAGTCGTAACGCGCTTCGTGATCGCGCTGGTGCACGCCGAACATCTCGAACTCGCCCTCGTTCCAACCCACGACGACGTTGAGCCCAAAGCGACCCTCTCCGACATGGTCGGCGGTGACCATTTGCTTGGCGGCCATGATCGGATTGAACAGCGGAGCGTGCACGGTTCCAAAAACCGTGATGCGGCGCGTGAGCGCCAGTAGCGCGGTGGCCCAGGTGAGCGTCTCCAGCGTGGCCGTCTGGTAATCGCCGCGCGGGCCGTAGGATTTCCAGCGTGCGATCGGGAGCAGAAAGTCGATCCCAGCGCCGTCCGCCAGCCGCGCAAGCTTGAGGTTATCCGGCCAGTTGCCGCTCCAGCGCTCCGGTACCGTCGTGACCGCGCGTCCGGAACAGCAATTTGCGCCGAACAAGCCGATCTTGAGCGCGTTACCGTTGTACATCTGCAGGCGACCCGGTTTTGGCGCGACGCGCAACACGGTGAGCTCCTTGACGGGTTGCTTGAGCGATTCGGTTATATTGGAAAAAGCCGGTGCGAACCCTTGGGCTGCACGCGGCGTCCGAATCCATCCGATTAATCTTTGCGGTCTGCAAGTATCGGGCGCCTACCTCGGCGCAAGTTTCGGGTTGCACATTTGGAATATGCAGCTTAGAGCCCTATTTCCGCAACTTTTGGTTGAGTGGACGGTAGAATGTAATTGTCACAGTTCAGTTGAGGCGGCACATTCCATGTCAGCGGCCCGAGCCATGTCCCGTGAACGCAACACCAAGACCTTTCGAACCCTGGTTGGTCTTGCCACCGGGATCATTGTGGTCGGGGTCATTGCCACGGCACTGACGATCTGGGCGTGGCGGCGGGATACCACCGAGGCCGCGGTACGCAATATCGGCGATACCGCGGCCATTCTGGCGGAGCAGACCTCGCGCTCGATCCAATCCATGGACCTCGTACTGTCCGACCTGCAGGACAGGTTGCGGGCGATGGGCGCGACCACGCCCGACGGCTATCGCGAGGTGAGCGCGACCAAGGAGGTCTATGGCATCCTGGTCGACCGGCTGCAGCACTTGTCGCAGGCGACGGTGATCGCTTTGGTCGACAGCGCCGGGAATGTGCTGAATTCGACCAGGAGCTGGCCCCCGCCGCGGCTCAACTTGGGCGATCGCAATTTTTTCCTGCACGCCAAGAGCAGTCGTGACCGCAATCTGTTCGTAACCGGCCCGGTGGTCAGTTCCGTCTCGGATATCCCGACGATCTATTGGAGCCGGCGCTTCGAGTCTCCCGATGGCGAATTCCTGGGCGCTATCGCCGCCGGTTCCGAGGTTTCGTATTTCAGGCACGTCTACGACTCTATCCAGGCGCTGCAGGGGCAATCGTTCACGCTGTTGCGCGACGACGGCACCGTCCTCGTGCATCACCCGGACACCAACACCAAGTTTTCCGTTTCGAAGATGCCGATCGACTCGCCGTGGTATGGGGTCGTGTCGCAGGGCGGCGGCGCCTATCGCTCGGCCGGCGTATTCAACGGCCAGCCGCGGTTGATCGCGGTTCGTCCGCTGCATGATTACCCCCTCGTGGTTGACGTCAGCGTGTCCGAGGCACAGACGCTGGCCTCCTGGTGGTGGCGGGCGATCTTCATCGCCGCCGGCACGCTTTTGGTGGTCATTTGCAGCGCTCTGCTGCTTAAGGCGCTCGCCGACCAGTTCAAGCGGCTGAGCGAATCGGAAGCTTCTCTGGCCGAACGCGAAACCACGCTGGCGGAAAAGTCCAATCAGCTTGAAACGGCGCATATGCAAATTGACGCCGCGCTCAACAACATCACGCAAGGCTTGGTGATGTTCGATCGCGACGCGCGCATCGTCGTCACCAACGAGCGCTATATCGAGATGTACGGGCTGTCGCGCGATGTCGTCAAACCGGGCTGCACGTTGCAGACCCTCATTCAGCATCGTCAGGACGTCGGGTTATTCAAAGGCGATCCCGACCAGTACTGCCGTCAGATCCTCAAGACGATCGCGGCCGGCAGAACCGCAGGTCACCTGATTGAGACCACTGACGGTCGAACCGTTTATGCCGTCGAACAGCCGCTGGCGGGGGGCGGTTGGGTGGTGACGCACGACGATATCACCGAGCGCAAGCGCGCCGAAGAGCAGATGGCGTTCATGGCCCGGCACGACGCCCTGACCGGCCTCGCCAATCGGATCCTGCTCCGTGAGAAGATGGAGGAAGCACTAGCGCGGCTGCGCCGGCGCGGAGAGGCGTTCACGCTATTCGTATTCGATCTCGACCTGTTCAAATCGGTGAATGATTCGCTCGGCCATCCGATCGGCGACCTGTTGCTGGCCGCGGTCGGTCGCCGGCTGCGCGCCGCGATCCGCGAGACCGATACGGTGGCGCGGCTTGGCGGCGACGAGTTCGCGTTGCTGCAGATGGTCGAGGGCAATCAGCGGGAAGCCGCAATCGCGCTGGCAAATCGGCTGCTCGAGGCGGTCAATGTGCCGTACGAAATCGAGGGCAACCAGATCATGATCGGGACAAGCATCGGCATTGTCCTCGCCCCGAACGACGGGACGGAGGTCGAGCAACTGCTGAAGAACGCCGATCTTGCGCTCTATCGTGCCAAGGCGGAGGGTCGCAACGCCTACCGGCTGTTTGCGACCGAGATGGACGCCGAAGCCCGCTCCCGACATTCGCTGCAGAACGACCTGCGCGCGTCCATCGGACGCGACGAGTTCGAAATCCTTTACCAGACTGCTTTCGACGCGACGACGGGACAAGCGGTGGGCGCCGAGGCATTGGTTCGCTGGTGCCATCCAATCCGCGGGACGGTTGAACCCGATCAGTTCATCTCGATCGCGGAGGAGATCGGCCTGATCGTGCCGCTTGGGGAAAGGGTTCTGCGGCGTGCTTGCATGGATGCAATGTCCTGGCCGGTGCATGTCAAAGTTGCTGTCAATCTGTCAGCGCTGCAGTTTCGCGCCGGCCGACTTCTGGAGACGATCAGCTCAGCGTTGGCGGATTCCGGACTTCCGCCAGAACGACTCGAGGTCGAGATCACCGAGTCGGTTCTGCTGCATAAGAACGTAGACAATCTGCAAACGCTGCACGAGCTCAAGCACCGCGGCGTTTCGATCGTGCTCGACGATTTCGGTACCGGATATTCTTCGCTGAGCTACTTGCGCACATTTCCGTTCGACAAGATCAAGATCGACAAATCGTTCGTGGGAGAAATGCCCGAGCGCGCCGAGTGCGTGGCGATCGTCGATGCGGTCACCGCACTCGGACGAGGTCTCAATATCCTAACAACCGCCGAGGGGGTGGAAACCGAAGAGCAATTCTCACTGCTGCGAGCGGCGGGCGTGGACCAGGTGCAAGGATTTCTGTTCAGTCACCCGTGCTCCGCGTTGGAGATCGAATTTGATCGCACCGCGGTTCCGGCGAAGAGTGGGAAGGCCGCTTGATGGAATTGTGGGACGCCGCTGCGCGCCTGCGGTGTTATCCCACTGAGGTGCCGATATGACGCAGCCCTGGCGCTGCTTATCGCGTTCCGGATCGACTCGATGGCGCCGATCGCGTCGATCGCTCTTGTTGCTGATGCTTGGCGGGGTCGGGGTCAATTCAGCGCTCGCGGCCGGTATAGCCGTCGATCCGTCGGCTGCTCCGCACTTGTCGTTCAACGCCGGAGAGCTGGCGGTCCTCGCCATCGCGGTCGTCCTATTCCTTGTCGCCGTCATCTGGACCGTGTTTGTGGCCGCCGCCTGGGCGGCGCGGACCCGTCGCCAACGGGAACGCGAGCGGCAACGCGAGTTCGCGCTCGACCTTGCGATGAACAACATTTCGCAGGGTCTCTGCATGTTCGATGCGGACGCGAGGATCGTCTTATGCAACCGGTCGTACATAAATATGTACGGATTGTCGCCGGCGGTCGTCAAACCCGGATGTACCCTGCTGGAGCTCCTGCGGCATCGTCCAGGACGTGGGGTCACTGACCGAGAACCCCGAACAATATGCCCGCGATATTCTCGCCGGTATCGCCAAGGGGCAGACCACGACTTGGCTGATTGAAACCCGCTCCGGCCGTTTCATACATGCGTTGAACCATCCAATTCCCGGAGGCGGATGGGTTACGACGCACGAAGACGTCACCAATCGGCGCATCGCCGAACTGGCGCTCGAAACCGCGCGGGCCGAGGCAGAGCGCGCAAAGTCGGAGGCCCAACTCGCGCACCAACGTCTGCGCGATGCTTTTGACGCCGTCCCGGAAGGGCTGGTGCTGTTTGATGCCGACGACCGGCTGGTCATGTGGAACCGCCGTTACGCCGAGATGTATCCGGCCACCAACAACATAACCGCCGGGACGCGATTTGAGGACGTTCTATGGGACGGCGTCGCGCACGGGCAGTACCCCGCCGCGCGCGGCCGGGAAAAGCAGTTCGTTGCCGAGCGGCTCGCGCTGCACAACCTGTCGCGCAGCAGTCTTGAGCAACAACTTCCGGACGATCGATGGGTGCGGGCCGAGGAACAGCGTACCGCGGACGGCGGCATCATCGGGGTACGTTTCGATGTGACGGAGCTGAAACAGCGCGAAGCGTCATTTCGGCTGCTGTTCGAGCATAACCCCGTTCCGATGTGGGTTTTGGACGAGGCGAGCCGGCGATTCCTTGCGGTCAACGATGCGGCGATCGATCACTACGGGCACAGTCGCGAGCAATTCCTGACCATGAGTACCCTCGACATCCGCCCACTGGAGGACCGTGAGGAGGCTCGAGCAATGGCGACGGCCCGGCCCGCCGATGCACGCACAGGCCCCTCGCGGCGACATTTCAAAGCCGACGGAACAATGATCGATGTCGAGGTGTTCGCGAAGCGCCTAACCTACGAGGGGCGGCCAGCGCTGCTGGGCGCGATCTTCGACGTTACGGAACGCAACCGGGCGGAAGGAAGGATGCGCGAAACCCGGGAATTTCTGGACACGATCGTTGAAAACATTCCGGTAGCGATCATTGTGAAGAACGCCGACGACTTCCGTTACGTCCTGGTCAATCGTTCAACTGAAAAACTGCTGGGCATGACCCGCGAGGCCCTGCTTGGCAAGACCACGTACGACGTTCTCGCCAAGCCCGCGGCTGACGCCGTCATGGCCAATGACCGCGAGGTACTGGAGCGGGACCAGTCATACCTCGACGAGATGCTGATTGAAACACTCGGAAATGGCACGCGCGTGGTCAACAGCACACGAATCGTGCTTCGTGCCGACGGCCGTCCCAAATACATCATCGGTGTTGTCGAGGATGTAACCGATCGCAAGGCGGCGGAGGCGCGCCTTGCTTATTTGGCAGAGCATGATCAGCTCACGGATCTGTCGCACGGCGCGGCTCTGCAGAAGCACCTGGAGACCGCGCTGGGAGAAGCCGGCGCTGCCGGGGAATCCCTGGCGGTGCTGCGGCTCGATCTCGACCGTTTCAAGGAAGCGAACGATCTGTTTGGACAGAGCGTCGGAGATGACGCACTGCGCGCGGTCGCGGATCGCTTTCGGGTAGCAGCGGACGGCGCCTATCTGGCGCGCAGCGGCGGCGACGAGTTCACGTTCGTCATCGATGGCCCGCAGCCGTCAGGTGCCGAGTCATTGGCGGAGCGCCTGCGCGAGTCGATCGAAAGTGAGATTTCGATCGCCGAACATTCCATCCAGCTTGGTGCAAGCATCGGCGTTGCCGTATTCCCCAGCGACGGTGGCGACGTTGCGTCGTTGATGGCGAACGCGGACGCCGCTCTCCAACGCGCAAAGGCCGACGGCCGCGGAGCCGTGCGGTTCTTTGACGGCGCGACCGATATGCGTCTGCGGGAGGCGAGGGCGCTTCAACGCGACATGCGGTCCGCGGTCCCGCGCGAGCTCTTCATCAACTACCAGCCGCAACTCTCCATCGCTCGCCGCCTGGTTGGATTTGAAGCGTTGTTGCGATGGCAACATCCAACCCGAGGCCTGATCTCTCCCGCGACGTTCATTCCACTGGCCGAAGACAGCGGCTTGATTTTCACGATCGGGGCGTGGGTGCTGCGCGAGGCCTGCCGGGAAGCAGCGTCATGGCCCAAGCCTGTGCAACTGTCGGTCAACCTGTCGCCGGTTCAGTTCCGCCAGGGGAACCTCGCCGAGCTCGTCCAGCAGATACTGTCCGACACAGGGCTGACGCCGGCCCGGCTCGAGCTGGAGATTACCGAAGGCGCATTGATACACGATCACGATCGTGCCATGTCGATTCTACGCGAGCTCAAGGTGCTTGGGGTACATATTGCGTTGGACGACTTCGGAACCGGCTACTCGTCATTGTCCTATTTGCAGTCGTTCCCGATCGATAAAATCAAGATCGATCGTTCGTTCGTGTCTAAACTCGACGGCACGCAACAATCGGCTTCAATCATTCGTGGAATCATTGCGCTCGCACATGGCTTGAAGCTTCCGGTCGTCGCCGAGGGCGTCGAGACCGAAGATCAGCTTGGCTTCTTGGCGAGCGAGGGGTGCGACGAAGTGCAGGGGCACTTGTTCGGTCGCCCAAGTCCAATCGAGCAGTATGCCTATCTGATCGGCCGTTCGACCGCACACGGTCCAACCGTGCCGGACGCCGCATAGCCGGCCAAACACGACACCGTCCCGAGTTCGGATCGTGCTGGGCTGCCATGCGTGCGAGAAAATATCTCGTTGATTAGCTGTGCCGACGATACGGCGCTTGCTATCAAGTGTCGCTACGACGCGAGGAAGGGCTCAATGAAATACGGTGTCTTCGATCACATGGATAACGGTGGGCAGCCGCTCTGGGAACAGTACGAGAGCCGGCTTCGGCTGATCGAGGCCTATGACCGCAGCGGATTTCACGCCTTTCATCTCGCCGAACATCACGCCACACCGCTCGGTATGGCGCCGTCACCGGCGGTGTTTCTGGCCGCCGTCGCGCAGCGCACCAAGCGGCTGCGATTCGGCCCGCTGGTTTATATTCTGACGCTCCAGAGCCCGCTGCGCGCGTACGAAGAAATCTGCATGCTTGACCAGATGAGCGGCGGGCGGCTCGAACTCGGCATGGGGAAGGGCATTTCCCCGATCGAGCTTGCCTATTTCGGGGCGGATCCGGCGCGGGCGCAATCGATCTACCAGGAGGCAAGTGCAATCATCATGAAGGCGTTTTCGCAAAAGCGCCTCACGCACCACGGGGAGCACTTTCACTTCGACGACGTGCCGATCGAGCTTGTACCGGTGCAGCTACCGCATCCGCCGCTCTGGCTCGGGATGGGTAATCCCGACCACACTCGCCATGCGGCGCTCAACAAGATCAACATGGTGTGCAACGGCACGACCAGCCAGGTGCGCGTCATGACGGATCGCTATCGGGAAGAATGGAGCAAGGCCGGGGGCGCGCCGCAGGACATTCCATTTCTGGGCGTGAACCGTCATATCGTGGTCGCCGACACGGACGCGGAAGCCTACCGCATCGCCAAGCCGGCTTACGAAACGTGGTACGCCAACTTCTCCAAGCTTTGGCGCGAGAAGGGACAGACGCCGCCCGGCGCGGGATATCCACCCGAGTTCGACGACCTCATCCGCCGCAGCTTTTGCATCGTCGGCTCTCCGCAAACGGTGCGCGACATGGTCGCCGACCAGATTGAGAAGAGCGGCATCAACTATCTGCTCTGCCGCTTGGCGTTCGGCAGTCTCTCACACGAACAAAGCGCCCGCTCAATCGAACTGTTCGCCGAGCAGGTGATGCCACGGGTGAAACGCGCCGCTTAGAGCGCGTCCCGCAAAAAGCCTGCCCCGCACTTGATGCTGGGTGGGAACCGGTTTCCCGCCTGCGCGACGTCCGGATCGGTCCGACGCGTAATGCTCCGCCGGGCGTAGGCAGGTGTGAAAAGGACACCCTCAAACAAGAGAACAGCGGGATGATGGCGCAAAGAAAAATTGCGCCGCCCTAGGATTCAGCTGCAAGCGTCAGTTTTTGCGCCAGTTGAGCTGCGCAGATCGACCATTCGCAAAGGCACCGGTCGCATCCAGGCGACCGTCCCGCAGGGTTCCGGTCAGGTTCACGGTGGCCATCGGATAGCCGTCGGCTCTGCGCGTCTGCATTCGGATGGAGACGTCGCCCGCCGGTGATACGTCGCCCCACATATACATCGTCACGCCCGGATCGCGTCCTGGCCATTGGCCAGTAATTTTTCCGTGCGAGACGGCAGCTTGCGCGCGAAAGCAGCGCGCCGGGTCGCCGCGGGGACCATCGCCCCAACAGACCGGACCGGCGTACATGCCATCGTCAGCACTCGCGCCCGTTGGGCGAGGGACGCCAGGGGAAACCGTTGTGCCGGCAACCGCACCCACCGACGCGGGGGCGCCCGGTGGGCCTCCGGAGGAGGCGGGCGGAGCGACCGCGGCGGTGCGGACGCTGTCGTCGGCCGGGACGGAATCGCTCGACCCCGCGGTCGCGCCGAGACGTTGCATCTCGGCGGCCCTGCGTGCTTCAACGTCGCGCCGGCGCGCGTCGGCCGCGGCCTGGTCGTTGGCAACTTCGGCCTCGCGCGCCACCCGCGCCTCGCGCGCCAACGCGTCTTCGACCTGCGCGCGGATCTGGGCGCGCTCCGCGGCGGCCCTGGCTTCACGCCGCGCCTCGGTTATCCCGCGCTGATAGTGCGAATAGGCCCAATAGCCGCCGCCCGCGATCAGAATGACCAGGACCGCCGCCGCCGCCCATCTGTAGATCTTCCCGAGGCTGCGCTTACGAACCGGCAACGCTCCATGATCTTCGGTTTCGGCGATGGAAAAGGTACGGACAGGTTGTGGGATATTCTTGAAAGTGCGCTCGCCCAACGATCGGAACGACAAGGAGAGCTTGTTGCGGATCTGATCGTAGACACTGCCCGAGATGCAGATGCCACCAGGCTCGGCGGCTGCCTGCAGGCGCGCCGCCACATTGACGCCGTCGCCGAGCAGGTCGCCGCCTTGCACCATCACATCGCCGAGGTTCACCCCGATGCGAAACTTCACCTGTCGTTGTTCGGGAATCTGATCATTGCGCGTGCGCAAGGCGGTTTGAATTTCGGTGGCGCAGCGAACGGCCTCAACCGCGCTCGGAAACTCGGCCAAGATCGCGTCGCCGGCCGTGTTGAAAATGCGCCCGCGGTGCATCGCGACCACGGAGTCGAACACTTCGCGATGGCCCCGGAAGATGCGGAGCGTTTGTTCCTCATCTTCCGCCATGAGGCGGCTGTAGCCCGCAACGTCCGCCGACAGGATCGTTGCCAGCTTGCGCTCAAGTATTGAAGACGGTTCGTCAGGCATCACACGGTCCAAGCCATCAGCAACCATCGTGCCGACGCCATGATGCCACATTTTCCGTCGGAAATGGGGCGCGTTTTGTACGTCCGTGACGGCCGGAGATGGTTCGCACACCTCTATTCCCGGGACGGCTCATCGCTCGCCTTTGGCTGATCCTGGCGCTGGCGGTCGTGCCGGACGTCGCCCGGGCTGCCGGCGATTCGGCCGCGACCGGCGGTTTTCAATCGTTTGTTGAGGATCTGTGGCCGCAGGTTCAATCACGCGGCGTCAGTCGCGCCACGTTTGAGGCTGCCTTCGCCGGCCTTGTGCCCGATCTGCGGGTCCTCGCGGCGACGCGTCGCCAGCCCGAGTACGGCAAGCCGCTTGAGGCGTACATCAATTCGCTCGCCGGGCCAGCGCGCATCGCGGCCGGACAGCGCAGCGCGGCACGCTGGAACGACACCCTCGCAGCGGTCGAACGCACGTATGGGATCGATCGGTTCACGATTTTAAGCATCTGGGGCGCCGAGTCCGACTACGGAGCCGAGAAGCCGCAGTGGGACGTTGTGCGTTCGCTGGCAACCCTTGCGCATGCGCATTACCGGGACGATATGTTTCGCGACGAACTGCTGGCTGCGCTACAGATCCTCCAGGAAGGTCATGTGTCCCGCGACCTGATGCTGGGTTCATGGGCGGGCGCGATGGGGCAGTGTCAGTTTCTGCCCTCGAGCTTTCTGCAATGGGCGGTCGATTTTTCCGGGGACGGAAAGCGCGACATCTGGACCAATGTCCCTGACGTCCTCGCGTCAATCAGTCACTATCTAATTGGCCACGGATGGACCCCCGGAATGCCGTGGGGATTTGAAGTCGTGGTCCCGCCTGGGTTCGACTACCGGCGGAGCCACGGTTCGTTTCAGGAATGGGCCGCGCTCGGCGTGCGGCGTGCCGACGGCGGTCCGCTGCCGGACCGCTACAACGCCATTCTGTTCTTCCCCGGCGGCGCCGGTGGGCCGGCGTTTCTCGTCACCGACAATTTCATCGCGATCAAGCGCTACAACGATTCCGATGCGTACGCGTTGGCGGTTGCCCAACTGGCTGACCGATTGCGTGGGCTAGGCCCCATCCGCGCGACGTGGCCGCCGCATGACATGCAGCTTTCGCGCGCCCAACGCATCAGCATGCAGCACGGCCTTGCGCAGCTTGGCTACAACGTCGCCGATTTTCAAGGCCACATCGATTTCGACCTGCGCGACGCCATCCGCGACGTGCAATCAAAGGCGGGCAGGGTGCCGGATGGGCATGCAGACCTCAGCGTGCTGGCGCTGATCCTGTCGCAAGCACGGTCACAGCCCGCTGCGACAAAAAAAATTAGGTAGCGGGCTGAAGAAGCTTTACGTCATCGGTGCAGACACTATGCTTCGCGCAAGGGCCCGGCGAACAACGGGCTGATGCGCATTCGAGCACGGCTCGGGAGGGAATAATGGTGTTGGGGGCCAACTGTCGCATCATCGTGCCAGCCGGGTTGGACTCCCAGCATCCGAGTTGATCGAATGGAAGGCGTCGAAGCTGCGCTCCTCCTGGCTCTGCAAGCGATCCTGAGTGGCGTCCTGGTCGGTGGCGTCTATGGCGTGCTGTCGATCGGTTTGAGTCTCGCATTCGGGGTGATGCGCATCGTCAACTTCGCGCATGGCGAATTGGTGATGTACGGGATGTATGCCGGGGTTATCGCCTCCAAGAATTTTGGCGTCGATCCGCTCCTGATCCTCCCGCTAAGCTTTGTGGCGATGGCGCTGATCGGCTCGGTGCAATATCAGGTGGTGTTCCGCCGCTTTGTCGGCCAGGCAACGTTGCAGCAACTGCTGGCTGCGATCGGCTGCGCACTCGTCTTTCAGATGATCGCGCAGATGATCTTCGGCGCCGAC
>DATIPA010000251.1:0-26249 GCA_035472475.1 Xanthobacteraceae bacterium | reverse complement strand
GCCGCCTTCTTCTCCACGGCCCGCACCGCAAAAATCGATCCTTCATAGAGAACGAGCAGCGGAACCGCGAGTGACATCTGGCTGAGCACGTCCGGCGGCGTGAGCACCGCCGCGATGATGAAGCAGATGACGATGAAGTAGCGGCGCTTCGACTTGAGCTGTTCCGACGTGATGATGCCGGCGCGGCCAAGCAGGGTCAGGATCACCGGCAGCTGGAACGCGACCCCGAACGCGAAGATCAGCCCCATCACCAGCGACAGATACTCGCCGACCTTGGGGAGCAGCGCAATCTCGGCGTATCCATCGCCGCCCTGCTGCATGCCGAGCGAGAACCGCACCAGCATCGGCATGACGATGAAATAGACGACAGCCGCCCCCATCACAAAGAAGATCGGGGTTGCGACCAGGTACGGCAGGAACGCCTGGCGCTCGTTGCGGTAGAGGCCCGGCGCCACGAACTTGTAGATCTGGCTCGCAACCACCGGAAACGAAATAAAAGCCGCGCCGAACATCGCGACCTTGAGCTGGGTCACGAAATATTCGAGCAGCGCGGTGTAGATGAATTTCGAGTGTTCGACGCCGGCCACCCACACGAACGGCCAGACCAGAATGTTGTAGATCTGCTTGGCGAAGAAGAAACAGGCAACGAACGCCACCGCGAAGGCGATCAATGCTTTGATCAGGCGGGCGCGCAGCTCGATGAGATGTTCGAGCAACGGCGCCTTGGTGGCTTCGATTTCCTTTTCTTCTTCGTCGGTTCTCATGGCGAGCCGCCCCCGGCTCGCGTCGTTCCCGAAGCCGGCGTGACCGCTTCACGTTCCGGCGCCGGGTGATCGGGCTCAGCCGCCGGCGCGGCCGAGGTTTCCGTCGTCGCCGTGGTCGCGGCCGGCGTTGTCGGGGTGGTCTCCGGATTGGCCGCAGGTGCGGTCTCCGACGACGCCGTCGAGGGCGTGTCGAACTTTCCGAGATAGTCGGTCGGGTCAAGCGGCTTCGTCAGCGTGCGCGCCACGGCGTTGAGGTCGTCGGCGTGCTTCTTGAGGTCCTCCATTTCGGCTTCACGCATGGCCTCCCGGAACTGGCTCTGAAACTCGGCCGCCATCCCGCGGATTTTTCCCATCCAGTGTCCGACGTTGCGCAGGACGCCGGGCAATTCCTTCGGGCCGATCGCGATGAGCGCGACCACAGCGATCACGAGAAGCTCGCTCCACCCGATATCAAACATCTCAAAACTCCAAGGGGCGCCCAACCCCGCGGCCGGCGCCCCCTTTCGATACTCTCGCGTGCGTCAACGGGCGGCAGACACAGCCCTGTGGGTTAGCGCGTTTACGGGCGACGATGCATTGTCCGCTAGACGTTGCTGCCCTCGGCCTTCTCTTCGGTCTGCGCGCGCGACTTGAGGCTGGGTTCACCCGGCTGATGGTCGATGGTCTTTTGCGCCAAGCTCGGTTCGGGGGCTGCCGCCTTGCCGGTGTCGTCCTCGGCCATGCCCTTCTTGAAGGCCTTGATACCCTGCGCGACATCGCCCATTAGCTCGGAAATCTTGCCGCGCCCGAACAGCAACAGCACGACGCCGATGACGATGATCCAGTGCCAAATACTCAAGCCACCCATTGGCTTATCCTCCGCCTCCGGATCGCGCGCCGCGCGCAATCCCGCCGGGGCTTGGCCCAGAACCTAGGCGCCGGCAACGGCAAAAACAAGGACCAGCGCGCCTGCGAGCGCGCCGCCAATCAGCACAGGCTTAATCTTCTAAAGTCGGTCGCGGGGCTAGCCCGATATCGAGGTCGCCTTCTTCCAGCGGATCCTCGTCCTCGCGCAGCGCCGGATCGTCGGATGGCGCCGGCACGCTGAAACCCGCCGGCAGTGTCCCGTCGAACAGGCCGGCACCCTTGAGCTCATCGAGGCCGGGAAGATCCAACAAAGTTTCCAGCCCGAAGTGCGACAGGAAGGCCTCGTTGGTGGCGTAGGTAATCGGCCGGCCCGGCGCTTTACGGCGCCCGCGCGGCCGGATCCAGCCGACCTCGAGTAGCACGTCGAGTGTCCCTTTGGCGGCGGTGACGCCGCGGATTTCTTCGATCTCGGCGCGGGTCACCGGCTGATGGTAGGCGACGATCGCCAGCGTCTCGAGCGCGGCACGCGACAACTTCTTGGGTTGGATCGCTTCGTGTGTCAGCAGCCAGGCCAGATCATTGGCGGTCCGGAAGGTCCACTTGTTGCCGACGCGGACCAGATTGACGCCGCGCGGCGCATATTCTGTCTGAAGCCGACGCAGTGCCGCGCGCACGTCCGTTCCCGACGGCAAGCGCGCGGCGAGCGTCTTCTCATCGAGCGGCTCGCCGGCCGCAAACAGCAGCGCTTCGAGCAGGCGCAACTCCTCGGGTCGCGCGTCGGCCACCACTTCCTCCTCGGTGTGGGTGAGTTCTTCGGCCAAACTCGACATCCTTGTGCCCTTCCCCAATTTCAACTCGTTGCCCCACCGGAGCCCGGCTCGCTGCGCCGACGCACATAAACGGGGGCGAAAGCCGCGTCCTGATGAATTTCCAGTTGCCCCTCGCGTGCCATTTCGAGGGTTGCCGCAAGGCTGGAAGCCAGGACGCTAGAGCGCATCGAGGGTTCGACCACGTACGCGATCAGGTATTGGTCGATCGCGGTCCAGTCGGTCGCCATCTGGAGCAGACGTTCTAGCGTTGCGCGGGCCTCGGCGAGCGACCACACCTTGCGGCTCGTGAGTCGAACGCGCGCCAGCGCATGTTTTTGACGCTCGTTCGCATACGCCGTCAGCAGATCGTAGAGGGTTGCCGACCATTGCGGCCGCTTGATTTCGTTGATCGGCTCCGGCTCCCCGCGCTCGAACACGTCACGGCCAAGCTGCGGCCGCTCGGTCAGGCGCTTCGCTGCGGTGCGGATCGCTTCCAGCCGCTTGAGCCGCAGCGCCAGCGCATTGGCCAAATCGGCCGCGCTCTCCCCGATCGCTCCGGGCGGTTCCGGCAGTAGCAGGCGCGACTTGAGATAGGCCAGCCACGCCGCCATCACCAGATAGTCGGCCGCGAGTTCCAGCCGCAGCCGCCGCGCCTCCTCGATAAACGCGAGGTACTGATCGGCCAGCGCCAAAATGGAGATTTTCGCAAGGTCGACCTTTTGCTCGCGGGCGAGCCGCAGCAGCAGGTCGAGCGGTCCCTCGAAGCCCTCGACATCGACAATGAGCGCGGGCTCGTCCGATGCCCGTTCGGGATCGGGGGCGAATGCCGTGGTCTGGGCGGCGTGGGTGTCGGTCATGGGTCTCGCGTTCTTCGTTTTCGCGCCGACGGGGCTCAGGATGTAGCCGTCGGGTCCGCACCACTCGACAAGGAACTCTGGTCCAAGATGCGCGCAAAGTCGGTCCGCGCCGCCACGAGATCAATGGCCGAGGCGGGCCGGCGCGCCGCCAGCGCCGCCACGGCGCGCCGCTCGGCTGCTCCTGCCAGCTCTGAGGTATTCTGCGCGACCTCCTGCATTTCTTCCATTTTTCCATTGCAATGAAGCACGACATCGCAGCCGGCGGCGAGCGATGCGGCGGTTCGCTCACCAATCGAGCCCGCAAGCGCCCCCATCGACACGTCATCGCTCATGAGCAGGCCGTCAAACCCGATGAAGTCGCGAATCACATTGGCAATCATAGTCTTCGACGTGGTGGCGGGAAGCGCATCAACGGCCGTAAACACAACATGCGCGGTCATGGCCATCGGGAGCGCGGCCAGCGCCCGGAATGGGGCGAAATCCGTTGTCTCCAGCGTCGGACGGTCGGTGTGCACTATCGGCAGTCTTTTGTGGCTGTCCGCGGTGGCCCGGCCGTGACCGGGGATATGCTTGAGGACGGGCAATACGCCGCCTTGCAGCAGGCCCGCGGCGACCCCAGCCGCGATTGCGGCGACCTTGTCGGGGCTCGTCCCATAGGCGCGGCTCCCGATCACCGCATCGGCGCCGGGCAGCCGCAGGTCGGCGAGCGGCAGGCAGTCGACGGTGATGCCCAGCGCCTCGAGATCGGCGGCGATCAGGCGGGCGCCAAGTTTCGCGGCCGCGATCCCGGCCGCCGGGTCCTGGTCGTAAAGCTCGCCATAGACCGCGCCCGCCGGATAGGCGGGCCAATGCGGCGGAGCCAGGCGTTGCACCCGCCCACCTTCCTGATCGATCAGGACCGGAACATCCTGGCGCCCCACACAAGTCCTGAAATCATCAATTATATTGGCCACTTGCTTTGGGTTATCGATATTCCGCTTGAACAAGATCAGGCCCCACGGATCGGCCTCGCGGAGAAATCGCCGCTCGGTCGGTGACACCGAGGTACCGCTCAGGCCAGTGATGAAGGCACGCGCCATGGGGTTCGGCCATCGCTACCGTGGTCGGCAGCGGATTGAGGGCTGTGGGTCTCGGCTCGGGGCCGACAAACGCAGGGGCGGACGCGCGCGCCTTCCCGCACCGAGTCAGCCCCTAAGAGACGCGCCGGCGCGCGCACCGGCTGCTAGGGCACGAAGCACTTGGCTCCGGCGGATTTGAGTTGCTGGCAAATCTGCACCGCATCGTCGCGCGATGTGAACCCGCCAATCTGGGCGGCGTACATCGTCGGCTTGTCAGCCGATTTGCGCTCACGGACCTGCGGCTGGCGTCCGCCGAGCAGTTCGGCGTACTTGGATTGCGCGGATCGCAGTGAAGCTTCCGCCTCCTCCCGCGTATTCGAAGCGGACAACTGCACCACGTAGTGGGTCGCAGTGTGCGCCGGCGGGGCCGGACGGGCCGGCGTTTCAGGCGCGAGCGCCATCGGCGCGCTCGGGTCAACTTGCGGTGCCGCCGCGCGCGGGCTCGGGGTCCGGGCCGCAACCGGTGGTGCACTGGCGGCCGGCGGAGCAGCCGGAGGCGCAGCCTGCTGAGCGGTGGGAGAAATCGTCACAGTCTTGACCGGCCGCGGGTCGGTCACCGTCAGCGGCCGCTGTCCCGCAGACGGGGGTGGCGCGCCCTGCGGCGCCGGCCAAGCGACAGCTGCCTGCCCTTGCGGCGCGGGTGACTTGACGTCGAGCGGCTGCTCCTCGCGCGGAACCATGCGCTCGTTTTGACCGCGATCAGCGAGCCGATCGAAGATTTGCTTGTTGTTGCTTGCGTCGGTCGGCGCCGCCGCGATCTTGGTTGGCGACGTATCGGCTTTGATCACCGGCGGCGTTCCCGGCGCGCCGCCGCTGAAGACGGTCCGAAAGGCGAAGGCGCCGGCCGTGCCGATAACCGCGAGCCCAAGCAGGAGCCCGACGGTGATCAGCTTGCCGCGCCGCGCGGGCGGGCGGTCCTGCCGCTCATAGGACGCGTACTCATCGTCGGCATATTGTTCGTCGGCGTATTGCCCGTCGGCATACTGATCGCGACCATAGCGCTCGTCGGCGTATTGATCTTCGGCATATTGTTCGTCGGCATGCTGGCCGTGCGCATATTGGCCGTCGGCATGCTGCGGCTGCGCCGCATGATCGTCGTCCGCGTAGTACACCCCTTCGACCTGCGACGCCTCGCCCCGACCTGCGGCGTAGGCCTGCTGCGTGTCGCCTTCCTCGCCGTAGCCGTAATCGGCCAGCGGCGGCGCATGCAGGTGGTGGGTCGCAGGCTCAGGGATGGACCGGTCGCCGGCTTCCCACGGATCGCGGCCCGGCGCCGTGGTGCGCCGGTCCTCGATGGGATCGACGTCGCCGACCAGGCGGGCCAGTTCGGCCAACGGGTCGTCGCTGTTGGCGTTGATCAAGTCGCTGCCAGGATCTTGTCCTGGATCGAAGGCGTTGTCGTCGCTCGACGGGCGGCTCCGCGGGAACACGGGGTTTGTCCGATACCGCAAACTATTGTCGGCCATCCAGATCCTGCCATTTCTGAGTGCGATGTCCGCGTGATCGCAGCCGCCGGCTATGTTCAGCTACCGGAATCGAATCCTAGCGCATTTCTTCCGGAGCTTCCACGCCGAGCAACCCCAACCCCACGGCGAGCACGTTTACCACGCCGGCAACCAGTGCCAAGCGAGCCAGCGTCATACTGGGATCATTCTGCATAATGAAGCGTAAATGAGGCGAATTAAATCCTCGGGTCCACTGGGTATGGAACTCACTGGCCAATTCATAGAGGAAAAATGCGATTCGGTGAGGCTCGTGCGTGAGCGCGGCGGCCTCGACCACCCGGGGGAATTGGGCAACTTTGCGCATCAGCGCGAGTTCGGCCGGATCGTCCAGGCGCTCGAGGTCCGCGGTCGCCAGAAGACGCGCCCGAGCTTGCGGAGCGGCCGGGAGGTCAAGCACCCCGCGCGCGTTACGAAACACCGACTGGCCGCGGGCGTGCCCGTATTGCACGTAGAACACCGGGTTGTCGCGTGACTGTTCGATCACCTTGGCGAGGTCGAAGTCGAGCGTAGCGTCGTTCTTGCGGTAGAGCATCATGAAGCGGACCGCGTCGCGCCCCACTTCGTCGACAACCTCGCGCAGGGTGACGAAGTCCCCTGCCCGCTTCGACATCCTGACCGGTTCGCCTGCGCGCAGCAGCCGAACCAGCTGAACGATCTTCACGTCGAGCGCGGCCTGTTCATGGCTTACGGCCCTGACGGCCGCATTCACGCGCTTGATGTAGCCTCCGTGATCGGCGCCCCACACGTCGATCAGATCGCGGAACCCGCGATCAAACTTCGCCTTGTGATAGGCGATGTCGGAGGCGAAATAGGTGTAGCTCCCGTCGGATTTCTTAAGCGGCCGGTCGACGTCGTCGCCGAAATTCGTCGCACGGAACAGCGTCTGCTCGCGATCCTCCCAATCCTCGACCGGAGCACCCTTTGGTGGCGGCAAGCGACCTTCATAGACATGGCCCTCGCGGCGCAGCTCTTCGATCGTCTCGCCGACGCGGTCTCCCTGAGCCCCCTCGATCAGCGAGCGTTCGGAGAAAAAGACGTCATGCCGTACGTTGAGTGCGGCGAGGTCATCGCGGATCGCGTCCATCATCATCGCAATCGTGCGCGATCGCACGGCTGGCAGCCACGCGCTCTCGGGCTGCCCTTTGAGGCGATCGCCGAATTCGGCGGCCAGCGCTGCTCCAACCGGCTTGAGGTAATCGCCCGGATAGAGTCCTTCGGGAATTGCGCCGATCGCCTCGCCCAGGGCCTCGCGGTAACGCAGAAACGCGGACCGCGCGAGCGCATCAACCTGTGCGCCGGCATCGTTGATGTAGTACTCGCGCGTCACCGCGAACCCAGTGAACGTCAGGAGATTGGCCAACGCATCGCCGAACACGGCGCCGCGCGTATGCCCAACGTGCATCGGGCCGGTCGGATTAGCCGAGACATATTCCACGTTGACGGACCGGCCATCGCCGATCCGACTGCGGCCGTAGTCTGCGCGCGACAGGATGGCGGCGCGCAGCGCCGACGTCCACGCCTGTGGCTTGAGTGTCAGGTTGATGAAGCCAGGCCCCGCGACGTCGACCTTCGCGACCAGCGCGTCGGCGCGCAGGCGCTCCGCCACTGCTTCTGCAAGCTCGCGCGGCTTGCGACCCGCCTCCTTGGCGAGCACCATGGCGTCATTCGTTGCCACATCACCATGCGTCGGGTCGCGCGGCGGCTCGACGACGACGCGCGACTGATCGATGCCGGCCGGCAGCACGCCCTCGGCGATCAACGCATTGTTGGCGGCCTTGACCTTGTCCAGGACAATCTTGAAGACGTCGCCATCGTGCGGATGCGAGGTCACTTCGCCGTGAGCTTCATCTCTGTTTGTCATCTTTGCCTTACGCAACAGCGGCGCGGCCTAACGTAATTCCGGGGTCGAGTCAAAAAGCCGGGCATGCTCCATCAGGGCAAATCGATCGGTCATACCGGCGATGAAATCCGCGATCTGGCGCGCCCGCACAGCCACATCGTCCGCCGCGGCGGGCCGCCATTCGGCCGGCAGTTCGTGCGGCCGCTCCAGGTAGCGGGCGAACAGCTCGCGCAACCGATCCTCGGCGTGGGTCATGATCCGCATCACCCGCGCGTGCCGATACATGCGCGGCGACAGGAACGCCTTGATTGCCTGATCCGCGTCCGCGACTGCGCTCGAAAACGCGACGACGCTTGCTGATGCGGCCCGGACGTCGCCCGCCGATTGCGGCGCAAGCGCGAGCAGCCGACGCTGGGCTTCGGCGATCACGTCCTCGATCATGCGGGTGATCAGGCGACGCAGAAATTCGTGCGCCCGCCGGCCGGCGTCGAGGTTCGGATGCTGACGATCGACCTCGCGCAGGATATCGCCGGCGAGCGGGAGGCCGGCGAGATCGTCGAGCGCGAACAGGCCGGCGCGCAGACCGTCATCGATGTCATGCGTATCGTAGGCGATATCGTCCGCAATGGCCGCCGCCTGGGCTTCGGTGCTGGCAAAGCTCCAGAGCTCGAGATCTTGGCGGCTATTGAACTCGGCGATTTCACTTGGAATTCCATGCTCGGCATAGCGGGTGGTCGGCGTTCCGGTGCGATCGGTCAGCGGTCCGTTGTGCTTGACGAGCCCTTCGAGCGTTTCCCAGGTGAGGTTAAGGCCATCGAACGCGGCGTAGCGTCGTTCCAGCCGGGTGACGACCGCCAGCGTCTGTCCGTTGTGGTCGAAGCCGCCCCACTGCTTGAGGCAGTTCGCAAGCGCCCGCTCGCCGGCATGTCCGAACGGGGGGTGCCCGAGGTCGTGGCCGAGCGCGGATGCCTCCGCCAGATCTTCGTCGAGCGCCAGGGCGCGCGCGAGCGAGCGCGCAATCTGGGTGACCTCAAGCGTGTGGGTCAGACGGGTCCGGTAGTGGTCGCCTTCGTGATAGACGAACACCTGCGTCTTGTAGCCGAGACGGCGAAACGCGGTCGAATGGATGAGGCGGTCGCAATCGCGGCGGAAATCGCTGCGGGTCGCGCTGGGTCGCTCCGGCCAGAGGCGGCCGCGGGTGGCCGCGGGGTCGGCCGCATAAGGCGAACGCCGGCTGTTGTTCGCCATACCGCCCTCTTGCACGTTGGACGAACCTTGGAATTGATAAAGGCGACCGCGGGTTGACCGCGGCAACGCCGCTGCATACCTATCAGAGTCGCAAGCGAGGCGCATATGGACGCGACCATGGAAGCAGTGACCCTGACCGAGCGGGCGGCGCGTCGGATCGGTGAGATCCTCAAGCGCGAGCCGAGCGGATCCATGCTGCGCGTCAGCGTCGAGGGCGGCGGCTGTTCCGGGTTTCAATACAAGTTCGACTTCGACCAGACCCGGGCGGAGGACGATCTGGTGCTGGCCCGCGATGGCGTTGTCGTTCTGATCGATGCGGTGTCGCAGCAATACATGGCCGGCGCCGAGATCGACTACGTCGATGACCTGATTGGCGCGTCGTTCAAGATCAACAACCCGGTCGCGACCGCATCGTGCGGCTGCGGGACCAGCTTCTCGGTATAGATCGACCGCTGCCTGTGTGCTCCGGTGCAGCTGCCGCGCGCGGAGCGTCTCACCCCGATTTTCCTATTCGGCCGCGACCGCCGGACGCGATGGCTCCGCTACCGCCTCGAGCTGCGGTTCGAGCCGCCGGCGCAACACGCGATCGATGCGGTCGAGATAGACGTAGACCACGGGGGTGATGAACAGCGTCAGCAGCTGCGAGACGCACAGCCCGCCCACCACCGCGATGCCGAGCGGCTGCCGCAACTCGGCGCCGGCGCCGGTGCCGAGCGCGATCGGCAGCGTGCCGAAGATGGCCGCGAACGTCGTCATCATGATCGGACGGAAGCGCAGCAGGCAGGCATCGCGGATCGCGGCCTCGGCATTGAGGCCGACGCGGCGGCGCTCGATGGCGAAGTCGATCATCATGATGGCGTTCTTCTTCACGATGCCGACCAGCATCACGATGCCGATCATGGCAATCACCGACAGATCCAGCCCCGTCACCATGAGAACCAGCAGGGCGCCGACGCCGGCTGATGGCAGTCCCGAAATGATCGTGATCGGGTGAATGAAGCTCTCGTAGAGAATGCCCAGCACCACGTACGCGGCAAAGATCGCCGCCAGCACCAACACGCCTTGTCCCTTGAGGGAATCCTGGAAGACCTGAGCCCCGCCCTGAAAACCGGGGGTGATCGTGGCCGGCATGTTCATGTCGCGGGCGAGCTGATTGATGGCGTCGGTGGCTTGCCCGATCGAGAAGCCGGGCGACACGTTGAAGAACATCGTTACCGACGGCTGCTGGCCCTGGTGATTGACCTGCAGCGGGCCCACGGTGGGCTTGAGCTTGGCGACGACGCTGAGCGGGATTGCGGTACCCGAAAGAACGCCGACGCCGTTTACGCCGCCGCCGGGAGCGGTCGTGCTGCTCGGTGCGTTGGTCTTCAGATAAATCCGCGACAGATCGGTCGCGTCGATCTGAAACTCCGGCTTGTTCTCGAGGATCACCTGATAGTCGTTGGACGGCGTGTAGATCGTCGCCACCTGTCGGACGCCAAATGCGTTGAACAGCTCCTGGCGGACCTGATCGATGGAAATCCCGTAGACCGCCGCCATCTCGCGGTCGATGTCGACCGTCAACGTGGGATTGGAAATGTAGAGGTCGCTCGAAACATCGACAATTCCCGGAATTTTTGCGATGCGGTCGCGCATCTCGGGGGCAAACCGGTAGAGCGCTTCGGTATCGCTCGATTGCAACGTGTACTGCCAATCCGCCTTCGAGATTCTTCCCGTAATGTTGATGTTCTGCACCGGAGAGAAGACGCTGCGCATACCGGTGACGACGTTGGCATCGCGGCGCAGCCGCTGAATGACGTCGAGCACCTTTTCCTTGCGCTCGTCCCGCGGCTTGAGCGCGATGAACAGCCGCCCCTGATTGTTGGCGATGTTCGGCCCGCCGACACCGACGGTCGAGTTGACGTAGTCCACCGCCTTGTCGGCCTGCACGATCGCAGCGATTTTCTGCTGGCGTTCGTACATGGCCTGGAAGGAGATGTCCGACGGGCCTTCGACCGAGCCGAAGATGAACCCGGTATCTTCGACCGGGAAGAAGCCCTTGGGAATGTAGTAGTAGAGCGCCACGCTCGCGATGATGGTGGCGAACGTCACCACCAGCATCGTTGCCTTGTAGGCCAGCACCTTGTCGAGCGACCATTCGTAGGCTCGCAGCAGGCCCTTGAACATCGCCTCGAACCAGCGCAGCACGAAAAACTGCTTCTCGCCCTCGTGATGGGCGCGCAACACGCGCGCGCACAGCATCGGGGTCAGCGTGAGCGATACGAAGCCAGACAGCACGATCGCGACCGCGATCGTGACCGCGAACTCGCGAAACACCCGACCGACGATGCCGCCCATCAGCAGCACCGGGATGAATACGGCGATCAGCGAGAACGTGATCGATATGATGGTGAATCCGATTTCGCGCGAACCCTTGAGCGCGGCCTCGAACGGCCGCATGCCGCCTTCCATGTGGCGCACGATGTTCTCGAGCATCACGATCGCGTCGTCGACCACGAATCCGACCGACAGCGTGAGCGCCAGCAGCGTCATGTTGTTGACCGAGAAATTGAACGCGTACATGGCCGCGCAGGTCCCGATCAGCGATACCGGCACCGCCAGGGCCGGAATGATGGTCGCAGGGATCGAGCGCAGGAACAGGAAGATCACCAGGACGACGAGAGCGACCGCGATCAGCAACGTGAACTGTACGTCATGGACGGACGCGCGGATGGAAATCGAACGGTCGTTGAGGATTTGCATTTTGATCGCGGCCGGAATCTGCGCCCGGTAGGACGGCATCCGTGCGCGTATCGAATCGACGACCGCGACCGTATTGGCGTCCGGCTGGCGCTGGATGGCGAGCACGATCGCGCGCTCGCCGTTGAACTGGCTCGCGATCTTGTTGTTTTCGACGCTGTCGATGACCCGCGCGACCTCGTCGAGATGCACGGGCGTGCCGTTGCGATAGGCGACGACGACTTTGCGGTAATCCTCGGCTTTGGTCATGGCGCCGGTCGCAGCCAGCGTCACGTCCCGCTGCGGGCCGGAGATCGTCCCAACCGGGGTCGAAGAGTTGGTCTTGGAGACGACGTTGCGAATGTCGTCGAGGGAAATATTGCGTTGCGCGGCAGCGATCGGATCGACCTGTACCCGCACCGCGAATTTCTGCGCGCCGTAGACCAGCACCTGGGCGATGCCGGGAAGTTGCGAGATCTGCTGCGCCAGCGTGATCTCACCGTAGTCGTCGACCGTCGACAGCGGCAGGGTCGACGACACCAGGCTGATGAACATGATCGGGAAGTCGCCCGGATTGACCTTCCGGAACGACGGCGGCGTCGTCATTTCGATCGGCAATCTGCGCTGCGCAACCGTGAGCGCAGTCTGCACGTCGAGGGCGGCGCCGTCGATATTGCGGTTGAGATCGAACTGGATGGTGATCTGAGTGAGGCCGAGCGACGACGTCGAGGTCATCGACGAGATGCCGGCGATGGTCGAGAGCTGCCGCTCGATCGGACCCGCCACCGACGCGGCCATGGTTTCCGGGCTCGCGCCCGGCAACGTCGCCGTGATCTGGATGGTGGGAAAGTCGACGGTCGGGAGCGCGGCGACCGAAAGCAGGCGATAACCGAACACCCCGAACACGATCAGCGCCGCCGTGACAAGCGTCGTCATCACTGGGCGGCGGATGCAGGTCTCGGAAATGTTCATCGTCGCGCCTTAGGCATCGGGCCTGTTGCCGCGCACCGCCACCAACGCGCCATTGGTCAGGAGCAGAAATCCGTCGGTGACGACGGTTTCGCCGCCCTCCAGGCCGCTTTCAAGCGCCGTTTCCTTGCCCGAGACGCGCGCCACCGTGACGGGCTGAACCACCGCCTTGCCGTCTTTGACCACGAACACAAAGGTGCCCTGCTGGCTGACCTGCACGGCGGCCGACGGGATCACGACTGCGTCCTCGTCACGCAAGGTCAATTGCACGTTGACGAGCGTCCCTGGCCACAGCAGCTCATCGGCATTCGGCATCGTGGCCCGGATGGTCACGAGCCCGGTGGTCGAGTCGACGGTGTTCTCGATCATGGTGACGGCGCCGCTGGCCGACCGGCTTTCGCCCGGCGCGATGGCCTCGACGGTCGCGGCTTCGGACGCCAGCGCCTTGCGGATGTCGGGCAGGCTCCCCTGCGGGACGGCGAACGTGACGTAGATCGGGGCGACCTGGATGATGGTCGCGATCGGTTGGATATCGGCGATCCGAACGAAGTTGCCGACCTTGACGGCGGCCGCGCTGATGCGGCCGTTGATCGGCGCGCGGATCGTGCAGTAGCTCAGCAGGACGTTGAGGTTTTTGATCTGCGCCTGGTCCGCCTTGATGGCGCCAGCGAAGCTACCGACCTGGGTTTTGGCGTTGTCGAGATTGAGGATTGGGGTCGCCCCCTTGGCTACGAGGTCGGTGTAACGCCGCACGTCGCGCTCGGCGCCCTCGAGCTGGGCCTGGTCGCGCGCGAGATTACCCTCGGCTTGCAGGATTTGCGCGTCGATCGCGCGGCTGTCGAGCCGCACCAGCACATCGCCCTGAGCAACCATCGCGCCGTCGGCGAATTCCACCGCCGTGATTTCGCTGTCGATGCGCGGACGCACCGCCACACTCGCGATCGGCGACACGTTGCCGATCGCACTCAAGGTGACCGGGTTCTTCTTTTTGACGGCTTTGACGACCTCGACCGCGACCGGACGCGGTCCCGGATTGGGCGCCTGGGCCGCGGTGCGTCCGGGAAGCCCGAACGCGGCAAGCCACACCCCCGCCGCGGCGACAGCCACAACGCAAGCCAATAAAAAAATGCGTCTGATCATCGTGGGCCGAACGTTGTCACCGCCCGGAGGTCCTCCCTGTCGTCGCCTCAGGCCATTCAAGACCGCTGCTCTGGGCGCGGTATTCCTGGGCCCTTTGCATAAACGAATTTTCTAACACAATCATAGACATTATGCATCCTTTCCCGCACAAACGCGCCATGCGCATCGCAACCTGGAACGTCAACTCGATCAAGCAGCGCGTCGAGAATGCGGTCGCGTGGCTGACCGCGACCCAGCCTGACGTGGTGTGCTTGCAGGAGACGAAATGCGTCGATGACGCGTTTCCGCGCGAGCCGTTCGAGGACCTCGGATACAACGTCGCAGTCCACGGCCAGAAGAGTTTCAATGGCGTGGCGATCCTGTCGAAACTGCCGCTCGAGGACGTAAAGCCCGGCCTGCCGGGCGACGACGGGGACGATCACGCGCGCTTCATGGAGGCGACGATCTCGACCCCGGCGGGCGCGGTTCGCGTCGCGTCACTCTACCTGCCCAACGGCAACCCGGTTGGTACCGAAAAATATTCATATAAAATCAATTGGATGGAGCGACTTGCTCACTACGCGCAAAAACGTCTTGAGCTGGACGAGCCGCTGATCCTGGCGGGCGACTACAACGTGATCCCCACCCCCACCGACGCCCACAACCCGGAACTCTGGGTCAACGATGCGTTGTTTCTGCCGCAAACCCGGGCGCAGTTTCGCGCGCTGAGCTATCTCGGATTGACCGATGCAATCCGCGCGGTCAGCGCCGAGCCGAACCTGTACACGTTTTGGGACTACCAGGCCGGCGCTTGGCAAAAGAACAACGGCATCCGCATCGACCATCAGCTGCTCTCGCCCGCAGCCGCCGACCGACTGACTGCTGCCGGCATCGACAAGCACGTGCGCGCCTGGGAAAAGCCCTCAGACCACGTGCCGGTGTGGATCGAGCTCAAAGATGGTTAACGAGGAAGTCGCCGGGCGCGGCGCGCGAAAGACTATTCGCGGCGTCCCTTGATCCAGCGCTCGATGTAGACCAGCGCCTGCGAGCGATCTTCATCCGACGCCTGTTTGAAGGCGGCGGCATGCAAGTCCTTGATCCATCCGTCCTGCGGGCCGGCCGCATCGCTCGCGAGCGTGAGCCACATCAGGCCGCGCGCGGTTTGACGCGGTAAGAGCTCGCCCTTGAACAGCATGTCGCCGAGCAACGCCTGCGCCTGATATTGGCCTTTGTTGGCGGCGAGGCCGAGCCAGCGCGCCGCGAGCTTCGCATCCTTCGGCCCAACGGTTCCTTCGATGTAGATGCGGCCCAGATTGTACTGTGCATCGGCGTCGCCGAAGTAGGACGCCGCATAAGCAAACATCTCGCGCGCGCGATCAGGATCGGGTTTTAGCGCGTTCGGAATTCCATCGAGGTAGTACGAACCAAGCGCCACGAAGGCATTTGCCACAAACCGGGCTTGCGGCGTGCCGGGATTGTCCTCGGCATGTGCATTGGCGACGCCGCGGAAATATTCGAACGCGCGAACGTCATCGCGCGCAACGCCGGCGCCCTCCGCATAGATGCGGCCGAGCTTCCATTGCGCCACTGCGTGGCCGTTCGCCGCCGCGTATTGCAGCGAGTTCAAGCCGGCCTTCACGTCGCCCGCGCGCAGCGCCGCGGTGCCGGACCGGAACGCCTCGACCGCCGCTGCGCTCGGCTCGGAGGCCGAAGCGGCGGGCGGCGGCAGTTCGACATTGACGGGCGCAACGCCGCTCTGCGAGCTGCCGTCGAACGCGGACCCCGAGCCGATGGGCAGCGCCAGCGCGCCCAGCGCCAAAACCCCGACTGCGATGCGATTAAATGTCCGCATAGCACGACGTCTCGGCGTGCGCGCCAGGGTGCGTGACGGCGCCAAGACGCGCAGACCCGACCTGCTGGGCGTATTTCCAAATGTAGCCGGAGGTGACCTCGGACGCGCGTGCCTTCCAGCGCGCCTTGCGGCTGTCGAGCTCGGCTTGCGGCAGTTCGGCATCGAGGGTGCCGCGCTCGGCATCGATCCGAACGATATCGCCGTCCTTGAGCAGCGCGATTGGTCCACCGACCGCAGCTTCGGGACCCACATGGCCGATGCAGAAACCCCGGGTCGCGCCCGAGAAGCGCCCGTCGGTGATCAGGGCGACCTTGCCTCCCATGCCCTGCCCGTAAAGAGCGGCGGTGGTGGCCAACATCTCACGCATACCCGGGCCCCCGCGCGGACCTTCGTACCGAATGACGAGGACGTCGCCTTCCTTGTAGGTGCGGTTCTTGACAGCCTCAAAGCACGCTTCTTCGCCGTCAAAGCAGCGCGCCGGACCGGAAAACGTCAACTTCGACATACCCGCAACCTTAACTATCGCACCATCCGGAGCCAGGTTGCCGACAAGTCCCACTACACCACCACTCGCCAGCAGAGGCTTGCTGGCGGGCCGCACCACGTCCTGATCATCATTCCATCGGACGCCTTTTAGGTTTTCAGCGATAGTGCGCCCGGTCACAGTCATGCACGCACCGTGCAGATAACCGTGATCGAGCAGAGTCTTCATCAGCAACGGAACGCCGCCAGCTTCGAATAGATCTTTGGCGACATAGCGGCCGCCCGGTTTCAAATCCGCGATATATGGTGTTCTTTTGAAGACCTCGGCGACGTCGAACAGGTCGAACTTCACACCGCATTCGTTTGCAATCGCTGGCAAATGCAGCGCCGCGTTGGTCGACCCGCCGGACGCCGATACGACCGCCGCGGCGTTTTCCAGCGCCTCCCGGGTGACGATGTCGCGCGGACGAATCCGACGCTTGAGCAAATCGATGACCTGTTCGCCCGCGGTCATGCAGAACTTGTCGCGAATCTCGTAAGGAGCCGGTGCGCCCGCCGAGTACGGCAACGCGAGGCCGATGGCTTCCGATACCGTCGCCATGGTGTTGGCGGTGAATTGCGCCCCGCACGCGCCTGCCGATGGACAGGCGTTCTGCTCGAGTTCGTCGAGATCGTCAGCCGACATGTCGCCGACCGAAAACCTGCCGACGGCTTCGAACACGTCCTGGATTGTCACCGGCTTGCCTTTGAAGGTGCCGGGCAGGATCGAGCCGCCGTAGATGAAGATCGACGGAATGTTCAGGCGGCACATCGCCATCATCATTCCGGGCAGCGACTTGTCGCAGCCGGCGATGCCGACGAGCGCGTCGTAGGCGTGGCCGCGGATGGTCAACTCGACTGAATCAGCAATCACCTCGCGCGATGGCAGCGAGGCTTTCATGCCCTGGTGACCCATCGCAATTCCGTCGGTCACCGTGATGGTGCAGAATTCGCGTGGCGTACCGCCGGCGGCAGCGACGCCCTTCTTCACCACTTGCGCCTGGCGCATGAGCGCGATGTTGCAGGGAGCCGCCTCGTTCCAGCACGAGGCAACGCCGACAAACGGCTGATGGATCTGCGCGGTGGTGAGCCCCATCGCATAGTAGAATGCGCGATTGGGAGCGCGCTCCGGGCCCTCGGTGACGAACCGGCTCGGCAGCCTACCTTTGAGCGCTGTCTTCGCGTCCATGGAGTCGTCTACGCCCCGGCTGGTCCAACGTGTGGACCGGCGGGCCCACTCTAATTGACATAACAATTGAGATAACGGTCTCGGGGAGCGCTGTGGCGGAATAGCGGCGCAGGTCTGTCGGACCGAGGAAATTTGTTGATGCTTATAGGGATGTTACCACGGCGACACAGACACGGGCGCCTATTGCAGTGCATTAGGAAACGACCCTAAGCCGTCTCAAACCCGCTTCACCGCCGTGCCGTCCCAGCGCATCCGCAAGGCCTTCTTTGACCGCAGCGTCCACCTGGTCGCGCCCGAGCTGATCGGGGCGACCCTGCTGGTCGACGGCGTCGGCGGGATCATTGTCGAGGTCGAGGCCTATCACCACACCGAACCGGCCGCGCACAGCTTTCGGGGCGAGACACCGCGCAATGCGGTCATGTTCGGCCCGCCCGGATACGCCTACGTCTATCGCTCGTATGGCATCCACTGGTGCGTGAATTTCGTATCCGAATCAAAAGGAAGCGCAAGCGCCGTGCTGATCCGGGCAATCGAACCAACGCAGGGCCTGCCGCTCATGCGGCGCCGCCGCGGGCTCGCCGAGGCGCGCCTCCTCTGCTCGGGCCCCGGGCGCTTGTGCGAGGCGCTCGCCATCACGAGGGCGCATAACGGCTTGGCGCTGGACCGGCGGCCGTTCGAACTATGGGCACGCGACCAGGCCGTGGATGTCGTGTTCGGCGTCCGGATCGGCTTGACCAAGGCGATCGAATTGCCGTGGCGCTACGGGCTTTCGGGCTCGCGCTTTCTGAGCAAGCCGTTCCGGACGGCCCAACCCAGACGCTCGCCGCCGAGTGGTTCACAATCGAAATGAGGGGTCGAAGCCAAGCTGCTCACGCGCCTTGGAAATTGTCAGCGCCCCGTCATCCTCGGCGATGTTGTAAATGCCCCGCGACCCGCGGGTCAGTGCCAGCAGAGCCGCATGCGCGGCGGCATCGACATGCAGCGGCCCCCGCCCCTGCGCGACCGGCGTCCAGGTCCCGGGGCCGTAGAGCCGGCCGTACCGCAGCACGATCCCGTCGAGGCCTGGCGTCCCGGTCACCGCGTCCTCAAGCGCGTGGACGCCCTGGGCCGATACGGAATTTGCTGCGGGCAGCAGGGGATCCGTTTCGGCGCGCGGCTCGGGCCCCGGCGCATACGCGAAGGCGATGCTCTGGGCGATCATGCGGCGGGCTCCGGCGGCCTTGGCGGCAGCGATGAGATTGGGAGTGCCCTCAATGCGGATCCGCGCGTTGGCGACCAGCGAGGCGGCAATCTTTCCCGGGTCGGGTTCCTCCGGGAGATCGGTCAGCTGGTGGATCACCACCTCGGGCCTCGCCGCGCGCGCGACCTCGCGCAGCGCCGCCGCGTCGAACACGTCGACCACGGCCGGGGTCGCGCCGGCGTCCGAAATGATCGGCGCCCGGGCCGCCGAGCGCGTCGTACCGGTCACCGCGTGGCCGGCCCTGGCCAGCAGGGTCAGCAAGGGGCGCCCAATGACGCCGGTGGCACCCGCAAGCAGAATTCGCATCCGGAACGGCCCTGCTGCTTATTGCTTGGCGTGCGGATCCTTGACGTCGGTGAAGGCGACGCCCGGCCATTGCTTGGTCGTGTAATCCACGTAGAACGCCGAACGGAACAGGCAGATCGGATCGCCGTCGACGTCCTCGGCGATAGCGCTCCTCTGCGCGGCGATGAAGTCGGCCAGCCGGTTCTTGTCGGGGCATGAGATCCAGCGCGCCAGCGCGAATTCGCTCGCCTCGAATCCCATGTCGATGCCGTATTCGCGTGCGAGCCGGTCCGCCAGCACGTCAAGCTGCAGCTGGCCTACGACCCCGACCAGCGCCGGCGACCCGTCGAGCGGCCGGAACACCTGCACCGCCCCCTCTTCGGCGAGTTCCTGCAGCGCCTGGCGCAGCTTCTTGGCCTTCATGGCGTCGGCTAGACGCACGCGCCGCAGAATTTCCGGCGCGAAGCTCGGTACGCCGACGAAATTCAGCGCCTCGGCCTCGGTGAGCGTGTCGCCGATCCGCAAGGTGCCGTGGTTGGGGATGCCGAACACGTCACCCGCAAACGCCTGCTCGGCAAGCGCACGCTCCTGCGCGAAGAAAAACTGCGGCATGTTCAGGCTGATGATCTTGCCGGTGCGGATCTGGCGCACCTTCATGCCGCGCGTGAGCTGGCCGGAGCACAGGCGCGCGAACGCGATGCGGTCGCGGTGATTGGGATCCATGTTGGCTTGGATCTTGAACACGAACGCGGTCATCTGGTTCTCGCTGGCGTCGACCGTGCGCCGGTCGGCGGCTTGCGCGCGCGGCGGCGGCGCAAACGCGGCGAGCGCGTCCAGCAGATCGCCGACGCCGAAATTCTTCAACGCACTTCCGAAAAATACCGGGGTCAGGTGGCCTTCGCGAAATGCCGCAGGATCGAACGGCTTGCAGGCCTCGCGCACGAGCGCAAGCTCGTCGGCAATCACGCCGGCGTCGAGGTTTCCGTTGAGCGCCGCGACCTCGGCGATCGGCATGCTGCGCGCCGTGCCGGCCTTGCCGGCGTCGCCCTCCAAGAGCCGAACACGGCCGGAGCCGATCTCGACCGTTCCGACGAAATCCTTGCCGCGGCCGATCGGCCAGGTGACCGGGGCCGTGTCCAGCGCCAGGGTCTTTTCGATCTCATCCAGCAGTTCGAACGGATCGCGGCTCTCGCGATCGAGCTTGTTGATGAACGTGACGATCGGGATATCGCGCAGACGGCAAACCTCGAACAGCTTGCGGGTGCGCGCCTCGATGCCCTTAGCGGCATCGATCACCATCACGGCGGAATCGACCGCCGTCAGGGTCCGATAGGTATCCTCGGAAAAGTCCTCGTGGCCCGGTGTGTCGAGCAGGTTGAACACGCGGCCGTCATACTCGAACGTCATCACCGAGGTGACGACCGAGATCCCGCGCTCGCGCTCAATCGACATCCAGTCGGAGCGCGTGCTGCGGCGGTCGCGCTTGGCGCGCACCTGCCCGGCGAGCTGGATGGCGCCGCCGAACAGCAACAGCTTCTCGGTCAGCGTGGTCTTGCCGGCGTCGGGATGCGAGATGATGGCGAAGGTGCGGCGGCGCGAAATCTCGCTCGCCAGCGGCGAAAGCGCGACGTCGGCCGCCGGCGGACGGATTGGCATATGCATGGCGCGGGATGTGGCAGCGCGAGCGGGCGCCGTCAAGTCGCGTCCTTGAGGCGCTCCAGCGCTTCCAGGATCTTGGCCCGGCGCGTCTGTGCCTCCTCCAGCTTCTCGCGTTCGGCCTCGACGACCTCCTCGGGCGCGCGCGCCAGAAAGTCGGCGTTGGCGAGCTTGGCGTCGACGCGCTTGATATCGGCCTCGACCTTCTGGCGCTCCTTCTCGAGCCGCGCACGCTCGGCCGCGAGATCGATGACGCCCTTGAGCGGCAGCGCAGCAACCTCGCCGCGCACCAGCAGCTGAACCGAGCCGGCCGGCGGGGCGTCCGCAAAGGAAATGCCGGCCACCCGCGCCAGGCGCTGGACGACCTCCTGCCACCGCTGCGCCCGCGCATGCGTTTCAGGCGATGCGCCCGCCAGAACGAGCGGCACCTGCGTCGCCGGTGCGATATTCATTTCCGCGCGCACCGAGCGGATCGCGGTGATCAAATCAACCACCCAGCCGATCTCGGCTTCGGCTTTCGGGTCCTCGAGCCCGGTGTGTGCCGGCCAGGCGCTCAGCGCCAAGAGATCGTCGCGCCCTGCCCCGACGGCCGTCACCTGCCAGAGTTCCTCGGTGATGAACGGCATGAACGGATGCAGCAGCTTGAGAATCTCGTCGCGCACGAAGGCGACCATCGCGCGGGTTTCGGTCTTGGCCGCGCTGTCGGGGCCGGTCAGCACCGGCTTGACCAGTTCGAGATACCAGTCGCAGTAGACGTTCCACACGAACCGATACGCCGCCCCGGCCGCGTCGTTGAACTTGTAGGTCTCGATCGCCTGGGTCACCTCGCGCACTGCGTGGGTGGCCTCGTGTGCGATCCAGCGATTGAGCGTCTCCTTGGCGGCGGTTGCATCGAAGCCCGGGACGGTCGCGCAGTTGTTGACCTCGGCAAACCGGCAGGCGTTCCAGATCTTGGTCGCGAAGTTGCGGTAGCCTTCGACCCGTTGGGTCGAGAGCTTGATATCGCGTCCCTGCGCGGCCATCGCAGCCAGCGTAAAGCGCAACGCGTCGGCGCCGTAATCGTCGATCAGGTGCAGCGGATCGATGACGTTGCCCTTCGACTTCGACATCTTGGCGCCCTTCTCGTCGCGCACGACGGCGTGGATGTAGACCGTGCGAAACGGCGCCTCCGGCATGAAATGCAGGCCCATCATCATCATGCGGGCGACCCAGAAGAAGATGATGTCGAAACCGGTGACCAGCACATCGGTCGGATAGTAGCGCGCAAGCTCCGGCGTTTTGTCCGGCCAGCCCAAGGTCGAGAACGGCCAAAGCGCGGAGGAAAACCACGTATCGAGCACATCCTCGTCGCGCGTCAGGTAATCCGACCGCCGCTGCGGATCCTGCGCGATCGCTTCGGCCTCTGCCTCGGTGATTGCGCCATTGACCGTGTCGTATGCGAGTGCGTCGGCGAGCGCCTCGTCCTCAGTCTCGGCCACGAAGACTTTGCCGTCGGGGCCATACCAGGCAGGAATTTGGTGGCCCCACCACAACTGGCGTGACACGCACCACGGCTGAATGTTCTCCATCCAGTCGAAGTAGGTCTTGTCCCAGTTCTTGGGCACGAACGCCGTGCGGCCCTCGCGCACTGCCGCGATCGGCCCCTCGGCCATGGTTTTGGCGTCCACGTACCATTGGTCGGTGAGATAGGGTTCGATCACTGCGCCCGAGCGATCGCCATGCGGCACCGTATGGGCGCTGGGCTCGATCTTCGCGAGCCGTCCGGCCGCGGCCATGCGTTCGACCACTTTGGTGCGCGCCGCAAACCGGTCGAGGCCCTGCATGGCAAGCGTTGCGTCGAGCTCAGCGGATTTGGGCAACCCGGCCAGGAATTCGTCGTTGTCGACAAGATTGAGCGCTGCTTCGGCGTCAAACACGTTGATCACTGGACGGTCATGCCGGCGGCCGACCTCAAAGTCGTTGAAGTCATGCGCCGGTGTGATCTTGACCGCGCCGGTGCCCTTCTCGGGATCCGAATAGGAATCGGCGACGATTGGCAAGCGACGGCCAACCAGCGGCAGGATCACGTGCTGGCCGACCAGATCGGCATAGCGCTCGTCATCAGGATGCACCGCGACCGCGGTGTCACCCAGCATCGTTTCCGGCCGCGTGGTCGCGACCGTGATGGTGCGGCCAGGTAAGTCGGCGAGCGGGTAATCGAAATAATAGAGGTGCCCGTTCGGATTGCGCTTGAGCGCCTTGCTCAGCGCCTCGATATCGAGGTCCTCGCCGCTCGCGCGCGCCCACGCAAACGTGCCCTTGGCCTCGACCTGCTGCACCTCGAGATCGGAGATCGCGGTGAGCAGCTTCGGGTCCCAGTTGACGAGCCGCTTGTCTTTGTAGATCAGGCCGGCGCGATAGAGCTCCACGAACACCTTGATGACGGCGCGCGACAAGCCTTCGTCCATGGTGAAGCGTTCGCGCGACCAGTCGCAGGATGCCCCCAGCCGCTTGAGCTGGTTGATGATGGTGCCGCCTGATTCCGCCTTCCAGGCCCACACGCGCTCCAGAAATTTTTCGCGCCCGAGATCACGCCGCGACGGCTCCTGGCGCTCCATGAGCTGGCGCTCGACCACCATCTGCGTGGCAATGCCGGCGTGATCGGTCCCCGGTTGCCACAGCACATCGCGCCCCTGCATGCGGTGGAACCGGCACAGAGCGTCCTGCAAGGTATTGTTGAGCGCATGGCCCATATGCAGTGAGCCGGTGACGTTCGGCGGCGGGATGACGATTGCAAACGGCTTGGCGTCGCGGCGGTCCGCGCGACCGGCGCGGAAGGCCTGCGCCTGTTCCCAGGCCGCATAGATGCGGCTCTCGATCTCGGATGGCTGGTAGGTTTTTTCGATCATGTGGGCGGCTAAAAACCCCGACGCTCCGACGCTGTCAACGTCCCGCATGGCTCCCGCGCGGCTGATGGCCTCGGCGGCCGGCGACGGCTTTTATATAGACTGATCCTCGCGTTTCCCTCGCGGAGACACCGGGCCGACCCACGAATGCAAGAAAAAGCGCCCGTGCCTTCATCTTCGCCATCCGCGCAGGCGTCCCACACCCGCGCCATTGTGCTGCTCGCGATCGGAGGCTTCGCCAGCCAGGCGATGGTGCGCTCAGCCGACTCGCTGCTGCCGCAGATCGCCCAGGATTTCGCGGTGACGATCGGCGTCGCCTCGGTGGTGGTGTGGGCCTATTCGCTCGTGCACGGCTCGATGCAGCTCTTCATCGGACCGATCGGCGACCGCTTTGGCAAATATCCGATGGTCGTCGTCGCATGCGCGGGCGCCTGCGTATTTGTTGCACTGTGCGGCGTGACCCGGAGCCTGACCGCGCTGACGATTGCCCGGATTGCATCGGCGGCGTTCGCGGCCTGGATCATTCCGATGGGGATGGCCTACATCGGCGACGTTGTGCCGTACGCAGGCCGGCAGCAGGTGCTGGCGCGCTTTCTGACGGGTCAGATCACCGGCCAATTGTTCGGTCAGGCCGCGGGCGGCGTTCTCGGCGACTGGCTCGGCTGGCGGGCGGTTTTTTTCGTGCTGGCCGGGTTTCTCGGAATCGCGGCCATCGCATTGGCGCGCGAGCTCGCGGTCAACCCACAGACGCGGCCGCCCGAACACAAAAGGCAAACGCGCGGTTTCCTGCGCGAGAATGCGATCGTGCTGACGAACCCGTGGGCGCGTCTCGTGATCCTGACCGCCGGCCTCGAATACTGCGTGATGTTCGGCGCGTTCGCCTACGTGGGCGCCGATCTGTTCGCGCGCTTCGGCCTGCGCTTCTCGCTGGTCGGGCTGTCCATCGGCACCTTCGCGATCGGCGGACTGATCTATGCGGCGTTGGCGCCCAATCTGGTGGCCCGGTTTGGACAGGTCGGCCTGGCGACCTGGGGCGGGATCGTGCTCGGCTGCTCCTATCTGGCGCTCGCGCTGATTCCGACCTGGTGGCTCGCCCCGGTGGTGGTGACGTTCGTCGGACTGGGCTTCTACATGCTGCACAACACGCTGCAGACCAACGCCACGCAGATGTCGCTGGACGCGCGCGGCACGGCGGTTGGGCTGTTCTCGGCGGCGCTCTATCTCGGGCAGACGGCCGGGGTTGCCGCGATGGCGCCGGTGGTGGACCGCGCCGGTGCGCCGCCGGTTTTCATTGCGGCGGCCTTCCTGCTGGCCGGATTGGGATTTTGGTTCGGCCGACGTCTGAAGCGCCGGGAGCGCGATCAACGGCCATCCGGCGTGCGCACGCCAACCCAGACGTCGCGCACCTGATGGTAGTGGACGGTCGGATCATAGGTGTCGACCGCCAGCGCCAGGGTCACGACCGAGAGCCGTCCGGTCGCGGCCAACAACGAAAACGATGCGACCACGCGATCGCGCTGGGCCGTGACCAGGGCGGTGCGCGCGTTCAGCAATTCCTGCGTGGCGTTGAGGACGTCCAAGGTGGTGCGCTGTCCGACGCGGGCTTCTTCGCGCACACCGTTGAGCGCGGTTTCGGCGGCGAGCACCTGCGCCTGGGTCGCGAGAATCTGCGCCTTGGCGGCGTCGAGTTGGCCCCAGGCCTGCGTGGTTTGCTGTTGCACCGTGTCGCGCTGGTTGTCGAGCTGGATGCGGTTCTGGCCCAGCGTCTCCTTCGACTGGCGGATCGTCGCGTACTCGGCGCCGCCTTGATAGAACGGGACCGTGACGGTCCCGAACGCCTGCAACTGCATCGACCGCAGCAGATTCGGGGTTGGGGGTGGCGAGTAGGCTTGTTGCGCGGCCAACGACGCAACAACGGTTGGATAGAGTGCACCCTCGTTGATCTTGACCTGCAGGGCCGCGACGTCGACCCCCAGTGCGGCCGCGGTCACATTCGGATTTTCCTGCCGGCTGCGGACGATCGATTCCGCCAGCGAGTTCGGCGACTTGCTGTCGACCGGCGCGCCCGGCGCGAGCTTGCCGGGTTCGATCCCGATCACCTGCCGGTAGACAGCCCGCGACGTGATGTACTGCGATTCCGCGGCGGCGAGCTGCGAGCGCCCGGCCGCAAGACGCGATTCGGCCTGGGCGACGTCGGTCTTGGTGACTTCACCGACGTTGAAGCGATCGCGGCTCTGCCGCAGCTGTTCCTGCAGGACGACGACGTTGCTCTTGTTCAGATCGAGCAGCGCGGTGTCGCGCAGCAGGTTCATGTAGGCGGTGGCCGCCTGTAGCAGAAGATTAAGTTCGGTCAGGCGCAAGGTCTCGCGCCCGGCGGACACTTGGCTTTCGGCTTGCCGCGTGCGGTTGGAGGTCTGAAAACCGTTGTAGAGCGTCTGGGTCGCGGTGACGTTGTAGGCCTGGTTTGCGTAGATGTTCCAAGCACCAGGATATTGCGGGCTCCCGTTTGGTGTCCCGGGCGCGCCGGTCGGCGGCGTCCTGGTGGTTTGGAACTGATCGTTCGAGCCCGCGACGATCGTTCCCTTGACGGTCGGCCGATAGCCCGACAACGCGATCGGCACGCCTTCGTCGGTGGCACGCATCGCGGCGCGTTGGGCATTGATGGTGGGGTTGTTGACGTAGGCTTGGGCGAGCGCACCGGGCAGCGTGTCGGCGATTGCGGGGGGCTGATTGGCAAGCCCGCAAAGCGCGACGGCAATCGCAAGCGCGACAGTACCGCGGCCCGGTCTGCTCTGGTTCATCCCCCACCACCTTCAAAGCAGGCCTG
>DATIPA010000250.1:0-6095 GCA_035472475.1 Xanthobacteraceae bacterium | reverse complement strand
CCGTCCTGGTTCTCTGAAAATATCGTGATCCCGATTGCCGGAATATGTGCTGCTGAATTCTTTTTTCCGAGTGTGAGATCATAAATTCCAGGGAGGACATAATGCTTCGTTTCGCACTCATCGCAGTGTTGATCTTCGCCGGATCACCGGCATTGGCCCGACATGGTGGGGGGCACCACGGCGGGGAGTATTGCGAGCACGGCTGCGGTCGGGCCGGCTCCTATCATCATCACCACTCCAGCTACCGTCATCATTGGTGGGGTTATCGTCACGGCTTCGGTGAACACGGCCCGGGTCATCAGTGAACAGACTCAGTCCGCGTCGGCAACGACGGCAAGCGGGTTACCGCCGAATTGCCGGCCGGTAAATACGTCGACGGTGATGAAGTTCAGCCGTATGGGATCGCCGTGACTGCTGCAAAGGTGGTCACCGGTTTTGCGATAAGGACACGCTCAAAGAGATCTTCCGGCGCGGATTGACCCACGCCCCTGGACGCGTGTCGGACGGTCGCCGCCCGCGAAAAACCCGCGCGGTCTACTCCTGCACCTGCTTGGCCGGCGCGGAGCGCGCGCTCGCAATTAGTGCCCCGATCAAGAGAATAATGAGCGCAGTCTTCATCCCCATCCCCCTTCCGGCTCCCCAGCCGGAACCCCATCGCGCCGCAGCATTGCCACAGCTTCGCCCAGAGTACCGATAATGTTGTTGTCAGTATGACAATCGCCGCTCTTTTGGCGGTGCCGGCTGCAAGTCAGGCGCCCGGGAGCGGCTTGGTTATTGGCACTTCTCGCCCATGCAGATCTTTTCGAGCTCCGGAAACGGCTTGTAGGCCGCCCACTTGCACTGCTCCGGGGTTGTCTTGACGAACTGATTGATCTGCCCGCCGAGGAAATACACCAGGTGTTCGCTGGTCTGCCCGGTGCGGGGGACGGTATAGCGCACGCAGGACATGTAGCGCTCGATGTTGTCGAGCGGACGCAGGACCGGTTCCGACATCGCGGCGTCGCGCAGACCGGTCGGATTGCCCTCGTTGTTGGTCACAAAGGTGATGACCGCCTTCTTGTAATCCTTCGGCCAGAGGTTCGGATCGATCTTGGGCTCGTCCTTGCCGAACAGGGCCGGCGGCAGGTTTCCGGTGCAGTTCGCAAGCACCGACGCAACCAGCAGCAAGGCCAATCCTGTGCGCACAACAACAGCACGGGTCATGCGGTCTCTATCCCCCAGCATCGTTCTCCCAATCGCCCCGCTTGGTGCAAATGGCCACAAGCAACCTCATGGTGGGCGGAAAACGCGCCATTCTCAAGGCCCGAAACCCTTAACAGCCGGTTACCGGACCTACCCCGGGCCGGGTTTTTGCGCCGGTTTTTGAAACTCCGCCGCCGCCGCACATGCGTGTCGCGGCCGAGCACTGTGAACCCCCGGCGGATTCCGTGCGACCAATGGATACACGTCCCATTTACCGCCAGACGGTTTGTGCTCGGCATCACAGAACGCCGATCCGAGGTGGGTGATGCTAACTGAGATGGGGACAGCACCAATGCGCGACCTGGAGAGCGAGATCGTCTACTTCCGGCGCTTGGCCGTTCGCTGCCGAAGGGCGTCACAGAAGTGCTTTGAAACCAGCGCCCGGGAGGAGTTCCGTCAGCTCGCGGAAGAGTTCACCGCCAAGGCCGACGCGCTTGCTCACACCTATTATCAAACGGCGAGCCGCTAAAACGATCGCCAAAAATTGTCTTGCGCCGACCGATCCGTTCAGGCCGGCCCGTTCGTCTTGGTGACAACGGGCTGGTCAAACCGCGGGCGCTATCGGCCTGCACCGGAGCAACCGCATGGCGCAGATGGTCGTGGTTTACAAAACACCGGACGATGTCGATGCGTTCGATCGGCACTACTTTGGCGTCCATGTCCCGCTGGCGAAGAAACTGCCGGGCTTGCGAAAGTACGAGACAAGCGTCGGCTCGATCACGACCCTCGGCAGCGCGGCCGATACCTATTTCGTCGCGGTACTGCACTTCGACAGCGTGGCGGCCATGCGATCGGCCTTCGCTTCGCCGGAGGGGCAGGCGTGCGCCGCCGACCGGCGCAAGCTCGCGAGCGAGCAAGGCTTCCAGACGTTCCTGTTCGACAGCAAGGAACTGTGAAAGCCTGCGACGTACCCACGGCAGGTTACGCCAGAAGGCTCACTGCTGTCGGTTGGCCTGCGCGTTCAATGTATCTCATCCGCGCGGCTGAACGCCTCGCGCAGGGTCTCGACCGAAAACCCGGGCTTGCGCGCGGCGTCGAGCAGAACCTTCTCGCGCCGCGCCAGCAGCGCCGCCGCTTCCAGCACTTTGCCAACGCTCGCGTGCGGAATGACGACCGCACCGTGCCGGTCGGCGTGCACGAGATCACCGTCAACGACGATCATGCCGGCGACGCTGACCGTGCCGCCGATCTCGACCACGTCGACATGCGCGTGCGAGGGCATCACCGAGCCCGCGAGCACGAAGAAGCCGGGCGCCCACGCATCGATGTCGCGCACCGAGCCGTCGGTGACGACGCCGGCGCAGCCGAGCGCCTTGTGCACGTTGGATTGGACCTCGCCCCAGAACGCGCCGAACCCACGATCCGGCCCGTCGACGTCCTGCATCACCACCAGGCTCGGCAACGGCGCCTGCGCCACATGGGCGTAATATTTCAGACGAAGCTCGCGTGCTTCGTCGCGGTTCCTCCGGTGCGGCTCGCGCGCGCGGATCGTCGCGGTGCGCGCATAGCCGACGACCGCCTTGGTGCCGGGGATCGGCGCGACCAGCGGCTGGCGGTTGAAGCCATAGGCGCGGCGCTCCGGCGTCGCGATCTCGAGCGCGTTGCAGATCGTCGGCGTGTCGAGGGCGCACAGCGCTTCGAGATCGACGCTCGCAAGGGCAGCCATGGCAAAACTCCGGCGTTGTTGAACGGAGAGACTGTCCATCAGCCGGACCGCGGGCGCAAGCGCGGCGCATTGTCGGCGCGCAGGCGAGAGCGTATACGGCCGCAATGAGTAATGAGCCCGCCAGCGCAACGCCGCCGGCCCCCGCCGCCGATCC
This sequence comes from Xanthobacteraceae bacterium, assembly GCA_035472475.1. Lineage (GTDB taxonomy): Bacteria > Pseudomonadota > Alphaproteobacteria > Rhizobiales > Xanthobacteraceae > JAFAXD01. The sequence goes on along the minus strand of DATIPA010000250.1, from coordinate 3,033 downwards.
AAACGCCGAATGCCCGCGCTGCCGCAAGCCGCCGGCGCTGTGCGTGTGCGAAGGAATTACGCCGATCGACAATCAGGTTGCGTTGCTGATCCTGCAGCATCCGCAGGAGCAGGATCGCGAACTCGGCACCGCGCAGCTCACGGCGCTGCATTTCAAGAACGCGCAGCTCACGATCGGCCTGTCGTGGCCGAGCCTCACCAAAATCCTCGGCCGGCCCGCCGATCCGCGGCGCTGGGCGATCCTCTATCTGGGCTCGGTCCGCGCCGCCGTCGTGCTGCCCGATCGCGACATCGTGGTCGTCAACCGCAAGGGCAGCGCGGTCGACCACCAGGACGCGGCGCTGCGCGAGATCGAAGGCATCGTGCTGCTCGACGGCACCTGGAGCCAGGCCAAGGCGCTGTGGTGGCGCAACGGCTGGATGCTCAAGTGCCAGCGCGTTGTGCTTGGCCCAAAGCGCCGCTCGCGTTACGGCCGGCTGCGGCGCGAGCCGCGCAGCGACGGGCTCTCGACGCTCGAGGCCGCGGCGATGCTGCTGGCGCGGCTCGAAGGCAAGCCGGAGATCGAAGCCACGTTGATCGCAAGCTTTGAGCGGCTGCTCGCGCGCTATCGTGCGCTGCACCCGGGTTCCGGCGCGGGGCACGGGCGGTGACAAGCAAGGCGAGCGACGCCTTGCTGGCCCGGTAAATCTCCACCATCATCTCCGCACGGGCGCCAACGAGAGATTAGGAATGAAGTCGATCAGACGTATGTTCGAGAACTCGAGCGCGCTGTCGCGGCGTGACCTGCTGTGGACGGGCGCCGCCGCCTCTGCGTTCCTGGCGCCGGCGCTTGCGGGGCTTGCGATCGCACAGAACCACGGCGACGGTGGCAGCACGGACATGCAAGGCCACACCGGCCGCGGCGTCCCGCGCGCGCCCTACGACAAGAACGCGGCGCTGATCGAGCCGGAGGTGCGCCGCTCGTCGAACGGCGAACTGCGCACCAGCCTGCGCGTCGGCTACTCCTACAAGGACATCGGCGGCTATCGCCTGTCGCTGCGCTCCTATGAAGGCACGATCCCGGGCCCGACCTTGCGCGTCAAGCCCGGCGACGTGCTGCGCATCCGCCTCACCAACGCGCTGCCACCCAACCCGGACCCGACCCCGGTCGACATGTCGCTGCCGCATCATTTCAACACCACCAACCTCCATTTCCATGGCGGGCACGTCAGCCCGGATGGAATTGCCGATAATGTGTTTCGCTCGATGGAGCCGGGGCAGAGCTACGACATCGAGATCGCGATCCCCAAGGATCACCCGAGCGGCACCTATTGGTATCATCCGCATCATCATGGCAGCGCCGACGTGCAGATGACGAGCGGCATGGCCGGCACGCTGATCGTCGAAGGCGATTTCGCCGACGTTCCGGAAATCGCCGCCGCCGCCGAGCGCGTGCTCATGCTCAACGAGGTGCTGTTCGACTACCGCGGCACGATTGAAAACTATGACACGGTCTGGCCGGAAGCGGTGCCGCGATTCCTCTCCGTCAACGGGCAGCGCGTGCCGGTAATTCGCATGCGCCCGGGCGAGGTGCAGCGCTGGCGGATCGTTCACGCCGGCCACGAGAACGACCTTAACGTCGCGCTCGAGAAGCATCCGCTGCACGCGGTCGCATATGACGGCGTTGCCCGGTCGCAGATTGACCGGCTCGACAATCTGCTGATGGCGCCAGGCCAGCGCGCCGACGTGCTGGTCAAGGCGGGCGCGCCCGGCACCTATGCGCTCGCGGCGATCGCCTACGATCAGGGCTATCCCTCGCCGGTCGGACCGCTGGCCAGTCTTATCGTTGAGGGCGCACCGCTCGAGATGCGGCTACCGAGCGCGCTGAAGCCGGGGCCGCTTGCCGCCATTCGCGATGCGGAAATCACCAACAAGCGGCGCCTGACGCTGTCGCTCGATCAACCCGAGTATCCGCCCGCCGGCAATTATCAGGAATTCACCTACTTCATCTGCGGCGTGCGGTTTGACCCGAACCGGGTCGATCAACGAATTCCGCTCGGTGCGGTCGAGGAGTGGCTGGTCGTCAACGAGGACAAGGAGAACGACCACATCTTCCATGTCCACACCAATCCGTTCCAGCTGGTCGCGGTCAACGGCGATAAGCTCGCGGTGGCGGACTGGCGCGACACGGTGGTGGTGCCGCGCGACGGCAGCGTCACGTTGCGCTCGCGCTTCCTCGATTTCACCGGCCGCTTCGTGTTCCACTGCCACATGATGAATCACGAGGAACTCGGTATGATGCAGGTCGTGGAGGTGTATAAGACCTAAAGCGCGCGGCGTGCGGAACGCCGCAATTCACGGGGGCTGACATGAAGACGCGTTTGCTGAGGGCTGCCGCGGCGATGCTCGGTATGGTCATCGCGGTGTCGCCGGTCGCCACCGCGCAGGCGACCGAACTGCAGATCCTGGCGGGCGGCGGCATGACGGCCGCGCTGCAGGAACTTGGCGCGCAATTCCAGAGCACATCCGGTCACAAGCTGGTGTTTCGCTTCGGGACCACGCCGGAGCTGATCAAGATGGCAACGCCGGGAGCCATGTTCGACCTCGGGATCGTGCCGCGCGAGGTGTTCGAGGATGCGGTCGCGAAGGCCGAGTTCGCTCCCGGGCCGACGACCGACGTTGCACGCGTCGGTCTCGGGGTTGCGGTGCGCGCCGGCGGCCAAAAGCCCGACATCACTACGCCGGACGCGCTCAAGCAGACGCTGCTCAACGCTCAATCGATCGCCTTCACGCCGGAGAGCGCGGCGGGCGCGCAAGTGCTGCGGGTGTTCGAGCGCCTCGGCATCGCCGATGTCATGAAGGCCAAGACCAGGGCGCAGCCCGGGCCGGCGCAGATCGTTCACGCGGTCGTAAAGGGCGAGGCCGAGCTTGGCGTGTTTCTGATCAGCGTATTGACCGCGCCCGGCATCGATCTGGTCGGTCCGTTCCCGGCGAGCCTGCAGGAGGAGGTCGTCTACACGGCGGCGCTCGCCAAGAACACCCGGCAAACGGATGC
>DATIPA010000249.1:0-5407 GCA_035472475.1 Xanthobacteraceae bacterium | reverse complement strand
AAGCGGAACAGCGGATTGAAGACCTGCAGCGGCAGCTGGCGGCGATCGAAGTCGACAAGCTTGACCGAATTCTAGACCTAATGGAGAAGCGCCTGCCCCTCCGGGAACAGCGGCCTTGAAGTGTGCCTGCTTCTCGCTCGCAAACTCCGGAGCCTGTTTGCCTTCCTCCCTATCCCAGACCCACCGGATCCATTCCGAGGGCGTGATGACTTTCGGCCCCGAGAGCACCGCGCAGAGGAAGCCGTCGAGGGTGGATACATCCATTGTATTCTCGAGGCCCCATCGGAAGGCAGGAATGCGTCGAGTTTCTCGATTTCCCGATTAGTCAGCGGTCCGGATTTGATCGATCTCATTCGCCGTGGGCGGGACGGGAGCAGAGAAGCGATCGTGGAAAGAATCATGATCATGGCCGCAACGGTATAGCCGCAACGCAGAAATCTCTAGCGTTTCTCAGAATTTCAGAGTTTTGAGCAAGGACAGGGGTCGGGTTCGTCTCGTTAGCATTAATTTGGCACGATTTGCCTGGCTTCACTGGTGCCGGCAGCGCGTGCGTCCACCTTAATCTCAGCGGTTGAAATTTGGGCCGGAACTCTGTCGAGGTAGTTTAGGCAGTTGGCCGGCGCGGAGGGATGCGATGGTCGCGCAGACACCTGAAGCAAAGACCCGAGCAACATTCGCGGAAGCCCCGAAGCTCACGCAACTGGACAGGGTGCCGAAACCGGCGCCGCCGCGCGGTCCGGCGATCATTGTCGGCGTGGTCATCGCCGTCATCGCCGTCCTGTCGATCTGGTATCTGGTGCGGCCGGTGCGGCTGCTGGTGCAGGGCGAGCTCGACGCGACGCGCCTCGACATCGCGGCGCGGGTCGACGGGCGTGTCGCCGAGATCCCGGTCGTGCGCGGCCAGGACGTCACCACGGGTGCCGTGCTCGTTAAGATCGACAACCCCGAGACAATCGCCAAGCACACGCAGTCGATCGCTGCCAAGGTCGTCGCCGAGGCGCAGCTCGCGAACATCCACGCTGGCACGCGCGCGGAGGTCATCGCCGCACGCAAGGCCGCGCAAGAGAGGGCAGAGGCGAACGTGGTGCTTGCCCAAAAGACCTTCGAGCGCACGCGCCAGCTGGCGGAGCACGGCAACGCACCGCAGGCGCGGCTCGACCAGGCGACCGATTCGCTGCACGAGAGCCAGCGCGCGCTTGATCAGGCGAAGTCTGCTTACGAGCAGGCGGTCAACGGCTACACGCGCGAGGAACGTCAGATCGCAGAGGCCAACGTCGGCAAGGCGGCGGCCGACATCGAAGCCGTGCAATCCATCATCGATCAGATGACGGTCTACGCGCCGATTGCCTCGCAGGTCTATCAGCGCAACGTCGAGCCGGGCGAATACGTCTCGCCCGGCGTGCCGCTGGTCACCCTGATCGATCTTAGCGACCTATGGATACACTTCGACCTGCGCGAGGACCTGGTCAAAACGCTGAAGGTCGGCGACCGCTTCGGAGTGCGTATACCGGCGCTCGCCGACCGCGTCGTCACCGTCGAGGTCAAGCTGATTGCCACCAAGGGCGAATATGCAAGCTGGCGTGCCACCCGATCGACCGGCGATTTCGATCTGCGCACCTTCTCGATCCGTGCCTACCCGGTCGACAAGGTGCCGGAGCTGCGGCCCGGGATGAGTGCCTATCTCGATTGGCAGATGCGCGAATGAGACGGAGGGCGAAGCCCGGATTCCTACTGGTCGCCGCGCGCGAATGGCGCTGGCTACTGCACGACCGCGTCGCGCTCGTCCTAATATTCGGCGTGCCGGTTTTCACCTTTGTGGTGCTGGCGGCGGTGTTTAGCCAGCCGGTGATCCGCGGGCTTGGCGTCGTTGTGGTTGATGCAGACCGATCGGACACGTCACGTGCCGTCGTCGAGCAGGTCGCCGCCTCACCCAATCTGCGCATCGCTGCCCGCACCGGCGATCTCGCATCGGCCGCCAGCGCGATCCGGTCTGGCGAAGCCATCGCGGCGGTTTATATCCCCGCCAATTTCGAACGCGACGTGAAGGCTGAGCGCCGCCCGCAGGTCGTCGGTTTCTATAACCAGCAATACCTGACCGCAGCCGGCGTAGCCTCGGCGGGCCTGAGCGCCAGCCTCTCGGCGGCCGTCGCGAGCGCGGCACCCGCAACCCACGCAGCGCCGAAACCGACGCGCGTCGGATCGCTCGTTGCCGAGACGATCGTGCTGGCCAACCCGCAGACAAACTACGCCCAGTTCCTGCTGCGCTCCCTGTTGCCGACGATCATCCACGCGGTGATCGCGCTTGCCGGCGGCTACGCGGTCGGCTCCGAGTTCCGGCGGCGCAGCGCGCGCACCTGGCTCGCCTGCGCGGGCGGCAATCCGGTCATCGCGCTCGCCGGCAAGCTCGCGCCGCTATTCGCGATCTTCTTCCTGATCATGCTGGCGGTGCCGCTGGTGCTCGAAGGGCTACTGGAAATCCGTTTCAGGGGCGACGTGCCGATGATCGTTGCGGCGGCGTCTCTCTTCATTATCGCCTACTTGGCTCTCGCTGCGCTGCTGCAGCTCCTGATATGCGACCTCTCGAGCGGGCTCGGCCTCACCGGCCTCGTCGTGTCGCCGGCGTTTGGCTATGCCGGCGTCAGCTTTCCGACACTCGGCATGAACGCGTTCTCCTATGCCTGGAGCGCGATCCTGCCTTTGCGCTGGTACCTAGAGGTGCTGCTCGGGCAGGGCGCGCGCGGCCTGCCGGTGTCCGATTCAGCCCGCCCATTTGCCGTGCTCGCGGCACTCACCGCGCTCTACGCTCTGCTAGCGCTCTGGCGGCTGCGCGCGGTCGCGGGACGCCTGAGCCGCCGGACGGCGGTAGAGGATGTGGCGCTGCCCTCCGATCGGCCCGGCGTCGCCGGCGCCTTTGCCGGCGAATGGCAGCGCGTGCTCGCGATCCGCGGCGCGTTCATTCTGCTGATCGGCGCACCGCTGATCTACGGCATCTATTACCCACAGCCTTATCTCAACCAGATCCTGCGCAAGCTGCCGATTGCGGTCGTCGACGCCGACCAAAGCGAGCTTGGTCGCCGCATCGTCGAGACGCTCGACGCGAGCGGCGCGGTCGGCGTCGTGGCCCGCGCTCGCACGCTCGCAGACGCGCGAGCGTTGATCGACCGCGGCGATGCCTTCGCCGCCGTCGGCATCCCGCCAGGCACCGAGCGCGACGTGCTCAAGGGCGTCGCGTCCCACATTCCGATCTACGCCGATGCCACGTACCTGTTTCTCTTCCGATCGCTGTCGAGCGGCATTACGGTCGCGATCAATACGTTGTCGTTGGAACTTGCTGCTGGCGGCGCGCGCACGGACGGCAGCCTCGTCAAAGCGGCACTTGCCGGCGCAAGCCCCGCCGACGTACTGCTGCAGCCAATCTTCAACCCCGTCGGCGGCTACGCGAGTTACATCGTTCCGGCAGCTTTCCTGCTGATCCTGCAGCAGACGCTGCTGGTCGGCGCGGCGTTCCTCACCAGCGTTGCGTTCGCGCAAAGCGGCGGCGGGCCGTTTGCGAGCGTGCTCGGACGAGGCATCGCGCACCTGACTATCTACCTGCCGGCGCTCACGCTCTATCTCATTGTGTTGCCTCACATCTATGGCTTCTCGACGCTGGGCGACCCGCTGCAATTATTGGCGTTCGGCTCGGTGTTTCTGCTGGCGACCAGCTTCATGGCCCAGGCAGCCGGCGCCTGGTTCAAACGGCCAGAGACGCCGACACTCATCTTTCTCGCCACCAGCCTGACGCAGTTCTTCCTCACGGGATTCGCATGGCCGCGTGAAGCGATCCCCCAGGCGGTGCGCGTCGCCGGCTATGCCTTCCCGGTCGACTTCGCGATCAACGGCATCGTCCGCATCAATCAGCTGGGCGCGAGCCTTGCCGAAGTGGCACAGAATTGGCGCGGACTCTGGCTTCTGGCCGTCGTCTATTTTGTGTTGGCCGTGGTGTCCGCGTATGTCGTCAAGCAGAGGGGGAGCCGGCAGCATGCCTAGTGGCAAGTACATCGCCACCGCTGCGCTGGTTCTTGCCGCCGTGGTGGGCTTCTATCTCCTCTGGCGCGCCGAGGCGGCGACGCCGATCGTGGGCGTCGTACGGACGACCGAGATCCGCATCGCGCCCGAAGTCGGTGGCCAGCTCGCCGCCATCAAGGTCGAGCCCGGCGCGCGCGTACGCGCTGGCGACGTCGTCGGCGAGCTGTCCGCGGTCGAGCTGACCGCGTCGGTCGGGCAGGCCCGCGCGCAGCTCGCCGCCGCAAAAGCTTCGCGCGATCATGTCTATGCCGGCGTTCGCGCCGAGCAGGTGGCCTCGCTCGAGGCCGAGATCGCGAAAGCGAAAGCGCGGCTCGACTATGCGCAAGCGCAATTGACGCGCGTGAGCACGCTCGCGAGCAACGATTTCGCCACGCAGCAGGCGCTAGACCAGGCCGAGAACGACTTGGCGAACGCGCGCGCCGACGTTGCCGAGGCGGAAGCAAACCATCACGCCGCGTCCTCCGGACCGACGCACGAGGAGCGCGCCATCGCCGACGCGGAGGTCGAGGCTGCGGCCTCCGCGCTGGCGGTGCTCGAGCGCCGCCTCAACAAGACCGTCCTGCGCGCGCCCGCCGATGGCGTCGTCAGCGTCATTGTCGCCGAGATCGGCGAGAACGTCCGCGCTGGACAGCCGATGCTCGTAATCGCGGAAACGGGCAAGCAGTTTCTGTCGTTCAATGCTCGCGAAGACCTGCTACGCGGCCTTGCGGTCGGCGCAAGCGTCGATGTGCGGCGGTCAGGCACGGCGGAGAAGTCGCCAGCTTTGATCACCGAGCTGCGCCCGTTAGGCACGTTCGCGACTTGGCAGGCCGAGCGTGCGGTTGGCGACCACGATCGCAATACGTTGCGCCTGCGGCTCGATCTGCAGGGCGATCCGACCGGCTTCGAGCCCGGCATGTCAGTCTGGCTCGATCCTTGACCTGAGGCTGCAAGAAAGAGAGCAAATTTCGATTATCGCTGATGAGCAAAGTGCAAGGCCCCAATCGAGGAAGTCGCTGTGTGCAGTATCCAATTGAAGATGGTCAGTCCTATCCAAATCGTGACAGCGATCGGAGTGATCGCTGTCCCTGTCGGAAACTAAATCCGCACATATTGGTGGTGCAACCCGCCCAGAATTGGCACGGGCAGAATGCGGCCGACGGTCTCTATGGGGCGGCTTACCGGCGAATCCTTGTTCAGTGAGAGGTGCGTTCGAGCTTGATTGTAGTAGCTTGTGTAAGATTGAAGCAGATGTCGTAGATGCCGCTCACCAAATACGAACACATGGTCAAGGCAGTCCCGTCGGATCGAGCCGATGAGCCTTTCACAATATCCATTCTGCCATGGCGATCGCGGCGCG
>DATIPA010000248.1:0-68179 GCA_035472475.1 Xanthobacteraceae bacterium | reverse complement strand
CCTTGAATTGCGTTTGGATGTGCCGGCCAACGCCGGTGCCGGAACGCAGACGCTGACCGTCAGCGCGGAAGGGCAGGGCAACACGGTGAGCTTGCCGATCGCGGTGACGCTTGCGCAGAAACTTCCGGCCAAGCTCAAGGTGGACACCGCGCTGCCGGCGCTGCGCGGCACGTCGAAATCAAGCTTTGAATACCAGCTCACCATCAAGAATGACTCCGGCCGCAACCTCACTGTCAGCTTCACCGCGCAGGCGCCCAAGAATTTCGAGACCTCGTTCACCGAGGCCTATGGGACTCAGGAGCTCTCCTCGGTTGCGATCGAGGCCGGCAAGTCCAAGGACGTCAAGCTCAAGGTGCGGCCGCCGTCGACCGTCGATGCCGGAACCTATCCGGTCGCGGTCACGGTGTCGGCCGAAGGCGCGACCGCCAAGACCGACGTGTCGCTCGAGATCATCGGTCAGCCGCGGCTTTCGATCTCCGGTCGCGATGGGCTGTTGAGCATGCGCGCCGAAGCCGGCCAGCAGAGCACGTTCCCGATCATCGTCACCAACACCGGGAGCGCGCCGGCCGACGATATCGAACTGTCGGGCAGTGCGCCGAGCGGCTGGAAGCTCGAGTTCAATCCCAAGACCATTGCCAAGATCGAGCCCGGCAAGGACGCGGAAGCCCAGGCACTGGTGACGCCGACGGAAAAATCGCTCGCGGGTGATTATCAGACGACGTTGCGCGCCGCATCGCGCGGCGAAACCGCGTCGTCCCAGGTCCGTGTCACGGTGGTCACGTCGACGGTGTGGGGCATCGCCGGCGTCGGCATCATCGCGGCCGCGCTGTTGATCATGGTCGGGGCGGTCGTGAGGTTTGGCCGCCGATGACCGAAACCGTCATTACGGCGCGCGGCCTGACCAAGCGCTACCGCCGCGCGACCGTCGTTGATGGCATCGACTTCGACGTTGCCAAAGGCGAAATCTTCGGCCTGCTGGGCCCCAACGGCGCCGGCAAGACCACGACCATCCTGATGATGCTGGGGCTGACCGACGTCACCGACGGCGAGGTGCGGGTGCTCGGCTATGACCCGGTGCGTCAGCCGCTCGCCGTCAAGCGGAGGGTCGGCTATCTCCCGGACTCGGTCGGCTTCTACGACTATCTGACCGCGACCGAGAATCTAGCCTACACGGCGCGCTTGATGGGATTTGCGCCGGCCGAGCGCACGCACAGGATTACGGACGCGCTCAGCCGCGTGCAGCTTCGTGACGTCGCCAATCAAGCGGTGCGGACGTTTTCACGCGGCATGCGCCAGCGCTTGGGGCTCGCCGAAATCGTGATGAAGGGCGCCGAAATCGCGATCCTCGATGAACCGACCTCCGGTCTTGACCCGCAGGCAACGGTCGATTTCCTGGCGTTGATCGAACAGCTCAAGCACGAAGGCGTCACGGTCCTTCTGTCATCGCACTTGCTCGATCAAGTCCAGCGCGTATGTGATCGGGTCGCGCTGTTCCAGACCGGCCGCATTGTTTTGCAAGGCACCGTGCCCGAGCTCGCAAAAGAGGTGCTTGGCGCAGGTTTTGTCGTCGAAGTCGACGCGGTGGCGCCACCGGGCGCGGACCTCGAGGCGAGACTGCTGGCCGTCCCCGGGGTGAGCGCCGTGCAGCGCGCGGGCGACCGCTACCGCCTGACGGCCGTGCGCGACGTCCGGCCGGACGCCGCGCGCGCGGTGGTCGCGGCCGATGGAGCACTCACGCAACTCTCCGTCGACACGCCCAGTCTCGAGGCGATCTACACCCGCTTCTTCCAGCGCAACGCCAGGCCCGAGGGAGTACGCGATGCGGCGTGAAGGCTCGGTATTCCAAGGCCTCGGCGCGGTCGTGCTCAAAGAGCTTTCCGACCAGATGTCGAGCATCAGGATCTTCGTTCTCGAGCTCCTGGTCGCCGCGATCGCTTTCGTGGCGCTCTACCGCGCAATCGGGCGGCTGGCCGACACGACGGCGGAAGATCCGTTCGTATTTCTGCGGCTGTTCACCGTCGATACGCCGCCGGTCCCATCCTTCGCCGGGCTGCTCGGGTTCTTGATCCCCCTCGTCGCCATCGGTCTTGGGTTTGATTCGGTGAGCAGCGAGCACAATCGGCGCACGCTCTCGCGTGTGCTCTCGCAGCCGATCTATCGCGACGCACTGTTGATGGGCAAGTTTCTCGCCGGCATGGCCACGCTCGGGATCATGCTGCTCGGCTTGTGGCTGCTCGTCATCGGCTTTGGGCTTTACCTGCTCGGCGTTCCGCCCAGCGGCGACGAGGTGTTGCGATCGCTGGTTTTCCTGATCATCGCCTTGTTCTATTGCGGTGTTTGGCTCGCGCTCGCGATGCTGCTGTCCATTGTGTTCCGTTCGGCCGCAACCTCCGCTCTCGTGGCGCTCGGCCTGTGGCTGTTCTTCGTGCTGATCTGGCCGATCCTGTCGTCGGCGCTCGCGCAAGTGATCGCCCCACAGGACATTCGCTACGTCCTGTTGGGCCTTCCAACGCCGGCAACTGTCGAGATGCAGCAGGCGCTTGCGCGGTTGTCACCGAACCAGCTATTTGCCGAGTCGGTGCTCGCGATTCTGTCGCCCTCGACGCGCTCGCTTGGCCCGATCTTCCTGGAACAGCTGCAAGGTGCGGTGGTCGGAACGGCGCTGCCGTTGCGGCAAAGCCTGCTGATCGCCTGGCCGCAGATCGTCGGATTGATCGCGTCCACGATCGTGCTCTTTGTCGCCGGCTACGTCGTGTTCCAGCGCCAGGAAGTGCGGGCCTGAAGAACAGAGGGGACGGCGTGCCGTCCCCTCCATGTCGCTCTCTACGACCGCGTTGCGTCAGACCGGCAGGATCGCAACGATCCTGTGCGTTCGCGGATCGACGAGGATGATCTCGTCGTTGAAGACGAAGTACTCATAGCCTCGCCACCCGGGATTGACCTCGACCAGCACGGAGGGAACGGGCACGATCCGCACTGAGCTCGGAACGGTCGTTCCGACGTTGACCGTAATACTCAGGTTCGAAGCGCGGGGCGCGTTGCTCGCGTTGATGACGGTCTCGCGGATCTTGGTCTTCTGCTCGGTGTTGAGCGTTACGTTGCTAGCGCTCGCGCCGCCGGTGGTAGCTTGAGTCGATGTCGAACCCGAAGCGCCGGCGCGCCCAGCGCCACCTTGCGAGCCTTGTGCCTGCTCGTTCGCGCGTTGGTTCGATTGCATGCCGCGGTCACTGGGTTGCGCCTGCGAGCTCTGGTTGCGTTGAGTGCCCGATTGTGACTGGGCTTGGCTGCCCTGGTCCTTGGACTGCGACTGTGCCTGGTTGCTCTTGTCCTTGCTTTGGCTGCCCTGGTCCTTGGCCTGATTGCTCTGTCCTGATGACTGAGCGCCTTGGCTCGGCTTGTCACTTGGCGACGTCTGAGCGCTCCCGGCCGTACCTCGGCCCACGGACTCCTGGCTCGTACCACCGGTACGGGCGCCAGGCGCACCTTGATTCATACTGCCACTGGCAGCGGGACCGGAACCGGATTCTGTTTTCGCGCCCTGGCCAGCGCCGGGACCTTGCGCCGCTGCGAGGCCCATGCTGAGTGCGAAGCACGCAGCGGCCGTCGAGATCAACAACTTGCTCCTCATTGGAAAGCTCTCCTTAGGCTTGGTTGGTTTGGCCCCTCGCGGAACCGCGTCCGTCCCACACGACGACAACGAGCTTTGCCGTTGCTTAGTTCCGACGCATCGCGATCAATGCGAGAGCGCCCGCGTTTCTGAACTGACGTTCACCGCGCCGGTGCCGCTGCGCAATAACTGATGGTGACCGGTGATGCGTCCGTAATGGTTCCGGTCGTTAGCGGGTCACCGGCGCGCTCGGATGTGGAATGGGTGCAGCGGTCGCGGTTGCAAGCAGTAGTTTTCTGGTCGTGCGGACTCCGTTACAGTCAAAGACCCCTCACGAATCGAGGGCAAAGCGTCGCACGCGGGGGAACTCTTGACCGCAATCGCATCAGTGATCGACACGACCAGCGCCGAGTTCCGCGCCAACGCCGCGGCCATGGGAGCGCTGGTCAAAGAGCTGCACCAGCGCCGCGCCGAAGCTGCGCTCGGCGGATCAGAGCGCGCGCGCGAGCGCCACGTCGGTCGCGGCAAGCTGCTGCCGCGCGACCGCGTTATGACGCTAATCGACCCCGGCGGGCCGTTTCTGGAACTGTCGCCGCTTGCCGCCAACGGCATGTACGATGATGCCATCCACGGTGCCGGCATCATCACCGGCATCGGCCGGGTTGAAGGCCGTGAATGCATGATCGTGTGCAACGATTCGACGATCAAAGGCGGCACCTACTTCCCGATGACGGTGAAGAAGCACCTGCGCGCGCAGGAGATCGCGCGCGAGAACCGGCTGCCGTGCATCTATCTGGTCGATTCCGGCGGCGCGAACTTGCCGCATCAGACCGAGGTGTTCCCCGATCGCGAGCACTTCGGCCGCATTTTCTACAATCAGGCCACGCTCTCGGCCGCGAGCATTCCGCAGATCGCCGCGGTGATGGGCTCGTGCACCGCCGGCGGCGCCTACGTGCCGGCGATGTCCGACGAATCGATCATCGTGCGCCATCAGGGAACGATCTTTCTGGGCGGTCCTCCGCTGGTGAAAGCCGCAACCGGTGAAGTGGTGTCGGCGGAGGATCTGGGCGGCGCCGACGTGCACGCACGCCGTTCGGGTGTTGCCGACCACTACGCCGCCGACGATCATCACGCTCTCGCGCTCTGCCGGCGCATTGTCGCCAACCTCAACATCAAGAAGCAGGTCGACATTCCGTTGGTCGCTGCGCGCGAACCGGCAGCCGACCCGGCCGAACTCGACGGCATCGTGCCGGTCGATTTGAAGAAACAGTATGATCCGCGCGAAGTGATCGCGCGCCTGGTCGATGCCTCGGAGTTCGACGAGTTCAAGGCGCTTTATGGCACGACATTGGTGTGCGGCTTTGCCCACCTTTACGGCATGCCGATCGGCATCCTCGCCAACAACGGCATCCTGTTTTCGGAATCGGCCCTGAAGGCGACCCACTTTATCGAGCTCTGCTGTCAGCGCCGCATCCCGCTGCTGTTTCTGCAGAACATCGTGGGATTCATGGTGGGGCGTGAATACGAGGCGCGCGGCATCGCCAAGGACGGCGCCAAGATGGTGACCGCGGTCGCCTGTGCGCAGGTGCCGAAGATTACGGTGATCATGGGCGGCTCGTACGGCGCCGGCAACTACGGCATGTGCGGCCGCGCCTACGGCCCGCGTTTTCTGTTCATGTGGCCGAATGCCAGCATTTCGGTGATGGGCGGCGAGCAGGCCGCAAGCGTGCTGGCAATTGTTAAGCGCGAGGGGATCGAAGCGGCGGGCGGCACCTGGAGCGAGGTCGAAGAGGAAGAATTCAAGCAGCCGATCCGCGAGCAGTACGAGGCGGAAGGCAACCCCTATTACGCTACGGCGCGGCTCTGGGACGACGGCATCATCGCGCCGCAGGAAACGCGCCGGGTGCTGGCGCTGGCGTTTTCCGCCGCGCTCAATGCGCCAATTCCGGACACCAAGTGGGGCGTGTTTCGGATGTGAGGCGGCGGCGTGTCGCCATCAGCTTATAGGCGGCTGCTCCCCCAGCTCAAAACACCCGACGGCGCCGGCGACCGCGAGCAGCGGCACCCATTGGATGATGCCGGCGTTATGCCAGATGAGGCCTGCCGCCAGCAGACCGCCCAAACCATAGGCCAGAAAAATCCCGATCTGCCGCGCCGTGCGGATCCGAACCGGCGGGTGCAGCGATGGCCTCGCCAATGCGCCGGTCACCGACATCACGATCGCCACCAGGGTGCTGGTGAAGACGATCGTGTTGATGCCGGGAGCGTTGATGTGGCGCGCAACGACGCCCTGAATGCCCATGGCGGTTGCGGACAGAAGGATCAGAGCGTCGAGGCCAGCACTCTCCAACGAGCGATCCACCACATACCAGGCCACGGCAAAGCCGGCGAGGCAGGCAATCTCCAAGGTGACGAGCGGACGCAAGACAGCGCGCGCCGAGCTCTTGCCCGGATCATAGATTGCAGTTGCGACGACTACGCCGAACACGAACCCGACGAGCGCCAGAAACGACAGCAGTGCAGAAATCAGGCGTCCTTGACCGACCGCGATCGCAAGCAAGGCCATGTTTCCGGTCATCGCCGAGGTGAAAATATTTCCCAGCGTCAGGAAGGCCATGACATCGGTGCTGCCGGAGGCCAGCGCCAACAACGCCAATCCGAGATCGCTCGGGGAGCATCGCTCGGATTGCGGATCAGAGCTCGATGACTTTGCCATCGTCCGCGGTCTCGTATTCAACCTCGCGCAGCCGGCTCAACATATCCTCGCTCATGTGGGTGAGGATGACTCGCTTAGCGCCGATTGCCGGCAGGTGCTGGCGCAAGATCGACAGCGCAAGGTGCGCGCGCACGGGCTTTTCGTACATGTAGCATTCGCAGATGAATAGGTCGGTGTCGCGCGCTGCCTCGAACAGGGTGTCGACCCATTCGGTGTCGCCGGAATAGCAGATCGTCCGGCCATCGAGCTCGATGCGGTGCGCGAGACAGGGGCCGGCTCGATCGTCGTGGCGCACATGAAACGGAGTGATATCAAGTTCTCCGACCCGATTGGGAGCGCCAATTGTGAGCTCGTGCAAGGCGAGCGGAAAGGGGAGGGCGCGTTCGCCCGGGAACGTGGCCGCAAACGCGCGTTCGTACCAGGCCGCAAGACCCGGGGGGCCGGCGATCGTCAGCGGCCGCGTGCGCTTGGCGACGAACTGCGCGTCGAGCACGAGGAACGGAACGCCGCCAAAGTGATCGGCGTGGAAATGGGTGAGCAGAATGAGATCGATGGCGGCGCGGTCGATGCCGCACCGCTTCATCGCAATCAGCGACGAGGCGCCGCAGTCAATCAGAAATGAGGTTCGTTCGGCGGCCACGTGAAAACACGTGTTGAAGCGGCCGCCCGACCCGAACGCGTCTCCGGAACCGACAAATGTAATCCGCAACCCGGCCCTCCCGCCCTCGCTTGCGATAGTCCATATTTACGCGAAGGCCGGTCGCCGCAATACCAGTGTCCCGATTCCGAAGTTCGCCACAGCTTGCAGCACGGTCGACGCGAACTTCGGAATCGAAAGGACACTAGCAAATCTATAATTCTAGTGCCCTTTTGAACCCGAAGTTCGCAATCGGACTTGCGGCATAGGCATGCGAACTTCGGGTTCGGGGCACTAGCCGCTCATTGCGGTGAGGGCGAGCCCGCTGGTGACACGGGTTTTGCCGCGACCGGCCGTGCCGCGAGACAGCACGCGAGCGCGAAGGTGCCCGCAGCGACCCTATCGTGGGTGGTCGGCAGGCCAGCCGTTACAGTGGGCGAGCTCGTGGCGGCGGATCTGGGCCTGGATCGAAGCCGTCACCGGTCCCCCGATCTTTGGGATCATGACGAAGCACCTGCCTTCGTCGACCTTCGAGCAGCCGAGCGCGCGGTATGTCGAGACGATTCCCTGCATCGTGTGGCAGTAATGCTCGACCTGGGCCATGGTCCCCTGCCGTATGCTTAAGGCGCCGCGATAGGCGTGTCCGTAGATTGCCGGTGGGGGTTCGATCGGGTGGATCGGGGCTTGCGCGGCGTCCATGGTCACGCCGCCCGCAGATTTGAAATGCGAGACACGACAGGCGCGTGGCCGCAGCTTCCACAGGTATTCATTCTTCCTCCTCCGAGCGGCGACGCCGCAATCTCTGTTGCATGCGCCAGACCGAACCGCTGTAAGTCTAGTCTGGGCTTGGCGTCGCCGTTTGTCACCGCATTTTTTCGAGCAAGGCTTGTGCCAGTTTGGGTCATACTGACACGCACTTACGTCGCTACCGTCAACTCGACTTTGCACTCGCGCCGGCGCTGACATGGAGAATTGAAAATGGCCGACAATGACTTCGCGGAATTCAAAAGCGCATTGATCGTCGGAGCCGGTTCCGGCTTGAGCGCTGCGCTGGCGCGCACACTGACGCGCGCCGGGCTGAACGTTGCGCTGGCGTCGCGCACCATCGATGATCTTGCGGCCCTGCAGCACGAGACCGGCGCGCAGGCATTTGCTTGCGATGCAACCAAAGAGCCCGAGGTGGCTGGGCTGTTCGCGAGCCTGGACAAGAACGGCGGGGCGCCCGACGTCGTGGTCTATAACGCCAGCGGTCGCTCCCGCGGTCCGTTCGTCGACCTGATCCCGGCCGAAGTAGAAAAGGCGATCGCGGTGAGTGCCTTCGGCGGGTTCCTGGTGGCCCAGCAGGCAGCGCGCAGGATGCTGCCCAAGAAGCGCGGGGTGATCGTGTTCACCGGCGCTTCGGCGAGCGTCAAGGGCTATGCGCAGTCAGCACCGTTTGCCATGGGCAAGTTCGCGTTGCGCGGCCTTGCGCAAAGCATGGCGCGGGAGCTAGCCCCGCAAGGCATCCATGTGGCGCACGTGGTGATCGACGGCGGGATCAAGAGCGCGGCGCGGCCGGATCCGCCCGACAAGCCTGCGAGCTTCCTGGACCCGGATGCGATCGCCACCACCTATTTGCATCTGATCCAGCAGCGACGTAGCGCGTGGGCCTGGGAGATCGAGCTACGGCCGTGGGTTGAGCGATTCTAGCGCTGCAGTGCTCGCGCCCGCTCCCGGCGCGCGCGAGCGTCCACGCGCGGATCAATCCAGGATCTTGTAGAGCCGCTGATCGTAAAGCGCGCCGGCCATCGGCTGCAGTTGATTGCGGAACTGGATCACGCCAGGCGTCGCAGCGCGCGCCTCGAAAACCTTGCGGTTGGGCCAGAGCTCCACGACCGAAAAATGGTTCGCGCGGTTGGTTTGTTGCAACACTTCAAATCGATTGTTCGTAGGTTCCTTGCGCGTGGCGTCGGCAAGCTGACCGAGCAGTGCGACGGCGTCGCCGGCGCGCGGCGGGATCACGTCGACGTGCGTGACCACATAGGTCGGACGCCCCGACGGCGTCGGCTGCGGCGTCGCGACCGAAAGCCCTCGATGAATGCGCTCGTCATAGGGACTCTCGAGCAGCGGACGGAGCTTGTCGCGAAGCGCTGCCGCGGCCGGGGCGTTGGCGTGCGCATCGAACGAATTCTTGTCCTTCCAGATTTGCAGGGTCACGAACTGATTGGGCTGCTCGAGTCGTTGCACGACTTCGCAGCGCATGTTGCCCTCTTCCTTGCGGCAGGCATCGCGAAATTGCTTGAAAGCCGAAATGACCGAATTCTTCGCCGACGGCATGACGTCGATGTAGCCGACGACGTAGACCGGCGCATTGGGGTCGGTCTCGGGCGCCGGGGGCGCCTGCGCGCTCGTTTGAGTCACTCCGGCCATCATCGCACCGCTCAGCAAAACGAGAAAAAACGCTCTCATGGTTTGCCCCCGGTCCAGGCGTTTCGATCAGAACGCACCTGTTGACACGAGGCTATCGTTGCGCCGCACGCGCCGTCAACAAGTTCAGGCGATCTGCAGCACCACCTTCCCGCCGACGCCGCGCTCGACGGCTTCGTGCGCCGAAACGATCTGATCGAGCG
The DNA here is from genome assembly GCA_035472475.1 of Xanthobacteraceae bacterium. Lineage (GTDB taxonomy): Bacteria > Pseudomonadota > Alphaproteobacteria > Rhizobiales > Xanthobacteraceae > JAFAXD01. The sequence goes on along the minus strand of DATIPA010000248.1, from coordinate 58,610 downwards.
GAAAGGTGGCGGCCACGTTGTGCACGAGCCGTCCCTCTGCGAGCATCTTGGTTACGGCCGCGACCGCCTTCTCGGTCTCCGCCGCACTCATCTCGTAGACCAAGATGAATCGGATCGCGATGTTATTGGTCAAACAGAACGCAGCCGGAATCGTATGCTCGGTCGAGCTGGTACCGTACACGACGACGGTACCGTGCGGCCGCAAGATCGCCGGCCAGAGCTTTGCCCCAGCTCCAAGATCGACTTCCAAGATTGCATCCACGCCGGCCTGATTGGTGATGTCCTTGACGCGCCGGGCGACGTCCTCGTTTTTATAGTTGATCACGTGATCGGCGCCAGCCTGGGCAGCAATCGCGGCTTTGTGCTCGGAACTCACGGTCGTGATCACCGTTGCGTGTCGCGCCTTGGCGAATTGAACCGCATAGTTGCCGACGGCGCCGGCACCGGCCGGGATGAAGACCGTGCCGCCCTCGGCGGGAAGCGCGAGGTTGACCGCGTGCCATGCGGTCATCGCCGGAATGCCGATCCCGGCACCGACGTCGAAATTGACGCTTGTCGGCAGCGGCACGGCTTGATGCGAGGGCAGAACCACATATTCGGCGGCCGTTCCGGACGCCCGTTTCCATTGCGCATTGAAGGTCCACACCCGTTCGCCAACCCGGGTCTGTGCGACGCCGTCGCCAACGAGATCGATCTCACCAGCGCCGTCGCTATGAGGAACGACGCGCGCAAACGCGATCTTGCGGGTCAGGCCCGCGCGGCCCTTCACGTCGGAAGGATTGATGCCCGAGGTCTTCAATTTGACGCGGACTTCCCCGGACCCCGGCATCGGCGTATCTAATTCGCCAATTCGCAGAACGTCCGCTGCGCGTCCATTCTGTTCGTAGTATGCCGCGCGCATGCACGTTTCCTCGCTCCCACTATTGATTGGAGAGTGACGATAGCACGGGCCGCGCGGGAAAACCGGGCGGTATGAGGCAGCCGGCCGAACCCGCATCCGCGTCAATGTCCGCGGTCAACCGGACAAGGGCAAGTCGTGCGGGTGTGAGGAAGCCGGGCGGCCGCCGCGGCTACTTCGCGGTCAACCGGTCCCACTCTTCCTTGGCGCGGGTCGCGGCCGTGCGCGAGAGCTCGCCGGCAACCTCCCAGTTCACCAGCTTTTTCGCTTGGTCATTGATCCCGCGATCGTGCCAGTAGGCGAAGCCGACCGTCGCCAGGATGCCGAGACCGAATGCCATCAGACCGCGCATAAGGATTCCTTCAAAGCTCCCTTAAGCCATTCCGAAAGATTCGCAAAGGTGTCTGTCCGGCGGTAGGAATCGGAGGAATTGGGACACGAGGAGGAGGCAAATGCCGATTTTCATCACCCAGGGCCGTTATACGCACGAGGCTATCAAGGGAATGGTTGCGCGCCCCGAGGATCGAGCCGAAGCGCTCTCGCGTTTGTTTGCAAAAGCCGGCGGCCGCTTGATCGGCTTTTATCTGACCTTCGGTGAGTATGACTTCCTGACCATCGCCGAGGTGAAGAGCGAAACCCAAATGGCGGCGGTGCTTTTGGCGGGCGCCAGTCACGGCGGCGTCACCAACATGCGGACCACTCTGGCGTTGGCGCCCGCGGAGGCAAAGGGCGCTTTCGCGGCCGCCGGCGACCTCGCCCACGGCTTTCGTTCCGCCGGCGGGACCTAGCCAGCGATCCGCTTTAGCCGCGATCAACCCGCAGCTTGCCCGGTGCGTCGCGGCGTCGGCTCAGCCATTGCACCGGCCTCGCGCCGCAAGGCCGGTGCTTCGGTGCACGGCAGGCTGGCGCATCAGCCCCAGTGACGGTGCCAACGGTACCAACCGTAATGGCGGTGCCAGCCATAATGGCGATGCCAGCCATAATGGCGGTGCCAGCCGTAGTGGTGCCAGCCGCGATGCCAACCCCAATGGGCGGAGGCTTCCGTCGCCGGCAGGGCCGTCACGCCGATTGCCGCTGTGGCGGCCAGCGCGAGGATCGTTTTGCGCAACATGTTGTTCTCCCTCTTTTGCCGGTTTGCTTGCGCAGCCCGGCGTGATTGTTTTGCTGCCATTCGGCAGTTCGACGATCCTTGCGCTTATTGGCTGAACACGCACTGAGCCGGCGATTTCGTGGGCGTTCAAGAAGGTGAACCGGCGCCGGCGGCGCTGTTCATGCGACGTTCACTTGCCGCTTGTGCGAGGCGCCGTTATAAGCCGCGCAGTTTCTCTCAAGTCGCAATCCCCAACAAAGGAAACCTGCCTGATGGCGATTGAGCGCACGTTTTCAATCATCAAGCCCGACGCGACTACGCGCAATCTGACCGGCGCGATCAACGCGATGATCGAGCAGGCCGGGCTGCGTATCGTCGCGCAGAAGCGTGTGCGCATCAGCAAAGCCGAGGCCGAAAGATTTTACGCAATTCATCGCGAGCGGCCGTTCTTCGGCGAGCTCGTCGCGTTCATGACCTCGGGGCCGGTGGTCGTGCAGGTGCTGGAAGGCGAAAACGCCGTTGCCAAGTATCGCGACATCATGGGTGCGACCGACCCCGCGAAGGCAGCTGCCGGCACGATCAGAAAGACCCACGCTAACTCGATCGGGGAAAACTCGGTGCACGGTTCGGATGCGTCCGACACCGCCGCGAAAGAGATCGCCCAGTTCTTCTCGGAGAACGAAATCGTCGGTTGACGCCGGCCGCGTTTCCATGCGGGCGCGCTGGCCAGGACGCGGGTTTCACCTGTAGATTAGGGACGCAAGCGGGGAGCGAAAGGAACATCCTGTGGGTTCGATGGCACACGTGATGGACGCCAATACCTGGCTCGGCATGGTGACGAGCGGCTGGGACCAGGTTGGCCAGACGTCGTTCTGGGTCGCGCTCATCAAGATCATGTGGATCAACGTCCTGCTTTCCGGCGACAACGCAGTCGTTATCGCCATGGCGTGCCTTGGCCTGCCTCCGCGCCAGCGGTTGTGGGGCATGATCCTCGGTGCCGGCGTCGCGGTGATCCTGCGCATCATTTTCACGGTCGTGATCGCGCAGTTGATGCTGTTGCCGTACCTCAAGATCGTGGGCGGGCTCGCGCTGTTCTACATCGCCGCCAAGTTGCTGGTGCCGGAGGACGAGGACGAGGACGAGGTCCAGGCGGTCGAGCATCTATGGCGCGCGGTCCGCATCGTTGCGGTGGCCGACATCGTCATGAGCCTCGACAACGTCATTGCCATTGCGGCGGCAGCGCAGGGCAACTTTGCGCTCATCATGATTGGACTTGCGATCAGCATTCCGCTGATCGTGGCGGGCGCCGCGTTGATCATGGCTTTGCTGGAGCGGTTCCCTATTCTGGTGTGGGCTGGCGCCGCTTTGCTGGGCTGGATCGTCGGTGAGACGATTGCGACCGATCCGGTGATCGCCGGTTACCTCGAGCCGCGGCTTGGTGCCGATGGTTTCCACTATGTTACGCTGTTTGCCGCTCTGCTTGGCGCAATCCTCGTGCTGATCGTTGGCGGGTTGTGGCGGCGGGCGAAACAGGGCGCGAGCCGGGAAGAAAAGGTGTCTGCCGCCGAATAGTCTCGGCGGTACGCGGAGGCGCGATGAACCAGATCGTTCGCCGCACGACCTCGCCGGCACGTATCGGCGCTTCCGCCTGTCCACACGATTGCCCGTCGACCTGCGCGCTCGAAGTCGAAGTCCTCGACGACCACACCATCGGCCGGATTCGCGGCGCTGAGGACAACGACTACACGGCTGGCGTGATCTGCGCCAAGGTCGCCCGCTACGCCGAGCGTGCGCATCATCGGCAGCGCCTGCTGCAGCCGCTGCGCCGCAAGGGCCCGAAAGGGTCCGGCGAATTCGAACCGGTGTCATGGGACGACGCGCTCGACCTCGTGGCCGAGGCGTTCGTTCGCGCCGAGCAGCAGCACGGCTCGGAAGCGATTTGGCCCTATTACTACGCCGGCACCATGGGCCTGGTGATGCGCGACGGCATCAACAGGCTGCGGCACGCCAAGAAATACTCAGGCTTTCATTCAACGATCTGCGTCAATCCGGCGTGGTCGGGTTTCATCGCCGGGACCGGACGGCTTGCGGGGCCTGACCCGCGCGAGATGGCGAAGTCGGACCTGGTGGTGATCTGGGGTACCAACGCGGTCAACACGCAGGTCAACGTGATGACGCACGCGACACGCGCCCGCAAGGAGCGCGGCGCTAAGATCGTGGCCGTCGACGTCTACATGAACGGGACCATGCGGCAGGCCGATCTGCCGATCCTGATCCGGCCTGGCACCGACGGTGCACTCGCCTGCGCCGTGATGCACTGCGCGTTCCGCGATGGCTATGCGGACTGGGATTTTCTCGAACGCTATACCGATGCGCCGCACGAACTCGCCGATCACCTGCGCGCGCGCGACCCGGCCTGGGCGTCGTGCATCACCGGCTGCGACGTCGAAACGATCGAAGCCTTTGCCCGGCTGATCAGCGAGCGCAAGCGCGCCTTCTTCAGGCTGGGCTACGGCTTCTCGCGCTCGCGCAACGGCGCAGCCAACATGCATGCCGCAAGTTGCATTGCGGCCGTGGTTGGGGCCTGGCGATACGAAGGCGGCGGCGCCTTCCACAACAATGGGGCGATCTATCACTGGAATCGCACCATGATCGAAGGCCTTGATGTGGTCGATCGATCCATCCGCGTGCTCGATCAATCGCGCATCGGCCCGATACTGTGCGGCGATCGCGATGCACTTGCCGGCGGCGTGCCAGTGTCGGCGCTGCTGACCCAGAACACGAACCCGGTGTCGGTTTGTCCGGAGCAGGACCTGGTCAAGCGCGGATTTGCGCGCACGGATCTGTTCACTTGCGTGCACGAGCAGTTCATGACCGAAACGGCCCGCATGGCCGATGTCGTCTTGCCGGCGACGATGTTTCTCGAACACGACGATGTCTACCAGGGCGGCGGTCACCAATACATCCTGCTGGGACCCAAGCTGATCGAGCCGCCCGGCGAATGCCGGTCCAATCACGACGTCGTCTGCGCGCTGGCGCAGCGTCTCGGCGCCGTTCACCCGGGCTTTGCCATGACGGCGCGCGAGTTGATCGACTGGACCCTGCAGCAATCGGGCTGGGGAACGCTCGCCGCGCTTGAAGCCAATCGTTGGATCGACTGCCAGCCGAATTTCGAGACCGCGCACTACACCGCGGGTTTTGCCTGGCCGGACAAGAAATTCCGCTTCAAGCCGGATTGGCGCCATGTGCCGTTCCGCAGCCCGTGGGTGGCGGGGCCGGTCGATCACATGCCAGTCTTGCCGGACCATTGGGAGGTGATCGAAGAAGTCGATGCCCGGCATCCGTTTCGGTTGGCGACCTCGCCATCGCGCGGTTTCCTGAACTCGACCTTCAACGAGACGCCGACCTCGCGCGCGCAACTTGGCCGCCCTGAAGTCCTTATTCACCCCGACGACGCCGCAGCCGCCGGCATTAGCGACGGCGACGAGGTCACGCTCGGGAACAGGCGCGGCGAGGTGAGCCTGCACGCGCGACTGTTCGCGGGGGTCCGGCGCGGCGTGCTGATCAGCGAAGGGATCTGGCCCAACGACGCATTCGCGAACGGGCGGGGCATCAATACCATTACGGGCGCAGACGCGATCGCCCCGTTCGGGGGCGCGGCGTTTCATGACAACCGGGTGTGGATCAGGGCGTCGTCAGCATCGCCGCAAGCTACCACCTGAACTCGACGCCGACGCTGCCACCCTGCGATTGGTAGCCGCCGCGAAGCCGTGCATCGTAAGCGACATAAAGGCGCGTCAACGGCGACAGCCGCAATGACGCCTGGGCACCCGTTTCGTAGCCGAGGCGGGACTCGGTCACCGGCTGAACAGGCTGGGCGATGGCACCGCCGGTCGCGGCTGCGACCACGAATGGCGGCGCATTGAAAGACACGACGTCGACCAGGCGGCCATAGGCGGTGACATCGATCATGGTCTTGTCGATCATCCAAAAGTTGCCGAGCTCGCCGCCCGCAAAGATGCGGGTGCGGCTGATCGTGAGCCCCGGGATCGTCGCCGGGAGGAAGCCGCCGGCTTCGCTGTAGGGGTCGGTGCGGCTGCGCAACCAGTCCGTGCCCGCGCGCGGCACGATGCGGAAGCGGCCGAGCGGGATGTAGTAACTCACGTCCGCCAGGGCACCCCATACGTTGCCGTTATAACCTGCGGTCGCCGGCCCGGTGAGCGTGTCGCGGCTGGAGTGAATTTCGGCGAACCCGCGCACCAGCGCGGCCGACACGGTCCACGCTCCTGACTCGATCGCTCCGCTCATCCCGATCTGGGTGAGATCATAGGCGCCGTGCTGCGGCTGCCCCATCACGTTGATATTGGTGTGGCTCTGGTCGATCGACGTGTTGAGCGTAATGCCGGGCGCGACCAGCATTCCAAAACCGGCCACCCCGCCGGTGCTGTGGCGCGAGTCGCCGGCAATATTCCCGACCGCCTCGTTGCGCGCTGCCAGGTTGTAACCTTCCGCCCAGGCGCGATAGCGCGGATTGGGCGAGGCGTCAGGGGCGCCGCCGCCGTTCGGATTGGGCGTGCCGAACATATGGGCAAGGCCCGCGAGGCCACCTTGGCCGCTGGAATTGTAAAGGTAGTTGGTGCCCAGATCGAAGGCGGCATAGCTCGAGGCGAGCACGCTGTTGGCCGGCACCGATGTGATGGGTGGCGTGGGGGTCGGCGGAGCCTGGGCGCGCGCAACACCAAGGGTGGCGCCGATCAGCGCAAGCGCTACCACACAACTGGCGAGTATTTTCCCACGCACTGCCCGCCCCCCAACCGGCAAGAACTAGCATGACGCGGCGGGCGGAGGTCGCGATTGGGCGCCGTTCCGAAAATTATTGGCCGCTGTTGCGTCGGCGTCATCCGAAGCAACTGGGTTTGCTGCAAAAGCCATGGTTCAGCCGTATTTGCGATGTCCCTATTGCGGTGCAATCGGATTTTGGCCGTTCCGGCGGCTCAGCGTGGTGCACGCAATCGCTTCGGATCTTCGCAAAACCCAGGTTGTAGCGCGGTTTGCAGCGATGCGTTCCGCGTTTCGCCAGCAGCAATGTCGACACTGACTTAGGAGGCAGACGATGCAAAAGGGCACCGTCAAATGGTTCAACCCAACCAAGGGCTATGGGTTCATCCACCCGAGCAACGGCGATAAGGACGTTTTCGTCCACATCTCGGCGGTAGAACGGGCGGGGCTGAGCACGCTCAATGAGGGACAGACGGTCGAGTTCGAGCTCGTGTCCAACCGCGGCAAGACGTCCGCCGAAAACCTCAAGGTCGCGTAAGCCAAGGTGTTCCCGTTAGCCCCCGGCTGGTCCCGGGGGCTTTTTTATTGTGTCGATGGCAACCTGCCCTTCTGCGAGCGCGCGCAAAGCCGCCGGATAGATCTCGTGCTCGACCCTGAGCACGCGGGCCGCAAGCGCCTCCGGCGTGTCGCCGGCAAGCACCGGTACGGCTGCTTGCGCGATGACTGGCCCGGCGTCCATTTCGGGGACAACAAAGTGAACCGTGGCGCCGTGCGTGGTCGCCCCGGCGGCGAGCGCGCGCGCATGCGTATCGAGACCGCGGAATGCCGGGAGCAAGGCAGGGTGGATGTTGATGATGCGGCCCCGCCAAGCCGAGGTGAATTCGGCAGTGAGCAAGCGCATAAAGCCCGCGAGGCAGACAAGATCGATACGGTGAGCTTCAAGCACCCGTTGCAAAGCGTGCTCGAAACCCGCGCGGTCGGTGCTGAAAGGCCGATGGTCAATGGCTGCGGTGACGATACCCGCGGCGCGGGCACGGCCAAGCCCGGCGGCATCCGGATTGTTGGACACCACGAGGGCAATCTCGGCCGGATACGACGGTTCGCTGGCGGCCTCGATCAAGGCGGTCATGTTGGAGCCGCGGCCGGAAATCAGGATCGCGACGCGCTTGCGGGTGGGTTCACTCAAGATCGAGGCGTCCGTTGTAAACCACACCGCCATCGGCCGCTTCGAGGGTGCCGAGCCTCACCACGCGCTCGCCCGCGCCAGCCAGCGCGGCGCTGACCGCCTCAGCCTGCGCCGGCGCGACAACGATCACCATCCCGATCCCGCAGTTGAACGTGCGCAGCATTTCAGGGGCGGCAATGCGGCCGGCCTGGGCCAGCCAACGGAACACCGGCAAAACCGGTATGGCGGCGAGGTCAATGCGCGCGCGAAGTCCCTTCGGCAATGCGCGCGGGATGTTGTCGGGAAAGCCGCCCCCCGTGATGTGGGCCATCGCCTTGATTGCGGCTGTCTGTCGCAATGCCGCAAGGCAAGACGCCACGTAGATCCGCGTCGGGGTCAGCAACGCCTCGCCGAGCGAACGCGTTTGCTCGAATGGCGCCGGGTCCTCCCAGCCAAGCCCGCTGGTTTCGACCACCCGGCGGACCAGCGAATAGCCGTTCGAATGCACGCCTGAGGACGCCACCCCGAGCAAGGCGTCGCCCACTGTGATATCGCCGCGCGGTAACAGGCTGCCGCGTTCGGCAGCGCCGACCGCGAAACCGGCAAGATCGTAGTCGCCTGCTTGATAAACTCCCGGCATTTCCGCGGTTTCGCCGCCGATCAGGGCGCACCCGGCCTGGCGACAGCCATCCGCGACGCCGGCGACGATGGCTGCGCCAACCGCCGGGTCGAGCTTGCCGCAGGCGAAATAATCCAGAAAGAACAGAGGTTCGGCGCCCTGGACGACGAGATCATTGACCGACATGGCAACGAGGTCGACCCCGATCGTGTTGTGGCGGCCCGCTTCGATCGCAATTTTCACCTTGGTGCCGACCCCATCGGTCGACGCGACCAGCACTGGATCGCGAAAACCGGCGCGTTTGAGGTCGAATAATCCGCCGAAGCCGCCGATCTCGGCATCCGCACCTGCGCGCGCGGTCGCGCGGACGAGCGGCTTGATCAGTTCGACCATGCGATTGCCGGCGTCGATGTCGACACCGGCTTTGGCATAGGTCAGGGGCTCATCCGCCATGGCGTCGGATTCCGCATCTTCCGGGTGGTCTCCCGCCGCGGCCCGGAGGAGAGCCGTTCGAGCCGCGGGGGCTTAAGTCAGAGACCGATAGAAGACGGGGGCGGCTGGGACAAGCGGAGCGCTGTGGATTTGGGGAAGAGCCGGGTTGAGGCATGCGGGTGGATTGCGCGGGGACGGCACAATCCCGACTTGGCAACCGGTACGTCCGGGATAATGTTGCGCGCGCCGAACCACTACCTGCCGGGACATATCGTTTGAGTCTTCCGAATCTTATCACGCTTGCCCGCATCTTGCTGGTGCCGGTGATGGTTTGGGCCATCGCCTCCGACCAGATGACGGTTGCGTTCGTCCTGTTTCTGGTCGCCGGTATCAGCGACGGCGTGGACGGTTTTCTGGCCAAACGCTTCGGAATGGCGACGGAGGTCGGTGCCTACCTTGATCCCCTCGCGGACAAGGTGTTGATCGTTTCGATCTACGTGTCGCTTGGCGTTGTGGAGGCTATTCCCCGATGGCTCGTAATCCTGGTCGTATCGCGCGACCTGCTGATTGTGGGCGGTATCATGCTGTCATGGGTGCTCGGCAACCCGGTGACGATCAAACCGGCGACCGTCTCGCGGCTCAATACCGTTGGCCAGATCGTGCTCGGCGGCCTCGTGATTGCGGCGCGCGCCTTCCATTGGGACATCGAGTTGCCGGAAGCCGGCCTGATGGGGCTGGTCGCCGTTTTGACGCTACTATCGATCGCCGTTTACCTGCGAGACTGGGTTCGGCACATGGGCGGCTTCAGCGAAGGCCGGGCGTGACGCCAACCATGGTCGTGCGTACCAGCGAGGACCCGCCGCAGTGAGCCTACCGCGGCAGCTCGTGCTGTCATTCGAGCCCGGCGCGAACTTCTCGCGCGATGACTTTCTGGAGGGGCCCTCAAACGCCATGGCGTTGAGGTTGGTGGAACGCTGGCCGGATTGGCCGGCCCGCGTCGTGGCGATCGTCGGCCCGGAAGGCAGCGGCAAGAGTCACCTCGCCGACATCTGGGCCAACAAGACGGGGGCGCGCCGTCTCTCTGCGCGGGCGCTTGATCAAACGGCGGTGCCGGGCGCCCTCGCAACCGGAGCGCTGGCGTTGGAGAACGTGGCCGAGCCGCTCGACGAGGTCGCCTTGTTCCATCTGCTCAACCTCGCCAAGGAAGACGACGCCACCGTGCTTCTGACCGCGCGACAGCCACCCGCCCAATGGGCGATCCGGTTGCCGGATCTCGTCTCGCGCCTGCGCGCGCTGCCGGTAGTCGAACTGGCCGCGCCCGACGATGCGCTATTGCGCGCCGTGCTGGTCAAACTGTTTGTTGACCGGCAGCTCGCGGTCGACGAAAGCCTGATCAGCTATCTGGTGGCGCGCATCGAGCGGTCGTTCGCCGCGGCGCGCGCCGCGGTCGCAGCGCTCGATCGCGAGGCCCTGCGCCAGCGGCGGCCGGTGACACGCGCGTTGGCGGCCGAGCTTTTTGCGGGACACTAGTCATCACCATTCGATTTCTGGTATTTGATCACTCGCCGGCCGCTAACGAATCCTGCTAGCCTCTTATCAGCCGCTCACATTGATCGTCACATGCCGCAAACTGCTGTTCTTCCTCAAGAAACTGCGCGCGAGCAAATCGCTGCTCCGGTTCCGGCAAGCGTTACCGATCTCACCACGAGTCCGAAGCGATTCATCAATCGCGAGCTGTCGTGGTTGCAGTTCAATCGACGGGTACTCGAGGAGGCGCAGAACGCCAACCAGCCGGTGCTGGAACGCGTTCGCTTTCTGTCGATTTCAGCCAACAACCTCGACGAATTTTTCATGGTGCGCGTTGCCGGCCTTAAAGGGCAGGTGCGCGAAGGAATTACGACCGAGAGCCCGGACGGGCTGACCCCCGCGGAGCAATTGAGCCGGATCACCGATGCGGTGTCGGTGCTGGCGAGCGATCAGCAGAAGCGATGGCAGGAACTGCGGGAGCAGCTTGCTGCCAAGGGCATTGTTCTGGTGGACGGCCAAGCGCTTCGAAAACAAGAGCGTGTCTGGCTTGAGGATTATTTTCTGCAGCACATTTTTCCGGTGTTGACCCCGCTTGCGATCGACCCCGCGCATCCATTTCCGTTCATCCCGAATCTCGGCTTCTCGATCGCGCTGCAGCTGACACGCACGCGCGACGGCAAGCCGATGAACGCGCTGATCCGCGTGCCGCAGAAAGTCGATCGCTTTATCCGTCTGCCGGCTTCGCCCGAAGGCGGCACGGCACGCGTGATCACCTTCGAGCAGGTGGCGGGGCTGTTCATCCCCGACCTGTTCCCCGGCTACACCGTCAGAGGCCAAGGCGCGTTCCGCGTCATCCGAGACTCCGACATCGAAATCGAAGAAGAGGCCGAGGATCTCGTTCGTCTGTTCGAGACCGTGCTCAAGCAGCGCCGGCGCGGATCGGTGATCAGGCTGGAGCTCGAAGCCTCGATGCCTGGCGAGCTGCGCCGGTTCGTTCAGCATGCGCTGGCAGTTGCCGACGACGAGGTCTTTCATGTCGACGGCATGCTGGCGCTCGCCGAATTGTCCCAGCTGATACATGTCGATCGGCCCGATCTCGAATTCGTGCCTTACAACCCGCGCTTTCCGGAGCGCATTCGCGACCACGCCGGCGACTGCTTTGCCGCCATCCGCCAGAAGGACCTGATCGTCCACCATCCCTACGAGTCGTTCGACGTCGTCGTACAGTTTCTGGCGCAGGCCGCGCGCGATCCGGACGTGATCGCGATCAAACAGACGCTCTATCGCACCTCGAAGGACAGTCCGATCGTCCACGCGCTGGCGGAGGCTGCGGAAGCCGGCAAATCCGTCACTGCGCTGGTCGAGCTCAAGGCCCGTTTCGACGAGGAGGCCAACATCCGCTGGGCGCGCGATCTCGAGCGCGCAGGCGTGCAGGTCGTCTACGGATTCATCGAGCTTAAGACACACGCCAAGCTGTCGCTGGTGGTGCGGCGTGAAGCCGGTTCGCTCACGTCCTACGTCCACGTCGGCACCGGCAACTATCATCCGGTTACCGCGCGCATTTACACCGACCTTTCGTTCTTCACCGCCGATCCGGTGATTGCGCGCGATGTGACGCGCATCTTCAATTACATCACCGGTTACGCTGAGCCGGCCGAGCTTGAGCGGCTTGCAGTCTCGCCGCTCAGTCTGCGCGCCAGCATCCTCCGGCATATCGCCGGCGAAATCGCGCACGCGCGCGCCGGCCGGCCGGCTGCGATCTGGATGAAGATGAACGCCCTGGTCGACCCCGACATCATCGATGCGCTCTACGAAGCATCGCACGCCGGGGTCGCGGTCGACCTGGTAGTCCGCGGAATTTGCTGCCTGCGGCCGGGCGTGCCGGGTCTCTCGGAGAACATCCGCGCCAAATCCATCATCGGGCGCTTTTTGGAACATGGGCGCATCTATTGCTTTGGCAACGGGCATGGCCTGCCGCATCCCTCGGCGGCCCTCTACATATCGTCCGCCGACATGATGCCGCGCAATCTCGATCGTCGCGTCGAGGCGCTGTGCCCGATCCTCAATCCGACCGTGCACGAGCAGGTTCTGGACCAGATCATGCTTGCGAACTTGAAGGACAACGAGCAAAGCTGGGCATACCTTCCGGATGGCACCACGACCCGGATCAAGCCGGTGGACGGCGAAGAACCGTTCAACGCGCATAAATACTTCATGACGAATCCGAGCTTGTCTGGACGCGGCAAATCGCTCAAGGACTCCTCGCCCCGCAGCCTCACGCGCCGTTCAGACCGTGCTAAATCGGCTGGCTAAACCCAACAGCGCCGCGCAAGGCCGGATCGATCGAGGTCCGCCGATCGCGGTCATGGATATCGGCTCCAACTCGGTGCGGCTCGTCGCCTATGAGGGGCTGACGCGCAGCCTGACGCCGATATTCAACGAAAAGGTGCTCGCGGGACTCGGTCGCGAAGTGCAATCGACCGGACTGCTGGCATCGGACGCGGTCGACAAGGCGCTCGGGGCACTGCGACGTTTCCGCCGGCTGTGTGAGACCATCCGCGTCAAACGCGTGCTGGCGATCGCAACCGCGGCCTGTCGCGATGCCGACAACGGTCCGGCGTTCATTGCCGAGGCGGAGCAGATTTGCGGGACCTCGATTGATGTGTTGTCCGGGAAGCGCGAAGCCATGCTCTCGGCGCTCGGCGTGGTGTCGGGCTTTCATCGTGCCGACGGCATCGTCGGCGACCTCGGCGGCGGGTCGCTCGAACTCGTTGATGTCCACGGCCGGCGCATCAAGGCGGGGGCGACGCTGCCGCTGGGCGGGCTCGCCCTGCAGGACATCTCCAAGAAGTCGCTGAAATACGCGGAGAAGGTCGTCAATCGGGAATTGGGACGCCTGCCGTCACTCAAGGTCGGCGCGCAGCGCACTTTTTTTGCCGTCGGCGGCACCTGGCGCGCGCTCGCGCGTCTGCACATGTGGCAGACCGGATATCCGCTGCACGTGACGCACGGCTATTCGATCCCGGCCAAGGAAGTTTTGGAATTTGCCCGGCTGGTGCGAAGGGTTGACGCCAACACGCTCTCGAAGATCGAGGTCGTGGCCGATGCCCGTCGGCCGTTGCTCGCCTATGCGGCGATCGTGCTCGAACAATTGGTGCGCAAGGCGCGTCCCAAACAAATCGTTTTCTCGGCGCTGGGCGTGCGCGAAGGGCTGCTGTACGAGCTGCTCGACGACGAGGAGCAGAAGAAGGATGCCCTGCTCGCCGCCGCGGAGGAACTTAACGTCCTGCGCTCGCGCTCGCCGAAACACGGCCACGAGCTGATCGATTGGACCGACCGGTTCATGAGCACGTCCGGCCTTGACGAAAGCCCGGACGAAAAGCGCCTGCGCCACGCTGCATGCCTGCTCGCCGACATCGGCTGGCGCGCGCACCCCGATTATCGCGGCGAACAATCGCTCAACATCATCGCCAACGCGGCGTTCGTCGCGGTCGACCATCCGGGGCGGGCCTTTCTGGCATTGTCGGTGTTCTTCCGGCACGTCGGTCTGATTGACGAGGAGCTGTCGCCACACGTGCGCGAACTCGCCACCACCCGCATGCTTGATCGTGCGCGCGTGCTCGGCGCCGCCATGCGTGTCGCGTACGTGACGTCGGCTGCGATGCCGGGGGTTTTGCCGAATGCGCCCATGATCGTGGAGCGCGGCAAGCTGAAGCTGACCCTGACGGGGCGCTTTGCGGCCTACGACGGCGAACGGGTCTTCGCCAGGCTGCGCCAGCTTGCCCGTTTGATCGGTCGCGAACCAATCATTGCAATCGCCTGACGCGGATCCGGGCTCAACCCCTATATCCGGCGTGCCAGGAACTCGACCAACAGCCGAAACGTCGTCCCGCCGTCTGCGGATCGTTCGCCCAGCCAGCGAAACGAATTCGGCGTGATCTCGGTGAAGCGCCAGCGCACCGGTGCGCCGGTCTCGTCGGTGCCGTCTTGCACGATGTCCTCGCCGTGCGCGCGGCCGATCTGCTGCCGATAGACCTGGTTGAGCGGGTCGGTCCACAGTATGTGCCAAGCATCGAGCTTGGGATCGTAGACCCGCAAGGTCGTGCCGTAGAAATCGCCCGGGCCGGGCGGGTCCGCGCGTTGCGCGTCGCGCGCAGGCACGATCCAGACGTCCTGCAGCGCGCGGCCCTCCAGCACCCAACCCGCATGAATCTCGCCGCGACTGCGGGGTGTCGTGCCTTCTTTGAGGTGATAGATCGCATCGATCGTCCAACGTCCGATCAGCCAGCCGTACAGACCCATCTTGTCCGCGCGGTCGGCTGCCGGATGATCGGCGTGAAGAGCATCGACGAGGGACGACAGCCGTACATCGGACATGTTTGATCTACCGTCAGCCTGAGTTTGGGCGAGGGCCGCTTTAGTCAGCAGCGGAGCTGCCGCTGTTCCGACCATAACGGCCGTCTTGCCGATCAACTCCCGGCGCAGGATGACGCGCATCGCATCGGATCTCCATCGCGCTGCCGGCTCCTACCGCGGACGCGCGACGTTGTACTTGGAGAAAATTGCGGTTTTGGATTGGGTCCGGGCTTGCCGTCCGAACACGTCAGTCGCGCTCGCGGGCGATCACCCGGCCCCGCTCGACGGACAATGCCAGCCGCCCCTGTTTGAGCGCCAGCGCCTTTTCACCGAACAGCTCGCGCCGCCAGCCTTTGAGAGCTGCGACGTCGGCTGCGTCATCGCCGGCGATTTGTTCGAGCTCGTCGACGGTGGCGATCACCTTCGCGGCGACGCCGTGCTGCTCCGAGGTCATGCGCAGCAACACTTTCATCAGCTCGACCGTCGCCCCATTGACGCTGGTCGGTCTCTGCCGATCGATTGGCGGCAAGGACTTGAGGTCGCGGGCGAGGCCGCGTTGCACCGTTTCGATGACGTCCGCTCCCCAGCGGGAGCGCTCAAATCCCTTCGGCAACGAGCGCAC
The DNA here is from genome assembly GCA_035472475.1 of Xanthobacteraceae bacterium. Lineage (GTDB taxonomy): Bacteria > Pseudomonadota > Alphaproteobacteria > Rhizobiales > Xanthobacteraceae > JAFAXD01. The sequence continues at coordinate 43,122 of DATIPA010000248.1, read as the reverse complement.
GTGGGATAGCCGCTCAAAGGACGTCGGCGCCTGTATGGCGATGTCGCCAAGGACTTCGTCGCGAAGCACCCGGCCACGCGGCAAGTCGCGGGTCTGCGCTTCCCGCTCGCGCCAGGCCGCGATCTCGATCAGGATTGCGAGCTCCTTCGGCTTGCGCACGCGGGTCTTCAAGCGCTGCCAGGCGTTTTCGGGGTCGACCCGATAGGTTTCCGGCGATGTGAGGATTTCCATCTCCTCGCCGACCCACTCGCTGCGTCCGCGGCGCGCGAGGTCGTCCGCCAGCGCCAAGTACACGTCGCGCAGATGCGTCACGTCCGAGACCGCATAGGTGAGCTGAGCACTCGACAGCGGCCGGCGCGACCAATCGGTGAAGCGGTTGGACTTGTCCAGGCTGTCGCCGGTGACGCGTTGAACCAGCTGGTCGTAGGAGATCGAGTCGCCGAAGCCAAGCACCATGGCGGCAACCTGGCTGTCAAAAACCGGATGCGGAATCCTGCCGGCCATGTGCCAGACGATCTCGATGTCCTGGCGAGCCGCGTGGAAAACCTTCAGAACGCGCTCGTCGACCATCAATTCAAAGAATGGTGCAAGGTCTATTCCCGGTGCGAGAGCGTCGATCACGAGCGCCTCGTCGGCGCTGGCGATCTGCGCGACGCACAGCAACGGATAGTAGGTGGTTTCGCGCAGGAACTCGGTATCGACAGTCACGAACGGATGACGCGCCAGCCGCGCACACGCCGCTGCGAGATCAAGCGTTGTGGTGATCGGTTCCACCGCCGCCGTCTTATCGGAGTCACCCAAGCTTGTCGCGGCGTCTTGGGTGGCGTGGCGCGGGCGCACGCTCATTGACCGCGTACCTTCGGCAGCATGATGAATTCCCAGGGCGAAGGCATAGGTCCGACCGGGACCTCAATCAAGGTCGGCCCGTCGCGACGGCTGATTGCGCGGCGCAGCGCCGTACGCAGTTCACCCGGGTTGCGGGCGCGCTCCGCGGCGGCGCCGAAGCTCTCGGCAAACCGCACGAAGTCCGGGTTGGTGAGATCACATGCAATCAGCCGATTGCCGAATTGCTCCTGCTGGATTCTGCTCACATTCCCGAATGCGCCGTCGGCAAACACCACGACCGTCAGCGGAATGCGATGGCGCACGGCCGTCGCCATCTCGTTCGCCGTGTAGAGAAAGCCTCCGTCGCCGCTGATCGCGACCACCGGCACGTCGCGGCGCGCGTCCTGCACCCCAAGCGCAGTCGCAAAGCCCCAGCCGAGGTTGTCCTGATAGCCGGGCGAAAGGAACGAGCGGGGGCGATAGACCGGAAAGGCCAGCCGCGCCGCAAATCCGACTTGCGTAACCTCATCAACCAAAATTCCATCCTCCGGCAGCTCGGCGCGGATCGCTGCCAGATAACCGAGCTGCGGGCCGAGTTTGCTCAGCCGCTTGGTCCAAACCGATTGGCGTTCTTGCATCTCGTCGCTTCGCGCAGAGCGGCGGATGTTGTAGGCGCCGATTGAGTCCACGAGGCGGCGTAAAATCGGCTGCGCGTCGCCGATCAGCGCAACCTCCGGATTACGCAACCGGGCCGGCTCCTTCGGATCGGCGTCGACGCGGATGACGGCAAGATTTTCGTCAATGCCCCATTGCCGCAGCTGCATCAACAGGCGGGTGCCGACCGCCAGCACTACGTCGGCCTGTGCCCACAACTCGTGGCCAAGCGGAAGCGTGACGCTCAGTGGGTCACGGCTGTCGAGCACACCGCGCCCGCGCCGATAGCCCAAGACCGGCGCCTGCAGCATCGCCGAAAGCTGTGTGATTTCGGCTGCCGCCGCTTGCGCGCCACCGCCACAGACGATCATCGGCCGTTTGGCCGCGCCGAGCCGCTTGGCGGCGGCCACCAGCGCGTCCTCATCGATCGCAACGTCGGGTGCTGGCGAGGGCGGCACCGGGACAACCGAGCCGGTGCGTCCCCAGACGTCGATGGCACATTCGAGCGCGGCCGGGCCCGGCCGGCCGGTGCCCATCGACCGCAATGCCTGGGCCACCAGCTCGAACGCTGTGTCCGGCCCGCGCATGCGGTCAGTGAAATCGACCAGCCTGGCGATGATGCCGGCTTGGTCACGAATTTCATGCAGATGACCGACGCCGCGGCCGATATCGGCGTCGGGTATTTGACCGATCAAGGCCAGGACCGGCGCATTCATGGAATAGGCCGTGAGCAGGGCTGCGCCGGTGTTGAGCAGGCCGGGTCCCGGTACGACCGCGTAGGGCTGCGGCTTGTTGGTTGCGAGTGCGGCGCCCAGCGCCATGTAGGCCGCGCCCTGCTCATGGCGGCTGTGAACGACCCTGATCGCGTCCGACGCCTTGAACAGCGCGTCAAACAGGTGATCGTTGTGCACGCCCGGGAGGGCGTACATGGTATCGATCCCGTGGGCGATGAGGGAGGCCACCGTAGCTTCCGCCGTCGTCATGGATTGAGCTGGTGCGGGGCGCGACTGAACCATTGCGGGCGCCGAGTGTGCAGATCAGGACCGTTCTGTCGAGAGGCAATTCCCGCCGATACCGCTGGTTGCCTTGACAAAACGGGACTCACGTGCGCCTTTCGCCCGCCTCTTAACGAGCCGATTCATGCACCGTTACCGTTCGCATACATGCGGCGCACTGCGCGCAACCGACATTGGCGAGACTGTTCGGGTCTCCGGCTGGTGCCACCGCATTCGCGATCATGGCGGGGTTCTATTCATCGATCTGCGTGACCACTATGGGATCGTGCAAGTTGTGGCCGATCCCGACTCGCCGGCGTTCCGGACCGCGGAAAAGTTGCGTTCCGAATGGGTCGTAAAAATTGACGGTCGCGTGCGCGCGCGTCCCGCTGGGACTGAGAACCCCGAGCTCCCGACCGGCGCCGTCGAAATCTACGCGACCGACGTCGAAGTCCTGGGACCGGCCGACGAATTGCCGCTGCCGGTCTTCGGCGACCAGGAATACCCGGAGGACATCAGGCTCAAATATCGGTTCCTCGATCTCCGGCGCGAACGCCTCCACCAGAACATCATGACGCGCGGGGCGGTCATCGAATCGTTGCGCCGGCGCATGCGCGAGCAAGGCTTCTTCGAGTTCCAGACGCCGATCCTGACCGCCTCGAGCCCGGAGGGCGCGCGCGACTATCTGGTGCCGTCGCGACTCCACCCGGGCAAGTTCTATGCGTTGCCGCAGGCGCCGCAGCAGTTCAAACAGCTGGTCATGATCTCGGGCTTTGATCGCTATTTCCAGATCGCGGCCTGCTTCCGCGACGAGGACGCCCGCGCCGACCGTTCGCCCGGCGAGTTCTATCAGCTCGATATCGAAATGAGCTTTGTCACCCAGGATGACGTGTTCGCGGCGGTCGAACCGGTGCTGCGCGGCGTGTTCGAGGAGTTTGGCGGCGGCAAGCCGGTGACCCAGAAGTTTCCGCTGATTAAGTATGCGGACGCGATCAGGCAATACGGCAGCGACAAGCCAGATCTGCGCAATCCACTCAAGATGCAGGACGTCAGCGAGGCCTTCCGCGGTTCCGGGTTCAAGATTTTTGCCGGCATGTTGGCGTCCGATCCCGCCGCCCAGGTGTGGGCTCTCCCGGCGCCCGCGGGAGGAAACCGCGCATTCTGCGATCGCATGAACGAATGGGCGAAAGGCGAAGGCCAGCCGGGGCTCGGTTACATTTTCTGGCGCGAGGGCGAGGAAGGCGGCGCCGGGCCGTTGGCGAAGAACATCGGGCCGGAACGCACCGGCATGATACGTGATCAGCTTAAGCTCGGCGTCGGCGACGCGGTGTTCTTCATCGCAGGCAAGCCGCAGGCCTTCGTCAAGTTCGCTGGTCTCGCGCGCCAACGGGTTGGCGAGGAGCTTAAGCTGATCAATGAAAACCGGTTCGATCTCTGCTGGATCGTCGATTTCCCGATGTATGAATGGAACGAGGAGGAGAAGAGGATCGACTTCTCCCATAATCCGTTCTCGATGCCCAATATGCCGGCGGAAGAGTTCCTGGCGCTCGATCCGGCCGACCACGATCGCCTGCTGAACCTGCGGGCCATCCAATACGACATCGTCTGCAACGGCGTGGAGCTTTCCTCCGGCGCAATCCGCAACCATCGCCCGGACGTGATGAAAAAGGCGTTCGCCATCGCCGGATATCCCGAGGATGTTCTGGAGAAAAAGTTCGGCGGCATGCTGCATGCACTTTCGCTCGGGGCGCCGCCGCACGGCGGCATCGCGCCAGGCATCGACCGCATCGTGATGCTGCTGTGCGGCGAGGAAAACTTGCGCGAGGTCGTGTTGTTCCCGATGAACCAGCGGGCCGAGGATCTGATGATGGGGGCGCCCTCGGAAGTCGGTCCGAAGCAGCTGCGCGAGTTGCACATTCGCCTGTCGCTGCCGCAGGAGTGAGGTGACCTCGTTCATGCGGATTCTGGCGATTCATTCCGGTGTCCACGACTCCTCTGCCGCCGCGTTCAACGACTACGACCTGCTCGCTGCCGTCCAGCAGGAGCGCCTGATCCGGCACAAAGGCTGGGGCGCTGAAATCCCCTGGCTTGCGATCGACGAGGTGCTGCGGACGGCCGGGTGGATTCGCACCGACGTCGACGCCATTGCCTTCGTGCGTGGCTATTTTCCGAGCCAGTATTTTCGCTTTCCGCTGATCAATGAACTGCACTACGCCTGGCAACGCCAATTCGGCCGCGAGCGCACCAAGCGCGACATCGCCGACCTCTGTCGCCGGTTCGGGATTGAGGACACGCTGACGCTCTTCCGGCCGGATCGGTTTCTGGCCGACAACGGGTTCCGCGCTGACGTTCCGGTGCGCTTTGTCAACCATCACGAGGCGCACGCGCTCGCCGCCCTGTTTTTTACGGATTGGGACGACGCACTGATCTACACGTCCGACGGTGTCGGCGATAACGTCAGCTACAGCATGCGCGCGCTCAAGGGGGGCAAGCTTGAGTGTTTCTATGGCGATGACCGCTGGTTCCTCCCACCCGTACCCTGTGCAGGCCTCGCGTACGCTTATGCGTTTGCGACCGAAGCCTGCGGGTTTCGACGCTTGCGGCACGAAGGCAAGCTGACCGGATTAGCAGCCTACGGCGATCCCACGCTCGCGCCGCAACTGGCGGGTTGTTTTGAGTTTGGCAAGGACGGACTGATCACGGCGCCGTTCAAGACCTGGGATGAAATGGGCGATCGCGTCAAAGCGATTTGCCGGGGACATCCGCGCGAGGCGATCGCAGCCTCGATCCAGAAGGTGGTCGAGGACCTGACCGCCCAGTCGGTGCTCTATTGGCTCAAGCAGACGGGAGCGCGTCGCTTGGCGCTGGCCGGCGGGCTTTTCGCAAACGTCCGGCTCAATCGTCTGCTGGCCGAGACGATGCCGATCGATGAAATCTTTATTCTTCCGCCGATGGGCGATGACGGCTTATCGGTCGGGGCGGGGCTGGCCGCGCTGCTCGCACGCGACGGGCTCGCCTCCTGGCTCTCAAAGCGCCGGCGCCTCGACAACGTCTATCTCGGTCAGAATTACGACGATCGCATCGATGCGTGCCTGGCGCAGACCCCTACCGTGCGCAAACACGACGGCTCGCCGATCGAGATCGCAACCGACATGGTGCGGCAAGGCAAGGCGGGCGCGGTTTATACCGGCCGCATGGAGTTCGGTCCGCGGGCGCTCGGCGCGCGCAGCATTATCGCGAGCCCGTCCGACGCCACCATCAACGATACGCTCAACAAACGTCTTGAGCGTTCCGAGTTCATGCCGTTCGCACCTTACGTGCTGGAGGAGGACGCCGAGCGCGTCTTCGAAATCACGCCGGTCAACCGCTACGCCGCGCATTTCATGACGATTACCTGCGGGGTCCGTCCCGAGTGGCGCGAGCGCATTCCGGCGGTTGTTCACGTTGACGGCACCGCGCGGCCGCAGATCCTGCGCGAGAGCGAGAACCCCTTGTTCGGCGGCATCCTGCGGCGGTTTCGCGACGCGACCGGGCTGCCGGTGTTGATCAACACCAGCTTCAACGTGCACGAGGAGCCGATCGTCAATCGGCCGCAGGAATGCCGCAAGGCGCTGGCCGACGGTCGCGTCGATTTCGTGGTGACGAACCGGGCGGTCTACACGAAGGATTAGACCGTGTACTCATAAAGTCCCCCATGTCGGCTTAAGCGCTTGAAAGCTGACATGGGAGCGACGTTGCGGTAGGTCCGCCAGGTGCCATCAGCGGGCCTTGCGTGTCGAAGGCTTGCGTCGATAAAGCAGCGACTAAGGCTGCGGCCCAGATAGCCTCACCTCGCGCTCGGCACGGAAAACGTTACTGTAAAGATTGGCTATCCATTGGCGTCCGCTCGCCGTTACATTGAGGTAACGGATCGCAGCTTGGATATGAGGTGAAACCATATTCCAATAAAATTGCGGATACTTATCGACTATGTCCGCAGGGGATTCGTATCCCAATTGCTTGTTCATTCCGACTTCCTCGAATTCGCAGAAAAGGGCGTTGGATTTTCGCAGATAGTGCGGATCTCCAAGTTGGCCAATGAGGTCAGCTGCTCGCACCAGTAAGCCCTCTTCGTTGGCCTCATTCCGGGAAGCCACCGGTGTGGCCGGGAAACGCGTGAATTCAATCGCATGAGCAATTCGTTCGGCGTCGAGTTCCCGCATGCGATCATGCACAAACATTTTGGACCGGTCGACGTGATATGGCATGAGCGCGGCGTCGGACGATCCTCTCGGCAAAGAAGCTTTCCGGCCTGTCGTATCGATGACGTAGCCGTCGACACTGTCCCCTCTAAGTATGCCCCTGACGTATCCAATATCGTGCATCAAGCACGCTATAATTAGATGGGCGTAGTCGTTGGGAGTTGACGGAATCATTAACGCGCGCCCAACGAAAATATCGTGCCCGGCAAGGGTCACCAGCATCGTGTGCTCGACATTGTGGTAAAGGGCGTCGCTGTTTGCGATGCACTCGAGGGCAAGTTGGGCAGCGAACGGGACCAGTTCGGTCAAGCGCGGATGTGATGATCCGCACCTCCGACTCATCTCAGTAGCGAGAAAATTTCCTAACGCTTCCGCAGACAATTCGGTTCTTGCTATCATACCTCGCTGCCCCGATCCCCGGCCGCGCGGCCTTACCGCGCTTATACAGCTGAACAGTTGCCGGTCGAAGCGATCATACGATCGCCGAACATTATAGAACAGCCTCGCAACCGCTCAATTATTGCCAGTCGGCCCGCCGGACGGCGGACTTGGTGTGAGCGATAACTCCATCTCGTCTTTCGGCCCGGTGCCGTCCCTTCGTTCGCATTGCCCTTGCTACACCGCCGTGCCAATCTGTTTTGCTACAATCGACAGCTTTCGCATTCATGTCGCCTTTGACTTTTCTCGAGCAACTCCCGCTCGCTGAACTGTTTGTCGCTTGCCTTGCTTGCGGCGCGTTCGTCCTTTTACTGGTGGTGGTAGGAGCGCGGCTCACTTTGCGCGCTTTGCGGGTGCCGCCATCGCAGACGCTGTTTGAGGGCAATACCCTCGTCACCCTCTTAAGCGTGCTGTTTACCATGCTGGTGGCGTTCTCGGCCGCCGGAATCTGGAACGACCAGGTACAAGCGCGCGCAGTGATCCAGCGTGAGGCGAACGCGATGGAGAACATCTTTGCGCTCGCGTCGAGCTATCCCAACGAACTTCGTGAAGAAGTCTACTATGAATTGATCCGACACGGCCGGCGCATTCTGGACAGTGATTGGCCAGCGATGCAGCAGCAGCTGCGACCGGACGTCAACGAAAACCTTTATGATCGTTCCAACAATCCCTTGGTGACGCTGATTACCCGGGTTGCTACCAAGGCTGCCCGCGGCACGCAAAGGCTTCCACTGTCCGACCTGATGGTCGGACAGGTTCTGGATTTGCGAAGCGCGCGTTTGCAACGCGAAATGATAGCCCGCGGCGGGATCTCCTCGGCCCAATGGCTGGCAATGCTGCTGATCGCGATCGCCGCCCTGATGGTCATCATGCTCTCGCAAGAAAAGCAGTTCAGCATGCGGCTGCGAATGGCTGGGATTTATGTCGCTGCGGTTTCCGTAGCATTCGTCGTCATTCTCGCACACGATCGGCCGTTCGCCGGGGCGAGCGGGGTAAAGCCAATTCCGATCGAACAGGCAATCAAACGCATTCAGTACGCCCACGCGCAGCAAGCTACCAATGGGACGCAATGAAACTACGTTTGGTTGGCGGCCGCCAACTTGGGCTGTGACGTCGGTTTCGGGCCAAAATGTCGTGAAATATTAGGCACCGCTTGAAGTATGCAGCTCCGTCTCGTGAATCCGCCGCCAGGATCTGAACCCGACGCATGTGAGATCCGGACGTCTAGCGATCTTACGCACCATGAATTTGAATTGGCCCTCGAGCCCTGTTTGGCGCGACCAAGGGCACCTTAGCACAACAGCGACTGAACTTCGGCCGCTGCTTGTTTTAGTAGTGGAAGAAAGCGCTCGCGCATCCGCTCGAGCGAGATGCGGTCAACATGCGCGCCGATATTGAGCGCCGCGACGATTGAGCCGTCGTAGCGCCGGACCGGGACCGCGATCGAACGGAATCCAGGCTCGGCTTCCTGGTTGACCAGCGAATAGCCTTGCGCCCGGTCGGCGGCGATGATCGCCTTTAGCTTCGTCTTGTTAACGATGGTGTGCGAGGTGGAAGCCTTCGGCTCGATATGGCTGAGGAATTTCGCCAATTCCTTGTCGCTCATACGGGCAAGCAGCACACGTCCGACCGACGTGCAAAAGGCCGGAAGGCGATATCCGATTTCGAGGCCGGTGAGAAAGACGCGGGTCGGACTTGCGCGCGCGATGAAGATCGCATCAGTGCCATCCAGGATCGCGGCAGAACAGACCTCCTGAACGTCTCCCGCAACACGATCCATCACCGGCTGCAGCACGGTCGAGATTTGATTGGACGACAGATAGGCCGACGCTAGCGTTAATATGCGTGATGTCAGCGCAAATAGCTTGCCGTCGGTGCTGACGTATCCAAGGCGTTCCAACGTGTGCAACGTTCGCCGCGTCGTGGCGCGGGGCAGGCCGGCGATCTTGGCGGCCTCGCTCAACGTCATCGGACGCGGCGCCGCGTTGAACGCGGTGACGACCCGCAACCCGCGTGCCAGACTCTCGAGAAAATCCGGACCATGAGCGTCCACGCTCTGCTGTTCCTGTTCCGACCTTCTCACCCTCGGCATGCGGCGTCTCCGCGCTGGAAGCGTTGATTGGCTGTCTTTTCGCCTTGTTGGGCGGGCTCTATTGCGCTATGATCGAACAAATGTTCGGTAGGCGAACATATCCCAATTCAGGCTTCATCGTCAACATTCACTAAACCGAGACCGCCGAGCTAAGAGGCTGACGCCCATGATGAGCAAAGAGCAGAACGACCTGGTCACGCGCACGGGACCGAAGGATCCAGCCGGCAAACTGATGCGCTTCTACTGGCAGCCGGCCGCCCTGGTCGAAGAACTCGATCCGCGCCGCCCGATCATTCCGGTGAAGCTCCTGGGTGAGGACTTCGTGCTCTTCCGTGATCCGCATGGCCGGTACGGTCTGCTCGATCGCAACTGCCCTCATCGCGGCGCCGATCTCGCTTTCGGACGGCTGGAGGGCGGCGGCTTGCGTTGCGCTTTTCACGGCTGGCTGTTCGATGCAACTGGCCAGTGCCTCGAAATGCCGGCCGAGCCCGAAGAAAGCACGTTTTGCACACGCGTGCGCCAGCGCGCGTTCCCCGCGGTCGCGCGCAACGGCATCATCTTTGCCTATCTCGGCAGCGAGGAACCACCAGACTTTCCGCCGTTGGATTGCTTCCTCGCGCCCGACGCCTATACGTTCGCGTTCAAAGGCCTCATTGAGTGCAACTGGCTACAGGCGCTCGAAGTGGGCATCGATCCCGCGCACGCATCTTTTCTGCACCGTTTCTTCGAGGACGAGGATCCGGCGGCGGCCTACGGCAAGCAGTTCCGCGGCGTTTCCTCCGGCAGTGACACGCCGATGACCAAGGTATTGCGGGAACACGATCGTCCGACCATTACGGTCGAACCGACCGGCTGCGGGCTCCGCATCATCGCGTTACGCAAGATGAGCGAGGAGCACACCCACGTGCGCGTCACCAACCAGCTGTTCCCGCATGCCTTCGTGATCCCGATGAGCGCGGAGATGACGATCACACAATGGCATGTGCCGATCGATGACGAGACTTGTTACTGGTACGCGATTTTCACGAGCTTCGGAAAACCGGTTGACAAGGCAGCGATGCGCGCGCAGCGGCTCGATCTCTACGAGCTGCCAAATTATCGGTCGCGCAAGAATCGCTCCAACAACTATGGATTTGATCCAACCGAGCAGGCGAGCCAGACGTATACGGGCATGGGGCAGGATATCAACGTGCACGATCAGTGGGCCGTCGAATCGATGGGGCGCATCCAGGATCGCACCCGCGAGCACCTGGGCCATTCCGATAAGGCGATCACGGCCTACCGCCGACTGCTGCGGCAATCGATCGAGCAGGTGCAAAAGGGCGCACGCCCGGCGATCGATCCCGCCAACCTGTCATCGCTGCGCGGTCCAGCGACCGTTGACGGCATAGGCCCTACTATCGGCTGGCAGGACTATTGGAAGGCCGTCGATCGCAAGCGACGGCGCGACGCAGAGTGGGCGGACGCGACCGTTCAGGCCGCGGAATGATCGAGGCGAAGTCACGATGAGCTTTGTGGAGCGCTACAGTCTTTGGTCGGACGAGCAGGACAGCGCAGCCAACCACATCGTCGAGGTTGCAAAAGCAGAGCAGCTCGAAGTTATTCGTTTCGCGTTCGCTGATCAGCACGGCATCTTGCGCGGAAAAACACTCACTGCTGAGGAAGCCGTCAAGGTGCTCCGCAACGGGATCACCATGACCACCACGCTGCTGGGCAAGGACACCTCGCACCGCACGGTCTTTCCCGTTTTCACCGCGGGCGGCGGCTATGGGATGCCGGAGATGGAGGGTGGTGCGGATTTCCTGATCGTGCCGGATCCGGTCACCTTCAAGGTCCTGCCATGGGTCGAAAAGACCGGCTGGGTCCTGTGTGATTTGTATTTTTCCAGCGGTAAGCCGGTTCCGTTCTCGACTCGTGCACTCTATCGTTCGGTGCTCGAGGGCCTCGCAGCGCGCGGATTCGACTATGTGGCCGGCCTCGAGGTCGAATTCCACGTCTTCAAGCTCGAAGACGACAAGATGGAACCTGCACATGCCGGTCAGCCAGGCGAGCCCCCATCCGTCAGCCTGCTGTCGCACGGCTATCAATATCTGACTGAGCAACGCTACGATCAGATGGAGCCCGCGCTCGAGGTCATCCGACGGGATATTGTAAAATTAGGCCTGCCGCTTCGCTCGGTCGAAGTGGAGATTGGTCCCAGCCAAACAGAATTCACCTTTGGGCCGACAACAGGTCTGACCCCCGCGGATATGATGGTGCTGTTCCGTAGCGCCGTTAAGCAAATCTGCCGCCGGCACGGCTATCACGCGACATTCATGTGCCGGCCGCGGATTCCTAATGTGGTGTCGTCCGGCTGGCATCTTCACCAGTCACTGCGCCGCCGCGCCGATGGCAGCAACGCGTTCGCGTCGACGACTAGGGACAACCTGTTGTCGGACTTCGCGATGAATTATCTCGGCGGGCTGCTAGCCCATGCGCGGTCTGCGGCGGTGTTCTCGACGCCGACGGTCAACGGGTACAAGCGCTACCGTTCATATTCGCTGGCGCCGGATCGCGCCATCTGGGGAAGGGACAATCGCGGCGTGATGCTACGCGTCCTAGGCGCGCCGGGCGACCTCGCAACGCGCATTGAGAACCGCGTTGGCGAGCCTGCCGCGAATCCGTATCTCTACATGGCGTCGCAGGTCCTGTCGGGGCTCGACGGTGTCGATCGCAAGCTCGATCCCGGTCCATCAGCCGATACGCCTTACGAAACCAAAGCAGAATTTCTCCCAAAAAGCCTGCGGGAAGCGCTCTATACCTTGCGCGAAGGTGAATTCTTCCGGGTCAAAATGGGGGCGCCGTTTATCGACTACTACATCGCTTTGAAGGAAGCCGAGATTGCCCGCTACCAGCAGGACGTCTCCGAATGGGAGCAACGCGAGTATTTCGAAATTTTCTGAAGCCGCTGGTGCATATATCTGCGTCGTTCGCTGGATTTTATGATTAACGATCGACTTCGTCGTCGTGGAGCCAAAGGAGACGGCCATGGGAAGCCGGGAGGAACTCATTCAGCGAAGCGTTCCGTTCCTTCGCGAGGTTAAGGATATGACGCCAGGCGCGGAGATGGAGAAGTGGCTCAACGAAACATACGGAGAAGAGAGCGAGCTCTATAAGGATCTGTCGCGATTGATCAAATTGGGTGTCGCGGAAGGCTGGGCCGCCAGCCAAGAGGTGGCTGGCCCGAACTACAGGCGCAGTCGCATCCTGGAGCCGTCGCCGGACACCTTCCACTTCAGCATCACCGCCGTGTACATGAACAGCAACGACCCGCGCCGTTTTAAAGATGAGGATCAAAACGAGGTGTTGCGGGGGCAGTATCATGGCCACCCCTATGGCGAACTTAATTTGGTGGTCCCGCTGGACAAAGGCGCCGAGTTGAAGGGCTTGCAGGGATGGCGAGGGCCGGGTTGGACAGCGCCCGATCCCGGAAGCCGTCATTATCCGGAGGTTAGGGGCGGCGCGCTCATCGCGTTATTCTATCTTCCTGCTGGCAGGATTTCGTACGATTTTAAACCTCCATCTTGATCGTCGAGTGGAATGACGCGCCCACGCCGAGCGTCTCAGATACACGCCGGTCACGGCAGCAAATGCTCAGCTACGCCATTTTCGAAAGAAAGCGGAGCACATCTGTCCACAGTTCCTAACGTTATTCCCCCTGCCGCCCGACAAATCAGAAATTGCGTCTCGGCCTTCTCTCGGGTTACCTATCGGCATTAAATATTTTCAAGCGTGAGCGAGCTGCCTCCTTCACCGATTCAACTGCGAAAGGCAGGATCTTATAAGGGACGACTTCGTGGGGCTGTTTGGCCAAGCCCTCCTCCAAGCCACGTCTCCATGCAACCCGTAGTTCAGTATTGACATGGATAATATTGATCCCAGCGGCGATTGCCTTCCGCAGGTCTTCGTCGTCGGTTCCCGATCCGCCGTGCAAGGTAAGCGGCACCCGCGCCGCATTCTTGATCTCGGCGATTCTCTGGATATCCAACCGTTTCCGCGTTTGTCCTTGCACCATGCTCTTTAGCATCCCGTGCATGTTGCCTACGGCCGGAGCCAGGATATCTACCCCTGTAGACTCAACAAACTGCCTCGCTTCTGCGGGAGATGTTAAACCCCGCGACAAGTCGGGAGCCCTTTCGTGTATTTCAGAACCGGTTCCAATATCGCCGATCTCCCCCTCCACAAGGATGGTGGAATTGATTGTTTTGAGGGCTTCGACCGCTTCTTTGGTTTGGCGCACATTCTGCTCGAATGGCAGCGCGGAAAGATCGAAAACGATGGCATCAAACCCGGCCCTGGCCGCTTCAACGGCCTTCGCCAGGGAATGTGTATGATCCGCGTTAAGAAAGATTGGGCAGTCGCATTCCTCCCGCAAACTCCTCACCACAGCTGCAATTTGCCGGGTTCCAATAAACTCCCGCTCGCCCTCGGACGCGCCCACCATCACCGGGACGCCCAATTCTTGCCCAGATGCTAACACCGCCTTCAATAGAACCCAGTCCGCGACGTTGAAGTGGCCGATTGCTACTCCATCCTTCTGACTCTGCTCCAAAGCATCCCGTAACCCACGCATGCGTCTTTCTCCCGGGCTAGGGCCGATCCGCAGTTGCTGTTCAGACTCGGACTTCCCACCTCGAATTGAGTTTGGGACGACGAAAAAATTCATTCGCTCATCAACAGCCGCGGTGAATCAATCGTAGTTCACCTTTGGAAAGAAGTCGCCCCGACCGTCGGGCGTCATGTCGAGCAGGCCCCACAGCGGGTCGACAAGATCGCCGGCACGATGGTGCTGTTTCGGAGCGGGAGGGGCAAAGCTCATCTCCGAGCCCCAGAAGTGCCTAATCGTACCGTTCTTCTTTCTGAACACGTTGAAGATTGTTTCGTCCCAATTCTCGCCGTCCGGAACTCGATGTTGTGCACGCATTCCCTTGGAAAATTTTGACGTGTCACCAAAATAATCCGCGTCGTAGGTGTTGCCCGCGGTAGACAGGAGCGAAAGATGTTCCCAGCCACGTTCGTGTGCCCAGGCGGCGAGGCGCGCTATCGGCGATTTGGCGACGATGTGGAGCGCGGCGCCCCCGCCCACGTGCCTCGCGGCGCCGTCGAGCCCATCAAGCAGGTGGGTGCATCCTGGACAAGGCAGTTCGCGCTCGGGCCCGTACATGAAGCTGTACAGGATGAGCGTGTCGTGCGGATCAAACAGCTCGGACATCTTCACGCTCTCCGGCATGCTGGTCTTGCCGATCCGCTCGAAGACGTAGTCCTCGGGTACCTCGCCGCCGAGCGGGAGCGCGCGACGCTTCGCTGCAACGGCCTCGATCTGCGCCCGAAGCGCAATCTCGTCATTTAGAAGCGCATTTCGGGCGGCACGATACTCAACGCTTTCATTGGGGTAACGAAGATGTTCCATGGCTGCCGGGCCTCTCAAACGCTGAGGAATTTGTACGAGAATTGAACTCATCCCTGAGATGTAAGTTCCTCCCCCGCGCCGCCTGCTTGGTGTGCCACGGCCGATGTCTGCTTCTAGCGCAAGCATCGCAAGTTCGAGTGCCGTGCGGCGGCAAACCGATCAATCGCCCTTTTCGAATGGCGTTAGTATCCCCGCGCCCAATTCGGCGGCGTATCTTCGCGCCGCGTGATGCCGATGTAATAATACCGGGGATCGCTGGAAGGCGGCGTTTCGCCCTCGACGAACCGGATCGCGAGCCCGGCATCGGCGATCATCTCGCGGAACGTCTCGGCCCTCGAGCCCTGATTGTTCTCCTGCAGCACGACCACGCCGCCAATGGTGAGGTAGCGGCGGATGCCTTGGAAAAAATCGCGGTGAATGCGCCAGCCGGGGTCGTGCGCACGAAGGTCGCCGTGGCCGAACTCGCGGGCGAACTGATCGGCGAAGTGCGGCGGATTGCTGACAACAAGATCAAAGCGCTCGGATGGCGGAATCGCAGCGAGGTTGTCGGACAGATATATCGTCACACGCCCGGCAAGGTCGTTGTCGCGGACCGTGCGCTGACAGGCGGCGATCGCCGCCGGATTGACGTCGGCGAGACAAAGGGTCTCCGCGAGCCCGTGGCCCAGCAGTGAGAAACCGACGAAACCCGGGCCCGCGCACCACTCGAACACGCGATGCTGGCGCGGCATCCCGCGCCGGCGCAGGAACGGGATGAAGTCCTGGCCGAACTCACGGCCGCCCCCGTCGAGATGCGACTTGTAGGCGACGCGAATCCCGCCGAGTTCCACGTCGCGATAGGACTTGAACCGTCGCAGCCACGGCTTGACGTGGCCGTGCTCTAATCGCTCCCAGAAACTCACGGTGTTCTCCGAATGGACATTCTAGCTCGTTGGCCGGCACAATGAGCACAGGGTCTTGCGGGGTGCAATCGGTCGCCGCGACGGCGGGGTTCCCGATTTCGTTTGCCAGCCATCCGGGCTAGAGAATGCACCGGAAACGCAAAGGCGGAGAGGGCGGCACTCGTGACATCCAACTTGTCCGACGACCTGCGCACCGGGTCGCTCGTCTACCACCGGCATCCGCGCCCGGGAAAACTCGAAATCCAGGCCACAAAGCCGCTGGGCAATCAGCGTGATCTCGCACTCGCCTATTCGCCCGGGGTGGCGGCGGTCTGTGAGGCGATCGCACGCGACCCGGCGATGGCCGCCGAGCTCACGTCCCGGGCCAACCTGGTCGCGGTGGTGTCCAACGGCACCGCCGTACTTGGCCTGGGCAACATCGGGCCGCTCGCCGGAAAACCGGTGATGGAAGGCAAAGCGGTTCTGTTCAAGAAGTTCGCCGGCATCGATGTCTTTGACATCGAAGTGGCGGCAAACGAACCGGACCGGCTGGTCGAGGTCGTGGCTGCGCTCGAGCCGACTTTCGGCGGCATCAACCTGGAAGACATCAAGGCGCCGGAATGCTTTGAGGTCGAAGCCAAGCTACGCGCGCGAATGAAGATTCCGGTCTTCCACGATGATCAGCACGGGACCGCCATCATCGTGGCCGCGGCGGTGCAGAATGCGCTGCAACTGAGCGGGAAGAACATCGATGAGGTGAAGCTCGTTGCATCCGGCGCCGGCGCGGCCGCGCTCGCTTGCCTCAACCTGCTGGTTTCATTCGGGATGCCGCGTGAGAACATCTTTGTGACTGACATCGAGGGTGTCGTGTACACGGGCCGCACGACCCTGATGGACCGGTGGAAGAGCGTCTACGCGCGCAAGACCGACAAACGTACGCTCGGCGACGTCATCGAGGACGCCGACATCTTCCTCGGCCTGTCGGCAGGCGGCGTGCTCAACCCGGAGATGGTCAAGCGGATGGCGCCGCGGCCGCTGATACTCGCGCTCGCCAATCCCAACCCGGAAATAGAGCCCGAGCAGGCGCTGGCGGTTCGACCCGATGCCATGATCTGCACCGGCCGTTCCGACTACCCCAACCAAGTCAACAACGTCCTGTGCTTTCCCTACATCTTTCGCGGCGCGCTCGACGTCGGCGCCACCGCCATTAACGAGGAGATGAAACGCGCCGCGGTCGACGCCAGCGCGCGAAGCGCCGTCGGATGTTGCCGCGCGCGCGTACGGCGGGCAGCTCACCACATTCGGAGCCGGTTCGCTCATTCCAAATCCATTTGACCCGCGGCTGATCCTGCGCATCGCGCCGGCGGTTGCGCAGGCCGCGGTAGCGTCCGGCGTCGCGACGCGTCCCATCGCCGACTTCGCAGCCTACCAGGACCGGCTCAACGAGTTTGTCTTTCGCTCGGGCTTCATCATGAAACCGGTGTTTGCCCAAGCCAAGACGGCGCCCAAACGTATCGTCTATGCCGAAGGCGAAGACGAGCGCATCCTGCGCGCCACCCAGGCCGTGGTCGAGGAAGACATGGCCCGGCCGATCCTGATCGGCCGGCCCGCCGTGGTCGAGGCCCGCATCGAGCGATTTGGCCTGTCGGTCAGACCCGGTCGCGACTTCCGCCTGGTCAACCCCGAGGACGATCCGCAATACCGGAGCTACGTTCAGACCTATGTCGAGATCGCGGGGCGCAAGGGCATCACGCCGGACGCCGCTCGCACGGTGCTGCGCACCGACGCGACCGTCATCGCCGCGCTGATGGTGCAGCGGGCCGATGCGGACGCCATGCTGTGCGGGGTCGAGGGTCGCTTCATGACCCACCTGCATCATATCCGCGATATCATCGGCTATGCGCCCGGCGTCGAAGACTTCGCGGCGCTATCGCTGGTGATCACCCCCAAGGGCGCCTATTTCCTGGCAGACACCGAGGTGCGAGCCGAGCCGACCGCGGCCGAGATCGCCGAAATGGCTGTGCTCGCCGCGACCCACGTGCGGCGTTTTGGCCTCGAGCCGAAAATCGCGCTGCTGTCGCATTCCGATTTCGGCAGTTCCGACAGCAAATCCGCCCGCAAGATGCGGGCCGCCACCGATCTCCTGGCGGCACGTCACCCGGAGCTCGATGTCGACGGCGAGATGCACGGCGACACCGCCCTCGACCCGTCGCTGCGCGAGCGCGTGTTCCCACACGCACGACTGAAGGGCCGCGCCAACGTTCTGATCATGCCGACGCTCGATGCCGCCAACATCACCTATCAATTGATCAAGAGCATCGCCGACGCGCTTCCGGTCGGGCCGATCCTGATTGGCCCGGCAAAGCCCGCGCATATCCTCAGCCCGTCGGTAACCGCCCGCGGCGTGGTCAACATGACCGCGGTTGCGGTCGTGGAGGCGCAGGAGCGCTCGGCGCGCTGATTGCTAGGCCGCGATCTGATCGATCATGGTCTAGCTTTTTGTTTGAGCATGATCTTTTCCGAGGGTGACCACTTTTCGGGATCATGCTCTAGATCGTCAGCGTGCCGGCCTTTGCGGCCGCATAGCGCTCCGCGATCTTGTTCCAGTTCACAACATTCCACCAGGCTTTCAGGTAGTCGGCGCGCCGGTTCTGATACGTGAGGTAGTAGGCGTGCTCCCACACGTCGTTGCCGAACAACACGCGCTTGCCGTCCGATATCGGCGTGTCCTGATTGGGACGAGTCTCGAGCGCAAGCTTGCCCTCAGGCGTCACAGTCACCATCACCCAACCTGAGCCGAACACCCGCAGCCCGCCATCGTTGAAGCGCCCCTGCAACGTCTCAAGACCGCCGAAGTCTCGCGTGATGGCCGCGAACAACTCGCCGTCGGGGGTACCGCCGTTCGGTCCCATGATCTCCCAGAACATCGAGTGATTGGCGTGACCGCCGGCGTTGTTGCGCACCGCGGTGCGAATGGCTTCCGGAATCTCGTTCAGCTTGGCCAGAATGTCCTGCAGCTTCATGGCCGCAACGTCGGGATAGTCTTTGACCGCGGCGTTGAGGTTGGTCACATAGGCCTGATGATGGCGATCGTGGTGGATCTCCATCGTCTTGGCGTCGATATTCGGTTCAAACACATTGGTCGCGTAGGGCAGCGGCGGCAAGGTAAAGGGTCCGGCCGTTTGCGCCTGACCGATGCGCGGCAGCACGGTGGTTGCTGCAAGAGTGGTTGCACCCGCGAGCAGCGCGCGGCGATGGATCATCATGTCAGTATCCTCCCCGGTGATTGGATGAGCGGGAGTTCCGCGTTAGCAATGCATTTCAGTGCTCGGCGATTGCGGATACTCCGCGCTTATTTTTCACGCGCCGGCAACCACGTTTTTCGACAACAACATGCTCAATCAAGCGCGAAGCGGCAAGGTCGCTCGTTCGCGCGGGCTCCGACTTCAAGACGACCGTCTTGGCGTCGGCAACTCACAATAGCGCGAGCGGGGGCTGCATGGAATGCGGCGAACCTGCTGTATGGAATGCACACGACACACGGGACGGGCATGATCGTGGCGCGTTCGGGTGCTAACAGACGGTGCAGGGCGGCTACGTCCGGATTCCCAATCGCTACTGCTACCAGGCGTGGAAATTGGAACGCGCGGACACGGCGTCAGCGGGTCGTCGGCGCGCCTTTGGTGACGCCCGGCCCACGGCTCGCTGATATTCCCATCCGGTATTGCACCTCGGGCGGGACCCTGTAGTCGCGCATGAGCTGGCGCGCATCGCGTAACCCGCAGGCCTCGCGTTGCACCACGAACAGCCAGAGCGCGTCGCCAGCCTCGGCCAACAAGGCTGATCGCTCCCGCCGACGCTTGTCGGGATCGGCCACGTTGGCAGCATCAAATTGCTCCAGCGCCTGCAAGGCGTGCTCAAGCCGGCGTCCGAGCCGGCCGAGTGCGGCCGCCATCTCCTGGGCAAGCTCATAGTCGAGCGCGGCGGCCGGGGTCTTGTCGTAGGAGGGCTTGCGATCTCGACCAGGAAGCATGCGCGCGAATATATCAGACCGTCAGATCGGGAGCAGGTATCTCAGCAGGTAGATGATGCCGATGACGATGACGATGACGCGCACAATCTGCTTGGCGCGCCCATCGAGGGGCAGCAGATTGACCAGATAGAGGATCAGGATAACGACCACGAACGTGATCAGCACGTTCACCAGAAGAGACATGATCCGCCCCGCTGAAGGGGCTTGCTGGTGAAACCCAGCAAGCCTCGCCGCAAATTTTTATTCGTTGATGGTCTTCACCACGTCCGACGTCGGTCGCGTGCTAACCGTCGGCAGCTTCTGCTCCTTCACCATCATTTCATCGTATTGCGGCAATGTTTGCAGCTGGCTCTTGGCGGTCATGTGGACGATCTTGTAGCCGTTGAGCTTGAGCTGATCGAGCAGCGTGCCGATACCCTCGGCGGTCGCATGCTGAAAGTCGTGCATGAGCACGATGCCCTTGCCGTGCTTTTTCAGCTTGTCCATGACCGATTTGATGACCTGCTCGGGCTTGCGCATCTTGAAGTCGAACGAGTCCATATCCGTGGAGATGATCGCAATGTTGCGTTCGCCGAGATAGGTCACCATTTCGGGCGGGTGCTTTAGGGCCGGGAAGCGGAAGAACGGCGCCAGCGGGGCGCCTTCGAGGGCCCAGTGCACCGCGCTGATGCCCTTTTCGATTTCGGCCTTGGCGTCCTCCGGATTTTTCTCCTTGGACAGGTCGGCGTGCGACCACGTGTGCGAGCCGATCGTGTGGCCGGCGGCCGCGACCTGGCGGAGAATTTCCGGATAGTAGGTCGCGTGCTTGCCAATCGGGAAGAATGTCGCCTTGGTGCAGTGGCGCGCCAACGCGGCCAGCACCATTGGGGTGTTGTTCTGCCACGGGCCGTCGTCGAAGGTCAGCACGACTTCGCCCGGTTTAAGGAAGTCGTGGGTTTTGAAGTGCTCGAACCCAAATCCGGGACCGCCGGTGGTGTCGATCTGCACCGTGCGGGCGACGCCGAGCGCATTCGGATTGCCGGGACAAGACACCGTTTGGGCAGCCGGCGCTGGAGCCGGAGCGGCAGCCGCAGGAGCGGCAGTTGGAGGAGCGGCAGCCGGAGGAGCGGCAGCCGTCGGTGGGACCGTTGACGGCGCAGCTGCCTGAGGAGCCGCTGCCTGAGCAACCTGGGTCGGGGCCACGGTCGAGGCGGCGAATGAGGTCGTATTCTCCGCGACTTGCACGCCGGCCGGCACGATGCGGTCCGGCGCATTGTCTGCAGCAGACGGCCCAGCGGAAGCTGCGGCCGGCGCAAGCACCGGCGTGGGCGAAGCGTCCGTTGCGACCGTGCCGACCGGTTCAGTCGGCGCCCGCACGACTGCGGGCTTGACGGGCGGCGGCGCACTTGCGCGTGCTGCGGACGCGCTGGCGGATGACGACGTCGGCGGTGCAAGCACGTTTGTGCGGGCCAGCGCAATCGCGGCCAGGACCGATAGCACCACGATGGTGCAGGCGACGATTACACGCATATGAAGGACCTCCGAACTCGCTCACCCTTGCGGGCAAACTAGTGCAAGTGGGATCAGCATGCCAGCAACAGCGGCGACTATGGCTAAGACACCGAACAATGGCCGATTTTGGCCGAGCACGCTCGCCAAAATCCCCTAGATTTTAATTCCTAGTGGCCCGATTTCGAAGTTCGCAAGAACTTGCCGCACCCTCTGATGCGAACTTCGGAATCAAAGGGACACTGGCAAATTTATGATTCTAGTGTGGTTTTTGGATTTGATGTTCCAACGCGAGCGTGCGACCGACGTTGTAGGAACTTCGAATCCACCACACTGGTGCCTGCCAAAAGCCCGTCGGCCGTTCGCTTCGACGGCTGGACGTGCCCTGACTGATCGGTTCTCATCACCCTCAGCGCCTTGTCGCTCGCTTGGGGAACGAAAGACATGCACGGCTTCAGACTGGGATTTGGCCTGCTCGCCGCGCTCGCGTTGAGCAACGCTGCATCGGCGCAGGAGCTGCTCAAAATCGCGGTACCGCAACGCGGTGCTTGGGACACGGCCGTCCCGGATCTTGGTCAACGCGCCAGCATCTTCAAGAAGCACGGGCTGACACTCGAGATTCTCTACACGCAGGGCGGGCCGGAATCGATTCAAGCGGTTGTCTCTCGCAGCATGGACATCGGAACAGGTGCCGGCGTCTCGGCCGCGATCGGCGCGTTCGCCAAGGGAGCACCGATCCGCGTGATCGGCAGTGAAATGATCGGCTCACCTGACCTGTACTGGTACGTGTTGCCCGCTTCGCCGATCCACAAGATCGAAGATCTCAACGGCAGGACCATCGGCTTCTCGCAAGCCGGCTCCTCGAGCAATGCGGCACTGCTTGAATTGTTGAAACAGTACAAGCTCGACGCCAAGCCGGTGGCGCTCGGCGGCATGCAGGCCACGTTCACCCAGACCATGACCGGCCAGGTCGATGTTGGTTGGGCGGCCGCGCCGTTCGGGCTCGACGCGCTCGCCGACGGCAAGATCCGGATCGTTGCGCGCGGGACCGAGGTGGCCGCGCTCAAGGAACGCACGGTCCGCGTCAACCTCACCAACCTGTCGGTGCTGGATCAACGCCGCGAAGCGCTCGCGCGCTTCATGCGGGGATATCTGGAAACCGTCGACTGGATGTATTCCGATCCCGCCGCGCTCAAGCTCTACGGCGAGTATTCGGGGCTTCCTGCGGCGGTCGTGCAGCAAGTGCGCGAGTTCATCCCGAAAGACACGATGGCGCCTGAGCGGGTCGTGGGCCTCGATCAGATCGTTGCCGATGCGGTCAAGCTCAAGTTCATCGCCGATCCGCTGACGCCCGCCCAGCTCAAGGAATTCGTACAAATACCGACCCCGCAGTAGACGCGTATTGCGTCTTTGCGCCCGACGCTGGGCCGGAACAGGCGGCGCGAGCCAGCCATTACGCGAATTGCGCTCAACCGCGATCCGGGTACACTGCGGCCGCCTGCCGGGGGGCGGGCGATCGTGGCTTCGTTTGGAAGGGGTTGGCCATGCACGTCATCTATCTGATCGGCCGGATTTTGTTTGTAGCAATGTTCCTGCTATCCGGCCTGCGAAAGCTGCTTGACCTCCCGGCAACGGCGCAACTGGTTGAAGGCGGGCTCTGGGTGCCGCCGTTTCTGGGGCCCTACGTCGAGAAGGTCTCGACCATGTCGGGAATGCCGACCCCGCAACTGGTGGCCATTGTGCTGGCGATCATCCAAATCGTCTTGGCTTGCTTTATCATCTTCAACGTGGCTTCGCGCTTCGCGGCACTCGTACTCGCGCTTTATGTGGCCGCCTCCACCGCCTACTTCTTCGACTACACGAGCTTTAATGACCTCCTGCGCGGCCCCGGGGGCGTCGCACTATTGAAGAATATCGCCATCATCGGCGGGCTTCTGGTGCTGTTCGTCATCGGACCATGGGTACCGGGCGAGGTGGAAGAGATCGAAGAGGACTACGCCCACGAAACTCATGCCTGAATGTTTAATGGGTGATCTGCAGCCGGGCTGATCCTGCAATGTCCGAACCCGAACACCACGATCCCCAACGTGCGCCGAAATGGAAATTCGATGGTGTGCGGGTGATTCCCGGGCACGCGCTCGATCCCAATACGCCGCAGACACCGGGCATGGACCGCAAGGCTGCGATCAACGCGGCACGGGTAGGGGCGCAGAAAATCTGGGCCGGCACGGTCAACATCCATCCCAATGCAAAGACCGGCGCCCACCATCATGGTGCGCTCGAGAGCGTGATCTATGTGGTGCGCGGGCGGGCGCGCATGCGGTGGGGCGAACAGCTCGAATTCGTCGCGGAAGCTGGACCCGGCGATTTCATCTTCGTGCCGCCGTATGTGCCGCATCAGGAGATCAACGCATCACCCGATGAGATCCTGGAATGCGTGCTGGTGCGTTCGGACAACGAGGCAGTTGTGGTTAATCTCGACATCACGCCGGCCGAACGTCCTGAACACGTCGCCTGGATTGATCCGATCCACAAAGGTTAAGCCCTTCGCGCATCTTCCGCCGACGTGGTTAATCCCTAGATAGGTCCGGTCAATCTGGGAGCGGAGCGATGGCTGCCGGGCAGAAGCGGCGTGTTGGTACGGTTGCGGTCGGTGTTGCGGTGCTCCTTGGGCTGGCGTCGACAGGCCTAGCGGCCGATGAGCCCGACCTCATTTTCAAGCGCTCGACCGTGTTCAAGTGGTTGACGCCCAACGATAAGCTGGCGACCTACGGTGTCGACGACCCGGAGGTCGATGGTGTCGCCTGCCATTTCACCGTGCCTGAGCGCGGGGGGCTCAAAGGCTGGCTCGGCGTTGCCGAGGAAGTCTCCGATATCTCGCTGGCCTGCCGCCAGATCGGGCCAATCCGCTTCAAGCAGAAGTTTGCCCAGGGCGAAGACATGTTTCGCCAGCGGCGCTCGCTGTTTTTCAAGAAAATGCAAATTGTGCGTGGCTGCGACAGCAAGCGAAATGTTCTGGTCTATATGGTGTATTCTGATAAACTGATTGAAGGGTCGCCGAAGAACTCAACCTCTTCGGTGCCCATTATGCCTTGGGGCGCCAGCGATCAAATTCAGCGCTGCGCCGATTTCGTCGAAAAGTGAAGTGCGTGCCGGGTGGTAAGGGGAACGGCAGTGTCAATCGGGGCGTCCGACCAGACGGAGGTGGGGGTGCAAGGAGGATTGCGTGTCGATCACCCGCCGTCTGTTTTCGCCCTTCAAAAGGCAAGCGCCTAGTTCAGCTTACGTCTATATGCCCCCCAAGCATACGTGGTGGCGGGCCGTAGCCGCCTTCGCGGCCGGAGCCGTTTGCGTGTTTGCGCTGGTCCGGTCACCCGCCGCGCCGCCGGCGCCTGACGCCTCGCCGCCCGTACCGGCGGTAGCGAGCGCATCGCAGGTTTCATCCCCCCCGCAGGCGTTGTTCCTGGCAGCGCCCGCCGAATCAGCCCAGGCGCCCACGGATGCCGCAACAGCGGCCGTGCAGCCGTCCGAGACCGCATCCGCGGCCCCGGCAAATGCCAAGGCCAACGTCAAGCGGACGGCGTCCCGATCCGCCCATCGTCAGACGGCCAAGAAATCCCGCCGGTATGATTCTCCGTTCCAGTCGTTCGCGGGTAATTTCAACCCGTTTGGGGGCGGCAACCGCGGATCAAGCCGCCGTTATAGCGGCGGGGGCTTCGGCTACGGCTACAACGCCAACTAGCTTGTTCATCAGCAGGTGACCCGTCGCGCCCGGACGGGTCCGGCCACGCATTCGCGTGAAAGTCATGTCGAGGGCACGAATTTGCCGAAAATGGCTGGCATGAGCGTACCCTGGTTAGGGGTGGTGCCATGCGAGTGGGGATCAAGCTCCAAAAGCTCATCGTCGCATTCGTCGCCGGCCTGATCGCGGTCGGCAGCGGCATCGCGTTGACCCATGTCGGCCGCGCGCCCGACCGGACGGCTACGGACGTCGATAACGCCACGCCGACGGTTGGCGAAGGGCGCAACCTGACTCGGGAAATCCTACGGTCGCGCCGGGAACACGGCGAGGCGCTGGCTGAGGTCCATCCGGACCCGTCACTGGGCGAGCGCGAGCGCATCGTGCCCCAGGAAGCGGCGCCCAAGGATACGGCGGCCAAGGAGACGGTCGCTGCCAAGGATTCGAAGGACCACGCTGCTGGTAAGGACGCGGCGAAGCCGAAGCCGGCCACGGTCGCGGCGGTGGCGCTGCCGCGCAGCCGGCCCGACAGCGCCAACGAGCCGGCAACGCTCGATCCGACGGCCGCGAATGCGGCAGTCGCTCCGCCGGAAGAGCCGCGCAGTTTCGGCGCGATGGTGTTCTCCACGGTGTCCAATCTGTCTGGCAAGGCCGCCAACCTGACTGGCGACACGGCCAACTTCGTGATCGAGCTGCCGGGACGGCTGATCTCCGCCGGCGGAAGGCTGTTTGAGCGGCCGCAGCCGGCGCCTCCCGACCCACAACCGCAAAAGCGCGAGGCGCTGTAGCGGTCATCCGATTGCTGGGATCAACGCCCGGCGCTTAGGCGCCTTTTCGCCGCTGGTGATCCTTGATATCGGTGTTTTGGCAATTCGATCCCTGTTTGCGGCGCTTATAGTGGAGGACGCGATGCCGGAAGTCGTTGTGTATGCGATCGAGGGGCGCTCGGTCGATCAGAAACGCGGTCTGGTGCGGGATATCACCAACGCGCTGGTGAAGAACTACGGCGTGCCCGCCGAAGCCGTCGTCGTGACGGTCGTTGAGACCGCCAAGCACGACAAGGCCAAGGGTGGCGTCCTTTTCAGCGAGATGGGCGCGCCGCCGCAAGCCAAGGCTTCGTGACAAAAACTCCTTCATCGCCCGCGGGCGCGCGGGGCGACATGCCGGCAGCGACCTTGCTTGCGAGCGCCGTCAATTCGCGGTCAGCGGCGCAAAGCGGACCGTCGTTTCGAAAGCGTAGCCGCAAGCTTGGCAGGCCCAGAGGTGACGAATTCGGCAGTCGTCGACATGCTCAGACCATTCCGGCATGAAGATCGTGTCGCCGCACTGTGCGCAGGTGTTGACGGGCCTCGGAATAAACTTGCGGGTGTCCTTGGTACGCAACTCCATCTCGACAGCTCCGTTTGCAATATGCTCGGGAGCCCCACCCAGCTACGCGGAGCCTAATGCGGTGGCGCGTGGTTTGAAGCAGGGTGGCTGACCTAACGATGAGAATCGTTCGCCCACATACCTCCGTCGATCGCGTCGGTATCACCGGCGTAGTGACGCGTTATGTGCGCCGCCTTCGAACAGGCGGGGTGCGCGACCTGGGACTGCTGCTCGTGTTGCTCGCCGCCGTCGCCGGGATCATATTCGCAATCGATCCGCGCCTCGACTTGCGCCTGACCTCGCTGTTCTTCGACGATGCTACCCGCAGCTTTCCGGCCGCATCCGACCCGGTCGCGCTGTGGCTACGCAGCAAGAGCATGTGGATTTTCACGGCTTTTGCCGTGCTTGTCGCGGCCATGGTCATCGCACGGCTCGTGCTGCCGCTGCCGGTGTTTCCGGTTCCGGCGCGCTCTGTGGTGTTCCTCGCCCTGACGCTGGCGCTGGGCCCGGGCCTCCTGGTCAACGGGGTGCTCAAGGAGCACTGGGCACGCCCGCGCCCGGGTGCGGTGGTGGAGTTCGGAGGCGCGTTGCCGTTCGTGCCCTGGTGGGATCCGCGTGGTGGGTGCGACCAGAACTGCTCGTTCGTGTCCGGCGAGACATCGGGCGCGACGTGGTCGGTTGCGCCCGCACTGCTTGTCCCCGGTGCCGCGCGGGTGGTCGCGCTCAGCGCGGCTGGTATTTTCACGGTTGCGATTGCCACCCTGCGGATCGCATTCGGCGGACACTTCGCGAGCGACGTGATTTTCGCGGTCCTACTGACCCTGGCTGTGATCTGGGCGATCTACAGTCTCGCTTTCAGGGTCGACTGGATGCGTTTGCAAACCGGGCCGCTGCCGCGGATCGTCCGCCGGGCCATCACCCGCTGGGGCCGGACCGAATCAAACCTGATTGCCTACGGCGACTGGACGACAGCGCTGCACTTCGGCGACCATTCGACCCGCCCGCGCCTTTGAGCGATTGATCCTACCCGCCGATGTGACGGCCGCCTTCATGCCGGCCGCATAGGCGACGCTGTCGGCGACCCGCGGGAAGCCCTCGCGAATGGAATCCGGGCTTCAGCAATCGGTAATCAGCGCCCGCTAGACTGGCCGCGGTTCAAGGTCTCCGGCATCTGATTCCGCGATGAGCTCCGATCTTCTGCACGGCGAAGTTCTGGTCGGGTTCACGGTCAGCCTGGCCAACATCGCGATCCACGCGGTGATGATGGCGGTGCTGGTGTGGACGGCTCACCGTGCCTCCCACGTCACTCGGGACGTCCACGCCCGAGTGCGACTGGTGATCGTGATGTGGGCGACGGTCACGGTGTTGATGTACGCGCACCTGTTCGAGGTGGTGGTGTGGGGCTTGACCTATGATCTGCTCGCTGCCGTGCCGCACGGGGAGGACGCGTTCTACTTTGCATTCGTCAACTATACGACGCTCGGCTATGGCGACATCGTCCCCGCAACGCGCTGGCGGCTGCTCGGCCCGCTGACTGCGATGAACGGTGTACTGCTGTTCGGATGGTCGACCGCGGTGATCTACGACATCCTGCGCACGGTCGTGAATGTCATCCCGATGACCGGCGCGGCCGTGCGGGCTGGGGTTGATCACTCATAGCCGGCCGTCGCGGTCGCAGCGCTCGCTATTGCGCCCGGCGCGCATTCTCCTGGTTGAGCGCAACGACCGTGGCATCCGATCGCGTCTCGGGGAGCTCGTCCGGCACGACGTCGTGGAATTTTGCATAGTCGAGCAGCATCCGGCCATCGGCAGAGGAAGTGATATCGACGTAGCGGTGCCCCCAGCGGATATCTTTGTAGGAATAGCCCTGTCGAGCCCACAGCTGTTGCGCCGAACTGTCGTCGAACCCGCTGACGGTGAGCACCAATGCGGCATCGCTCTTGCCGAGGTGGTCCTCGGTGAGACCCGAGAGCGGGCTGAATTCGTCGATCGGGTGGAAGATCGTCCAGCTGAACACGAACACCGGATTCTCGCGGCGCTGAAGCGTCAACTCGTAGTATCGCCGCATCACCTGGCCTTCGGGTGTGGTTTCGGCGCGGATCAGCCACAGTTTTGCATTGGCGCCCGAGATCGTGTTGTGACGCGCGTTGGCGACACGGATCATCAACGTAGGCCGGCTTTCGTGCGATGTCACAACGGCCTGTTGGGCGAACACGAACCGTGCCTTGGGGCGCGAGAAACGCGCGAACACGAGGCCGGTCATCACCGCCAGGAACGACAGGCCGGTGAAGATTTCCACGGTCGCGACGAAGTGCCCGTAGTTGGTCTGCGGGTGCATGTCGCCGTAGCCGACCGTCGCCAAGGTCTCGATCGAGAAAAAGACGAATTCCAGGAAGCTCTCGGAACGCACGTTGGCGACCGGCTTGTCGCCCATGAAATAGAGCGTCGCGTACACTGAATTGAGCACGATGAAGACCAACCCGGCCCACGCAAAAAACGCGGGCCAGGAAACCGTCATCGCGTGATGATAGATGTCGGTCCAGAAGCCGGTCGAAAGCCCGCGGGTTTCAACCTCGCGATTGGCGATCTTGACGATATGGGATCGGGTCTGCTGTGACAGGCGTTCGAATACACGCATGAAGATCGCTTTTAGCGCCGCCGTGGCCCCAGTTTTTGCAACAAAGCTTGCCGTTTGCCAACCAAGTCGGCGCAAGTGTCGGACGCCGCTGATTCGTTGAGCATTTAAGTACGCGGTTAAAGATTACCAGCCACGCGAGCCCACGGAAATGTGTTTCGAGCCACCAAACCCGCGCGGTAGGATTGGGCGTAGCGAGTGAATTTCCGCCCGCAGTCTCCACACCATCCATCAGACCGCGAGGGATGCGCTGGGCAATGATGCGCGAGCGGTAAAGCAAACCTGAAACCAATGCACATGGAACAGACGCCGCAGGAGATCGCGGTCGACTACGCGGCTCGATGGGAGCGGGCGTGGAATTCGCACGGTGCTTTGGCGACCGCGCAGTTATACGCGCCCGATAGCGTTCTGGTCGGGGGCGCTGTGGCAGCCGGCAGAAGTGAGATCGAGCGTGCGCTCGCATTTATTTTTAGCCAGGGCTGGCAGCGAATTAGCATCAAGGTCGTGAACGCGCGTGCGGTTGGCGGCCTGGTGCTTGTTGTCAGCGAATTCTCGGCAACGGGTTCTGGGCCGACCGCCGGCAAGATTCTGCATGGTAAATCCAGCCACGCGCTCGCACGCGTCGACAACACTTGGCTCTCCGCCATGCACAGCGCAATAAATAGCGCTCCAACGCCGGTCACGACCTGATTGCCTGGTTTGCTGCCGCAGCCTAGGCCTCTTCCGGCATGCGCTCGCACGACGGTTCTGCGGGTCCCACACAAGCGCAAACGCGGCGGCCGCCAAAGTCCCCAGGCCGCGGCGCAGATGAGGACCCGTCCAACTGACGATTTTGCCGACGCAAACTCTGGTCTATGCGCGCCCCGTTGGCTTGGCACGCAGGAGAACATATGGCAAACTGAGCCAGTGGGCAGTGGGGTTTCCAGTGGGCAGTGGGGTTTTTAGCCGTTGTTGATGAGTCGTTCGCACCCGGGCCGCAAGGGCGAGGCGATGGCAGGGCGTTCCTTCAGGATTGTGCTGATCAAACCGTCGCATTACGACGCTGACGGTTACGTCATCCAGTGGCATCGCTCGATGATACCGTCGACGAGCCTGTCGACTATCTACGGGCTGCTGGCCGATTGCAACGCGGCCAAAATCCTGGGGCCCGACGTCGAGTTTGAAATTGAGGCCTACGACGAAACCAACGTCGTCGTGGACGTCAACAGCGCGATCGAGCGTATTTGTGCTGCCGGCGCCGGTTTTGTAGGCCTCATCGGCGTGCAGTCCAACCAGTTCCCGCGGGCGCTCGATCTCGGCCGCCAGTTCCGGGCCGCCGGCCTGCCGGTCATCATAGGCGGCTTTCACGTCAGCGGCTGCATCTCAATGCTTCCCGAGCTGCCGGTGGACCTCAAAGAAGCGCTCGATCTCGGCATCTCGCTCTACGCCGGGGAGGCCGAGGGCCGCATGGAAGAGCTCGTGCGCGACATCGACGCGGGCACGCTCAAGCCGGTGTACAACTATTTGCACGACCTGCCGGACATGGGCATGGCCTCGCAGCGTGCGCTGCCGCGCCCGGTCACCTCGCGCATCGCCGGCCACTACGCCGGCTTCGACGCCGGTCGCGGCTGTCCCTTCCAATGCAGCTTCTGCACCATCATCAACGTGCAGGGCCGCAAATCGCGCTACCGCTCCGCCGACGAGGTCGAGGCGTTGATTCGCGACAACGCGCGCCAAGGGGTGACGCGGTTCTTCGTCACCGACGACAATTTCGCCCGCAACAGGAACTGGGAAGCGATCCTCGACCGGCTGATCAAGCTGCGCGAGCAGGATGGCTTCAAGATCAAGATCCTGCTGCAGGTCGACACGCTCTGCCACAAGATCCCGGGCTTCATCGAGAAGGCTGCGCGCGCCGGCTGCAACTGCGTGTTCATCGGGCTCGAGAACATCAATCCCGAATCGCTGATGGGCGCCAAGAAGCGGCAGAACAAGATCTGGGAATACCGGGAGATGCTGCAGGCCTGGCACAAGGCCAAGGTCATCACCTGGGCCGGCTATATCCTCGGGTTTCCCAACGACACGCCGGAATCGATCGCGCGCGATATCGAGATCATCAAAAAAGAGCTGCCGATCGACATCCTCGAGTTCTTCTTCCTCACGCCGCTCCCGGGATCGGAAGATCACAAGAAACTGTTCCTGCGCGGGGTTCCGATGGAGCCCGACATGAACAAGTACGATCTCGAGCACGCCTGCACGGCGCATCCGATCATGTCGAAGGAGACCTGGCAGAAGGTCTATCGCGACGCCTGGAAACACTACTACACGGACGAGCACGTCGAGACAGTGCTGCGCCGCGGTCTGGCGAGCGGGCTCAACCTGCGCAAGATCATCGATCCGATGACCATCTTCTCCGGTGCATCGCGGATCGAGGGCGTGCATCCGCTCCAGTACGGCTATGTGCGCCGCAAGATCCGCACCCATCGCCGCCACGGCATGCGGGTGCTTAATCCGATCCTGTTCTACCCGTGGCGCACGTTCGATTTCACCTTCGTACTGCTGCGCTGGCTGCGGCTGTTTTTGCGTTATCGCCGCATCATGAAGCGCGTGATGGCGACGCCGGACGGCGCGAGCTACAGCGACGACGCGCTGATGCCGGCCGCCCCCAATGCGGCCGACCATCTGGTCGAGCTCTACGCGGACGCAATCCCGCACACCCACGGCTCCCCGGTGCGCAAGCACGCCGCCGTTGCCGGCTGAGCGGAGGCGCGCATCTGCTGGCGCGCGCCGCCGATCGGGCCAAAACCATCGTGAGTGGAAATTGCTGAAGTGGTGCGCGCGCTTTTAGCGCGCGTTGGAGACGGCGGTTGGGGCCGGCGCGACATGCAGCGTAACGAGCGCTGACCGCACTGCCTCGATATTGCGGCGAACGGACGCAGCCGCGCCCGGCGAGCCAGCCGTGTAGGCGATGGCGCACACGGTGACAACGACGGTCAGGGTAAAACAGCGCATCGAGCCGAGCACGGGACCCCCCAGATGTATCGACCCTTAAACCTAGCCGCCGTCTAAGTTAATTCCTAGGACCGCACGGCTGCGGTTGGTCGAATGTCGTTTGTGTGTTGCAGTGCGGCAACAGCGCCGACCGCGTTCCCATGTCGAGCAGAAGCGCTTTTCGAAGTCAATTGTAACTAATGACAGTGTGAGTCGTGGCTCTCGCGGCGGCCCGCAAACACGCCGGATGCGTTACGCGAGGCCGCGAAGCGTGAGACCGGGAGCAGAAAGGACGTGCTCGTCGGACAAGCGGTGCCGCCGGGGCCGCGGCACCGGGCCGAGCGGGATGATCTTTCTTCGAATTATCATCCCGCTCTAGCCTTTTGTTTGAGCGTGTCCTTTTCGCAAGACCGGCGCCCACCCCGCAACAAGTGCGGGCAGGCTTTTTGCGGGACACGCTCTAAACGTCGACCTCACGCCGGAGCGATGTAGAACACGCC
Organism: Xanthobacteraceae bacterium; assembly: GCA_035472475.1. GTDB lineage: Bacteria > Pseudomonadota > Alphaproteobacteria > Rhizobiales > Xanthobacteraceae > JAFAXD01. The sequence continues at coordinate 10,817 of DATIPA010000248.1, read as the reverse complement.
GACGCTGCCGTCGTTGCGCAGCGTCGCGCTGACTTCGCCGTCCGATTGTGCGGGCGCCTCGTTGAGATAGGTCACCGCGTTGTTGGCACTGGAGAAGTTTTGAAAGAACCAGCGCTGCGGTGACTGCAGCGGCGCGGTCGGCGGGAAGATCGTCAGCATCGACACCGTTCCGTCGTTGCGTGCGGTGGCGGCGACCTCGCCGGCCGACTGAATCGGGTTCTCGTTGAGGTAGGTCAGAGCTGCGTCGACGCTCGCGAAATTGAGCGCGTACCAGCGCTGCGGCGGCTGCAGCGGAGCCTGGATGTCGACGTGAATGCGCCGCTTTGCGCCGACCGCATTCTCTTTGGTGATCAGTTCGCTCGGCCTTGCTTTTGTTACGGTACCGGTCATGAGGATCTCCTGTGGGTTGCGATAAGGAGCGGATGACCGCGCGCTATCGCCCCGACCCACAGTCCCGGATGCCGGTGCGGTGAGACCAACGTGCGTGATGTCCGCTGTTGCGCGTCGGTGCTGCGGCTTCGCCGCTGAAGGCATCCGATCTTCGCGGATCGCAGTGTCCTGCATGTGCGGCGAATCGCGTGTGAAGGCGGTCACAACGCCTGTAAAGTTGCGGGCGCGACACGATCGCGTCTGATCGCGACACGGCGCCGGAATGCAGCGGTTTGCCGTCAGATGCGACGGCGCATCCCCACGATAAGCGGGAAATTCTCCCTGAATTCGCCCAAGGAACGCCTAAATTCTCTTCGATAGAGGTAATTGGGGCTGGGGACTTCTGGGATAGACGGTCGCGCGAACGCGCACTACGGCCCCAGAGGAGAGCGCATGAAATTATTGGCGGGGATTGTCGGCGTTGCCTTGCTCGGCAGCGCCACGCAGGTTTCAGCAGAAACAATCCGGTTCGCGATCGTCCGCAATGGCGAGCAGATTGGCACGCATACGATGGAAATCAGTCGTGCCGGTCCGGAGACGTCCGTCAAGATTCTCACCGACCTCAACGTGAAAGTTTTGTTTATTACCGCGTATCGGCTTCAGCACAAGGCGACCGAGCGCTGGGTCGACGGCCGTCTGGTGGCGCTCAATTCGAACACCGACAACAACGGCACGCTCCACACGGTGTCGGTGGTCGAGACGTCAAATGGCGTCGAGGTTCGCGCCGACGGCAAGGCCGCCAAGGCCGAACGCAACCTGGTGCCTGGAAGCTTGTGGAACCAGGAGCTCCTAAGTCGCTCGGTGATGCTGGACGCGCAGGATGGAGCAATCCTGCCGTTGTCGGTCGTGGACCACGGCCAGAAGCAGATCACCGTCAAGTCGCGCACCGTGAAGGCGCATCACTACACGCTCAAGAGCAAGTGGACCCAGGACGTCTGGTATGACGAGCAACAGCGACTCGTGCACGCCAGCCTGGTCGCAAGCGACGGTTCTGTCATTCTCTATCAGTTGCTCTAGCGCATGATCCGGCGAAGTGTGAGCGGTTCGCCGACAAGATCATGCGCTAAATCAATTTATTGGCGCGCGCTCGAACGCAAAACCGGTGACCACTTTTGCTGATCGCGCGCTGAGACGAGCTCGCAACGCAATCGCGGCGCGAACGCGCCGCGATCATACGCTTTATCCGGCCTGAACCTTCGCGCGCTGAGCTTTTGACGCCGTTCGCGGTTCCGAGCCGATCAGCCGAGCGCCAATCCATGTCCGGCTGAGACCGGCGCTTGTTCCCCAGCTCAGCGTGAGCGCGCCGGCGAACACGATCAAACCCTTGGCGATTGCGGGCAGCGGCATGCTGAGCAGCGCAAACTGCAGCCAGATCACGAATGGGTAGTGGACGAGGTAGATGCCGTAGGCATTGACCGACAGGCTGTCCGCCAGCGGCTGGCGTTTGGCGCCGAACCTGATGAACACTGCCGCCAGCGCGAAGCAATTCGCCGCGGTCGCAAGCGTGAGCCCTAGGTCGGCGAGCGTTCGCAACCCTGGAAACGCGAAGCCCTGGGTGGTCAGCGCGGTGGGGATCATCCACAGAAAGAATGTGCCGACCGCTGCGGCGGCCCACTTGCCCCAATGCCTGGCCAGCGCTCCGCTCTGGCCCAGCAGGCCTTGCTCGAGCCCCTGCACGCCGATGCCAAGACCGGCGAAGAAAAACACGACGTAGTGCAGGGAAAAGCCCGGCTGAAAGGCGAATGGCCCGAAGCGGACCCATTCCCACGGCGCGTAGATCGCGGCCAGCGGCATATAGGCCACCGCCGAAATCGCTACCAGCCGCCAGTAATATTGCCCCGGACGCACATTGGCTGCGGCAGACAGTCGTCCGAGAAGCTCCCCGCTGGACGGCGCGACCCGATAAAGTACGGCGGCGATCGTCTGCAGGATCAGGAGAAACCACAGGAACCACAACGGGCCGGACGTCCAGAACGGCAGCGCGGTCCAATGCTTCCAGTAGGCGAACCAACTCGGATCGGTGGCGGTGACGCGATATACAGGATAATGCGCAATCGGCATCAGCAGATAAACGCCCACCACGAACGGCACCCCGAGGCGCAGGATTCGCTCAAACAGAAACGTCACGCTCCCCTTGCGCATGAGACTCGGCCAGACGAAAAGACCCGAGAGAAAGAACATGAAATGCATCAAGTAGACGTAGTTAAATGCGCAGAACAGGTCGAACCCGAACCAGCGTTCGGGGTCGAGGATCGGGGTCGCAATCCAGTGATAGGGGGGGTCGTCGAACGGCGCCGCCGCGATCGGTGCCGAGCCCAGGTAGGCGAGCACGGAATGAAAGGCCACGACGATCAGGATAACGAACGCGCGCAGATTGCTCAGCGCTATACTCGAGCTCTGCATACCCGCGTCGCCCCTCGTCCTTGCCGCATTCGATTCGCCGACGTGCGCGGCCGGTCAGCCCGCGCAACTATCACCTCATTTGAACGATCATGCAATCGTAGGGTTGCAGCCGGGCTCGTTGTGCTTCGGTGTGCGCAGGCGCAGGCTCGGGCCGGCTGATCGCGCGCTAGCTGACAGGGATAGAGATGGAACTCGGTCGGCTGACGCCCATCATTTTTACGCTTGCGTCCCGCAATCTGTTTCACGACCGGATCAGGTTGGTCGGCACGCTCGTCGGGATCGTGTTCTCGGTCGTGCTTTTCACCGTTCAGCTCGGGCTGTTCCTGGGCTTCGAACGCATGATCACCACCATGATCGACCATGCGTCGGCGGATCTCTGGATTGCACCCGCCGACACCAAAGGCTTTGAGGCCACCGCTTTGCTGGAGGGTCGCGAGCGATTTCGGGCGTTGGCCGTGCCGGGGGTCGCAGACGTCACGCCGGTGGTGATCGGTTTCACCTTCTGGCGCAAACCGAACGGCAAGTCGCAGACGCCGGTCTTCCTGATCGGCACGACACCCGGCGGGCTGCAGCCGTGGAATCTCATCGAGGGCAACCTCTCCGATTTGTCGACGCCGCAGGCGGTCGCCGTCGATCGCTCCTATTTCGATCGGCTCGGGGTCGCAGAGATCGGCGATTACGGGGAAATCGGCGACAAGAAAGCGCGTGTCGCCGCGGTCACCAAGGGCATACGATCGTTCACGACCACGCCCTACGTGTTCATGCCGCTTGACCGGGCGCGCGCCTATCTCGGGCTGCCGCCCGCATCGGCGACTTATTTTCTGGTGCGCATCGCGCCCGGCGCGAGCGTGAACGAGGTTCGGCAGCGCCTGCAAGCCACGTTGCCCAATCTCGAGGTGATCACGTCCGACGAGTTTCGTCGTCGCAGCCGATCCTACTGGCTGTTTGGGACGGGTGCCGGCGCCGCATTGTTCGGAAGCGCCCTGCTGGGCATCGCGGTCGGCACGGTGATCGTGGCACAAACACTTTATTCCAGCACCAAGGATCATCTCAGCGAGTTTGCAACGCTGCGCGCGATGGGCTCGTCGCGCCGCTATCTCTACCTGACCATTCTTTGGCAGGCGCTGCTGACCGCCATCATCGGTTTTGCGATCGCGGCCGCGGCCAGTCTCGGACTCGCGCGTCTGAGCGCCGAGTCGGCCCTGCCCATTCTCATGACGCCGGGCCTGATCGTCGGTCTGTTCGTGCTCACGGTGGCGATGAGCATCGTCTCCGCCATTTCGGCGATCGTCGTAGTCACGCGCGTTGATCCAGTGACGGTCTTGGCGCGATGACCGGGCTGGTGATCGAGGCGACCAACGTCTTGAAATACCTGGGCTCGGGCGCGGGCCGGGTCGCCGCGGTGCGCGGCATCTCTCTTTCGCTGACCGGCGGGCAGCTGGTTCTGCTCATGGGACCGTCGGGCAGCGGCAAGACCACGCTGTTGTCCATGCTCGGATGCATGCTGACACCGACCAGCGGCACGGTCCGGATTCTCGGCCAGGCCACCGCCGGCCTTTTGCCCGAGCGCTTGGCCGACCTTCGACGCCGCCACGTCGGCTTCATCTTTCAGAACTATCACCTCTTCCCCACGCTGACGGCGGCGGAGAACGTTCGGCTCGCCCTGGAGATGAGCGGTGAGCACCCCTGGCGGGCCCACGCCAAGGCCGCTAAGGCCCTGGAGACCGTCGGTCTTGCCCACAAGGTCAGGGGGTTCCCACGCGAGCTCAGCTCCGGGGAGCAGCAACGGGTCGCGATCGCGCGCGCGATCGTCGCCAACCCCGCGGTTGTGCTGGCAGACGAGCCGACCGCGGCGTTGGACAGCGCCAACGGGCACGCGATCATGACGCTGCTGGCAAAGATCGCGAAGGATCCCTCGCGCGCAGTCCTGATTGTGACGCATGACCCACGGGTTCTGCCGTTTGCGGACCGGGTCGTGAACATCGAGGATGGACGGCTCGTGGACAAGTCACCGCAAGCCAAGCCAGAATAGCCGGGGGCGATCGGAGGATGCTGTTGACGTCTATCCAAAATTGCATCCGCTATGGATTGCTGGCGCTGATCCCGGCGCTTGCCGCCGTGCTGGTGCTCGCGGCGGCACACGAGTTGAACGCCCAGCAGAGTGCGCGCGCTGAAGCCGCAGTGCCGAAATGGGACGCGACCGCCCCCGGACGGATCGAGCCGCGCGGCCAGGAGGTCCGGGTCGTAGCGAGCGTCGCCGGTCGTATCGCCGAGGTTCGGGTGCGGGCCAACGACAAGGTGTCGGCGGGCGATCTGCTGGTTCGCCTCGACGACGATGAGGCCCGCGCCCGGGTCGCGGCCGCCGAGGCCCAGGTCGCGGCGCGCCAGCGCGTTCGCGACGACCAGAAAAAGAAGGGGCCGGCCGCGCTAATCCGCGCCGAGGATGACGTTGCCGACGCGGCGCAGGCCGTTGCCCAGGCCTGGGACCGGCTCGACGCCATTTCGGCGTCCAGGGACGTTACACGCTCGGCGGTCGAGGACGCCGCCGTGGGCGGTGCCCGGTCCGCGCTGGTGCGCGCGCAGGACACGCTGCGCCAGCGGCAGGACGTGCTGCGCAAGACCAAGGACGATTCCGGCCTGCCGACGCGCGAGGAAGCCGAACTGGCGGCGGCGCGGGCCGACTTGGCGCTCGCCCAGGCGTCGCTGCAGAAAACCCGGATCCGGGCGCCGATCGCGGGCACCGCGCTGCAGGTCCGCGCTCGCGTTGGCGAAATGGCGGTTCCGTCGCCGGATCAATGGCTGGCGCTGCTGGGCGACGTGTCGGGCCTTGCCATGCGGGCCGAGCTCGACGAGCACGACTTCGGCAAGGTTCGCGTCGGTCAGCGTGTCGTGGTGCGCGCCTATGCGTTTCCCGACCGCGAGTTCGAGGGCACCGTGCGCTCGATCGCCCGCTATGTCGGCCCCGGACGGCTGAACGGCCAGGGTCAGCGCAACAAGCTGACCGACGTCGACGTGTCCGAGGTCCTCGTGGACATCGACGACCCGGGACCGCTCGCGGTCGGCATGCAGGCGGACGCCTATTTCGCGGCCGGCTCGCCCGAACAGCCCGCCATGCGCTGACCGAGCGCGGACGCGCGGGATCGCAGGGCAGGAGAGCAACAGGAGAGCAGTCTTGGGCGGCAGGCCGATCACCATCTACGGCATCAAGAATTGCGACACGATGAAGAAGGCGCGTGCGTGGCTCGACGCGCACTGCATCGCCTATGCGTTTCACGACTACAAGGCCGAGGGGATCGACCGCGCCTCGCTGGAACGCTGGGCCGGCGTCGCGGGCTGGGAGACTTTGCTCAATCGCGCCGGAACGACGTTTCGCAAGCTGCCCGACGGCGACAAGGACCATCTGAGCGAGAAGAAGGCGATTGCGCTGATGCTGGCGCAACCGTCAATGATCAAACGGCCGGTGCTCGCCGCCGGCGGCAAGCTGCTTGTCGGCTTCAAGCCCGAGCAATACGAACAAGCGTTGGGCGCGCGTCGCTAGTGCCGCCGATTTGAAGTTCCTACAGCACGTGTGGGATTTTGTTGGCGCGCGATCGCGGCTAATCTCAGGGCGGGGGCCCGGCTCGGTTGAGACAGGCATGACGACACTGAGTTTGCTGGGGCGCACGGCGGCGAGCGCCGCCCTATCCCTGATCGCATTGGCCGCCGTTGCGGCCGACTATCCAACCCCAAAGCCGGGCGACTGGACCGCGCACGACTTTCGCTTTCACACGGGCGAGATCTTGCCGGAACTGCGGCTGCACTACACGACGGTCGGCGAACCTGGCGGTGAGCCCGTTCTGGTCCTGCACGGCACGGCCGGTTCCGGCGCGTCTATGCTGACGCCCGCGTTCGCCGGCGAATTGTTTGGTCCCGGCCAGCCTCTCGACGCACGCAAATATTTCATCATCCTGCCGGATGCGATCGGGGCCGGACAATCGTTTAGGCCTTCCGACGGTCTGCGTACGAAATTTCCGCGGTACAACTACGACGACATGGTCGCTGCGCAATATTTGTTAGTGACACAGGGTCTTCACATCCCGCACCTGCGCCTGGTCATCGGTAACTCGATGGGCGGCATGCACACCTGGCTCTGGGGCGAGACCTATCCGACGTTCATGGATGCGCTGGTGCCAATGGCCTCGCAGCCGAGCGAAATGGCTGGCCGCAACTGGATGCTGCGGCGCATGCTGATCGACGCCATTCGCAGCGATCCCGATTGGAAAGACGGCTACTATACGACACAACCGCGCGGGCTGCGGTCGGCCAATGTGTTCTTTGGCATCGCCACCAGCGGCGGTGCGCTGGGCCTCTATCAGCTTGCACCCAACCGCGCGCAGGCCGACAGGTTGGTTGCCGAACGCCTGGCGGCACCATTCACGGCCGATGCCAACGACTTTCTCTATCAGTGGGATGCGTCGCGCGACTACAACGCGGCGCCAAGGCTCGAGCGTATCACGGCCGCGCTGCTCGCCATCAATTCAGCCGACGACGAGCGCAATCCTCCCGAGCTCGGAATCATGGAGCCGGCGATCAAGCGCATCAAAAATGCTCGCTACTATCTGATCCCTGCCGGTCCGGACACGCGCGGCCACGGCACCACCGCGATGGCGAAATTCTGGAAAGAACAACTCGCGGCGTTCCTGGAGAGTGCCCCGCGGACGGCCAAAGGGTCGGAGTAGGTCAGCGGTAGTAGGCGCGGGCCGGGCGATGGCGGTGGCGCACGCGTACGTAGCCGTCGGCCGGCGGATAGGCGTAGTAGACCGGATCGCAGCTGTAATAGGGCGGATAGCGCTCGCCATAGTACTGGGGCGCGCCCGAATAGCCGTAGGCCATGCTGTTGTAAAACGACCCGACCGCGAGGATCCCGGGCCGCAGCGCGCCGGCGAAACCAGCCGCGCTCCACTCCCAGCCGGTCCAGCAGCGTATGTTGACGAGGGATGGCCCGGCGGCGGCCTTAACCGCCGCCGTGGCGGAGGGCACCGGCACCGCGCCGGCCGGCATCACAACGCCAAGGGCGAGCACCGCGGTCGCGGCGATGCCAAGGGTCACCTCGGCGGCAATCGTGGAACGCATGTCGGGTGGGCTCCGCGTTCAGGCGAGCCTTTCTATCATAGCCGAACCGCCGCGCATGTGGTGAAATCCATGCCGATGGGGAGAGCCGCATGAGCGTTGAATTCCTGATCACCTCGCTGATCGTGGTCGTGTCGCCGGGCACCGGCGTACTTTACACGCTGGCAACCGGGCTATCCCGCGGTTCGCGCGCCAGTGTCGTCGCGGCATTCGGGTGCACGCTCGGCATCGTTCCGCACATGGCGGCGGCGATCCTTGGGGTCGCCGCACTCCTGCACACCAGCGCGGTTGCGTTCCAGACCTTCAAGTATCTGGGCGTCGCCTACCTGCTTTACATGGCCTGGCATGCGCTGCGCGAACGCGGTGCGTTGCGCGTCGAACCGGAGACTAACGCGCGCTCGGCCGTCCAGGTGACGATCACCGCCATTCTGATCAACATTCTCAATCCGAAGCTCTCGATCTTCTTTCTCGCCTTCCTGCCGCAGTTCGTCAGCGCCACCGAGACGCATCCGCTTGCCCGCATGCTCGAGTTGAGCGCGGCGTTCATGCTCATGACGTTCTTGGTGTTCGTCGGCTACGGCCTTTGCGCGGCGTCCATCCGCACCCACGTCATCTCGCGTCCGCGCATCCTGACCTGGATGCGCCGCACCTTTGCGGCGGCGTTCGTTGCCCTCGGTGCCAGGCTCGCTCTCGCCGATCGCTGAACGGTGCGCTTTCGCCGACCCCTGCGCGATCTTCCTTGCTCGATATTCGCAGACGTGCAACCGTCGTCGACGTTCGGCGCTCATCAACAGCCCTTGAGTCTTTTATGATAATGTTTGCGAAATCGTTGGCTGGCCTCGGTCTCTTGATCAACGTGGCTGATACGGTTCCACGCTACGATGTAACGCCGACGTGTCGCGCCGCGATCAATATGGTTGCTACCGGCAGTGAGGGAAGAACCGTCGAAAGCTGCGTGGCCGGCGAGGAACGGGCGCGCAAGGATCTTGAAAAAGAGTGGTCCAAGACTCCGGGCGCGGAGCGCAGCCAGTGCATCGCTACCATGGCAAAAGGCGGTGCTCCAAGTTACGTCGAGCTTGCGGTCTGCCTGGAGATGATGCGCGACTCGCGCACGCACCGCGAAGAGGAAGAGCGCGCCAAACGATCGCAAAAATCGACCGGCAAGCGCTAGGCCTTTTACGATACCTCCGGCCTGTCTCCGCCCGATTAGGAAAACCGGCGTCGATGCAATATGTTGGTTCTAGAAAATATATGGTCCTCATCAGAATAGGCGATTGACGTGACAAAACCTGAACTCGGCACCAAGCGTTTCTGCAGCAACTGCAGCTCTAAATTTTATGACCTGCACAAGAGCCCCATCGTCTGTCCGAACTGTCAGACCGTATTCGAGCCGCCCAAGGCTGGATCTGAAACCCAACGACGGCCCTGGCAAGTGCCGGCCGCGCCGGTACGACAGCCGGAAAAGACGCAAGCGCCACCTGTCACCCCTGCTGACACGACCGAGGAAGACGCAGCTGCGCCCGCAGACACGAACGAAGACGACATTGGCATCGACGAGGACTTTGAGAAGGAATAACGGTTATAGCTGACATCGGCGAAGTGTTGGCGGCTTCGCCGAATTTCCTCAACGGACCTTGCCGCAATTCAAATCCACCATGCTAGGCGCCTACTCGCTCCAAGAGCTCCGAGCCTCAATCACGCGCGATCGGATCGTGACGTTGCGGAGCCGGACGATCGCCGTGTGCAGTTGGTTCGTGCCTTGCAAAGGCCACGCTTATGTCCTATCTAATGATAATTCAATTTTGCCGAACAATCAGGCCACCGTTTTGCCTTAGCCGCTGCGCTGGGCGCACGTGCAACATCGGCAATATTCACGCCGCGTCGCCCCGACCAAAGCTGCTGGGCGGTCACATCGGCGCCTCACAGCTTTTCCGACCGAGCCGGCGAACGTCGCAGACTTCCAGCTCGAGCAACGCGATCGCCGGTTGGGTCAACACGATTCCGGAGAACAATCTTGCAAGTACTCGTGCGCGACAACAACGTCGACCAGGCTCTCAGAGTGCTGAAGCGGAAAATGCAACGGGAAGGCGTGTTCCGCGAGATGAAACGCCGGCGGTTCTACGAGAAGCCCTCGGAGAAATCGGCGCGCGAGAAGAGCGAGGGGATCCGTCGCATACGCAAGCTCAAGCGCAAGCAGGCGCAGCGTGAAGGTTTGTTGCCCGCGCCGAAAAAGAAACTGCTGGACGCCAAAAAGGCGGCCAGACCGCGTCCATCGGTGACGCATCGTTGATAACTGAACGAGGAGGAACTTGATATGGCAGTACGAGTCCGCCGGACCGGGGGGGACATGACCAACCTGGACGAGCCGGCACCAGAATCGTTCGGGCAACGCAAGCGGCCCGAACAGGGGCAATTCCGCCTCCAGGTCGATCGGCAGACCAAGGCCTCGTACGAGACGAATGAGGCTGCCGAAGAAGCCGGATTGGCCATCAAGAAAGGCCATCCGATCCTGCACGTCGAGGTATACGATGCTGCGGCCGGCGTGAGCAGAGTCATCGAGCTCGCGAAGTAGTTAACGTTGGCGCTTGCCGCAAAACAGCTGCATGCGCGTTGGGAGGATTGCAATGCCGATCGGCACCGTGAAGTTCTTCAATACTCAAAAGGGTTTTGGGTTCATCGCCCCCGAGGATGGATCGTCCGACGTGTTTGTTCATATCAGCGCCGTCGAGCAGGCGGGCATGGGATCCTTGCACGAGGGACAGCGCGTATCCTTCGATGTGGTCATGGATCCGCGGCGCGGTAAGACCAACGCCCAGAATCTGAAGGGCGCCTAGCTCTGAATGGTGCAAGCCGGTCGCCTATTCGGCGGCGACCCG
>DATIPA010000247.1:0-1765 GCA_035472475.1 Xanthobacteraceae bacterium | reverse complement strand
AGGATCCCTCCAGCGGTCCGCGCTTTGCCAACGTCAAGATCGACGCCGCTAATCTCGAGCGCGTGCTGTCCAACCGCGACGGCACCTTCATCATGAACCGGCTCCGCGGCGCGCTCGGCCACGCGCCGATCTAGTCGCTGTACTGGCCCGCGGCTGCGCGCCGCCGTTCGCAGCCCGCATGAGCGCTGCGAAATGTGGGACCCCGGGTGTCGCTCTGATGTCCTTCGTCAAGTGTTTTGAGCGCGAGGTATCGCCTCCAGGCGTTTTTTTGCTGGAGTGCGCGGTCGGGATGATCGTGCAAGGGTGGAGGCGAAGCCTGAAGACGTCGGTGAACAAGCTCTGATTCGCGGGTTTAAACCGCAGTACCGAGATTTCGTCCGGGGCTGTCCGCTGTCTACGCGCGGGCGTCGATCGCTTGATCGGCCACAAAGCGACATCGGGAATTCCCCTGCCGTGGCTTCGCCTCCGCCGTTGCACGATATTTTTCCGGATCGTGGTCCGAGTGCTGGCTCCTTATCTGTTTTGTCGATGTGCTCACATCGGCGGCGTCGCGGGCGCGGCAACGGCGCGACTGACGGCCCAGATGAAGCCCGACAACTCCCGCGCAATTGCGGTCACCACAAGGGCCGGCCGTTTGCCGCGCCGTGCCAGTGCCCGATAGCGCGCGGTCAGGCGCGCCTGCGCCTTCCAGGCGATCTCCTGGACGGCGGGCAGTGCGGCTTCTACCTTGGCAAGCTTCTTCTTGCCGACGCGCGGGGGATGTCGGTAGCTCCAGGAGCACTCCACCAGAATGCGCCGTGCGCGGTGGTTGCCGGCCTTGGTGATGCCGCCGCGCCAGACCCTGTCACCGGTCGACTCTTCGCCCGGCACCAGGCCTAGATAGGCCATCAATTGGCGCGGGTTGACAAAGCGCGACAGGTCGCCGATCTCGGCGAGGAAAATCGTAGCCGAGATGAGATCGAGACCGCGCACGGCCATCAGTGCCTTCACCACCTCCGCAAGCGACCACTCTGGCACCGCCGCGGCGATCGCCCGCTCGAGCCGGCTCACGCGCTCATCAGCTTGCCGCACCGCCAACAGCATCTCCTCGAAAGCGATGCGTTGTTCGCGGTGGGCGAGCTTCTGGCTCACCAGCCAGTTCATATGAGCCCTGGTCCAAGTTCGCTTGCCCCTAAAATGCCGGCCGAGCCGCAGCAGCAGCGACAAAACCTGCTGGCGTTTGGATTTGAGGTCGTCGACCGCAGCCTCCCGCGCCCGCACCAGATCCCGCATCGCCTCGTGCCGCGCATCCGGAACCCAGACCGCGGTCAGTTCGCCTGCGCGCAACAGCTTGGCCAGATTGAGCGCGTCGCGCCGGTTGGTCTTCACCCGGTCGCCCGGCTTCTTCGGGATCAGCGATGGCGCCACCACCACGCACTCGTGGCCGAGCGTCTTGATCAGCCTGTACAGTCCATATCCCGTCGGTCCGGCTTCATAACAGAACGTCAGTCGCCGATGCGACGCGGCTAGCTTCTTCGCCAGCTTGCACGTCGCCGCCTCCGTGTTCTCGATCTCGCCGAGATAGCGAACTTCGCCGTTCCGCCCGCCCTCCGCAATGGCCACCGCGTTGCGCAACTTCGAGGTATCAAGACCAACGAAAACTTCGCCACAATCCGCCATGACTCGTCCTCCTTGCGTGAGGCTCTACCCGGCCTATCCGGGCAACCCTCGCTGCGCATCGAGGGCGAGTCGCCTCAAGAAGGGAAGGACATACGGTCTTCGCTCA
>DATIPA010000246.1:0-3560 GCA_035472475.1 Xanthobacteraceae bacterium | reverse complement strand
GGCCGAGATCGAGGTCTACTCGGGGGCGCACGGCTGGTGCCCGCCGGATTCGCGCGTCTACAACGAGCCGGACGCCGAAAAGGCCTGGTCGCGACTGCTGGCGCTGTATGGCAAAGCGCTATCCTGAAATCGTCCGAGGGCGCCGCTGGCCCTTGCTCCACTCGGGCAGCGGCCGCCTGCGGTCAAACCTTCACAGCATGTTGTTCGGCGGTGGCGGAGGGAGTGGGATTCGAACCCACGATACGGTTGCCCGTATACACGCTTTCCAAGCGTGCGCCTTCAGCCACTCGGCCATCCCTCCGGCGCGGGCTTGTCATTAAGGCCTCAGCACGGTTTTTCAAGTCATTCGATGATCCAAAACGCGGCCCGCCGCAAGCTGCCGCCCCTTGAAAACGCGCGGTTGAAACCACATTCTGCCCAGCATGGGCATACCGCGCGACGATTATCTGATCCGGCCTGATCCGCAAGATCCGCGGCTCACCGAACGCGTCGAGGGAGTCGATCAGGCCGGCGCGCCGATCACCACCGCGGTGACGGTCGAGCGCGCGCTGACAATCTTTCTGAACAAGCAGGAGATCGTCACCGCGATGACGATCAACGACTATCCGGACTACCTTGCGCTCGGCTACCTGCTCAATCAGAACATGTTGCGTGCGGACGACGAGGTCACCGGCGTCGATTACGACGAGGAACTGTCAGTGGTGGTGGTGCGCACCAAGCGCGCGACCAACTATGAGAAGAAGCTCAAGAAGAAGGTGCAGACCTCCGGCTGCGCCCAGGGCACGGTGTTCGGCGACCTGATGGAGGTGATCGAGAACGCACGCCTGCCCGACGCCGAGCTGCGCACCTCCTGGCTCTACGCCCTGACCAACAAGATCAACACCACGCCTTCGCTTTATCTCGAGGCGGGCGCGATCCACGGCTGCGTGCTCGCCCGGCAGGACCAGCCGCTGGTCTACATGGAGGACGTCGGCCGTCACAACGCGGTCGACAAGATCGCCGGCTGGATGTTCCGCCACCGCATGCCGGCGGATGACAAGATTTTCTACACCACCGGGCGGCTCACCTCCGAGATGGTGATCAAGTGCGTGCGCATGGGCATCCCGATCCTGATCTCGCGCTCGGGCTTCACCGCCTGGGGGGTCGAGCTTGCCCGCAAGGCAAACCTCACCCTGATCGGGCGCGCGCGCGGCAAGCGTTTTGTTGCGCTTTCGGGCGAAGGCCGCATCGTGTTCGATCAGGACCTCGCCTATGTCGAGGAGGAGAGCGCCAAGCACCGGCGCAAGGCGGCGGTGCATGACGACTAGAACGAAAAGCCGTGGATCGCCGGGACGAGCCCGGGCATGACGCAAGTGGATGTGCCGCCGACACTCGGCCTCGTGCTCGCCGGCGGACTGGCGCGGCGCATGGGCGGCGGCGACAAGGCGTTGATCAAAGTCGGCGGCGTCACCATTCTTGACCGCGTGCTCGAGCGGCTGCGCGGTTCATGCGATCCGATCATCATCAACGCCAACGGCGTTCCGGCGCGGTTCGCGCGCTACGGCCTGCCGGTCGTCGCCGACAGCATCCCGGATTTCGCCGGTCCGCTCGCCGGGATCCTCGCCGGGCTCGACTGGGCGGCCGCGCATGCCCCGGCAACCGAGTGGCTCGCGAGCGTGCCGGGCGATTGTCCGTTTCTCCCGCGCGACCTCATCGTCCGGCTGCACACGGCGCGCGCCGCGGCGTCGACGCCGCTCGCGTGCGCTCAATCGGGCGACTGGCGTCATCCGGTGGTCGGGCTGTGGCGCGTCGACCTGCGCGATGATCTGCGCCACGCGCTCACGGTCGAAGGCCTGCGCAAGATCGAACTCTGGACCGCCCGGCACGGCATCGCGCTCGCCACATGGCCGGATCAGCCATTCGATCCGTTCTTCAACGTGAACACGCCAGACGACGCTGCAACGGCTGATCATGTTGCAAAGCAGTATGCACAGGCATGACTGCGGCGGTTTGGACGCGGCCCGGATGTCCGATTGTGATGCGGTGAATCGCCTAAACTGCTATTGTTGGAGCGTGATCCGTCCCACGGATCCGACTCTGGGAGGCTAAGATATGCGCGCTTTTGTGGCTGCCTGCGCGGTTGCGATCGTGCTGGCGATCGCCGGTTATTACGGCCTTCGCGCCATCCAGGAACCGGTGTCGGAAGCGTTCAGCACCAGCGCGGTGCGGCTCAACTCGTAAGCGCCGCGTAGGAGAGAAAACCGACGGTCGCCCCCGGCGCGATCGTGGTGGTGTCCTCGGCGAGTTCGACCAGGCCGTCGGTCTCGGTCAACGACGTGATGATGCCGGCACCGTCCTTCGGATATTTCACCGCCTCGACGTCGCCGTTGGCGGCGCGACGCAGCGTGACCCGCACGTATTCGCGCCGGCCCGTGCGTTTCTTGTAGGCAAAGGCCGCCCGCACCGGCAGCGCGATGAGCGGTTCCGGCAGCGCGCCCGCGAGCCGCAGCAATAACGGGCGCACCACCCGCGCGAAGGTGACAAACACCGCCGCCGGATTGCCGGGCAGTCCGATGAAGGCGGCGTTGCTTGATCCGGCCGGGATGATCCCCATCGCGACCGGACGGCCCGGCTTGATGCCGACGCGCCAAAACACCAGGCGGCCGATCTTCTCCAGCACCTCACGCACGTGATCGGCCTCGCCGGTCGAAACGCCGCCGGAGGTGATGACCAGATCATGCGCCGCGGCCGCCAACGTCAGCGCAGGGGCGAGCGCGACGGGTGCATCCGCCAGGATGCCGAGATCGGTGACCTCGGCGCCGAGCCGCATCAGCAGGCCGTCGAGCAGATAGCGGTTGGAATCAAACAGGGCAGGCTGCGGCCGCTGCGAACCGGGCTCGACGATCTCATCGCCGGTCGAGAACATCGCGACCCGCACGCGCCGGCGCAGCGTGAGCTGCGTGAGCCCGACCGCGGCCGCGAGCGCGAGATGCTGGGCGCCGAGCCGCCGGCCCGCCGGCAGGATGACGCTGCCGGCGCGCACGTCCTCGCCCGCTAGCCTGCGATTGGCGCCGCGCTTGAGCCCCGGCGGCAGCAGCACAAACTCACCGTCGCGGCGCACGTCCTCCTGCATGAACACGGTGTCGGCGCCGGCCGGCATTGGTGCGCCGGTGAAAATCCGCGTGGCTTCGCCCGCGCCCAGCGAGCGCGTGGGCGCGTGCCCGGCCGCGACCCGATCGACGATGACGAGCCTGGTCTCGGCCTTGGGATCGAGATCCTGGCTGCGCACCGCAAACCCGTCGACCGCCGAGTTGTCGAACGGCGGCAGGTCGACCGCGGCGAAGACGTCTTCGGCGAGCACCCGCCCGAGCGCTGCGCGAAGTGGGACCTGCTCGCGTTCGGTAACGCTGGCGATGCGTTCGGCGATCAGCCGCTCCATGTCCTCGATCGGGAGCAACGGACCCGCGAACGCGAAGCAGTCGTCGCTGAGTTGCGCCATTGATCAGGCCCTGCGCTGCTGCGGCAACGTCGGGGCCCGCGCCAAAACCTGCGCGATCGGCTCGGCATGCTCGAGCATGAGG
>DATIPA010000245.1:0-2987 GCA_035472475.1 Xanthobacteraceae bacterium | reverse complement strand
ATCGCGCGATTTCTGATTTCGGCGAGGCGAAAGCCCTTGTCCTCGTGCCACACGTGCTTAACCGGAACACCGGTGCGCTTGGCCCAGTCCGCAACCAGGCGGCCGGTGTCTGCGTGCGAACCGTCGTCGGCGACGACGATCTCGAACCCGCGGTCGGCCTGTCCAGCCAGCGAGCGCAGGACGGCGTCGAGCGCGTCGGGCCGGTCGTAGGTTGCGACGATGACCGAGATCAGATCAGCCACGCTGCCGCTCCGCGAACCAGGCTTTCATGTAGCGATAGTAGCTGCCTTCCGCATTGGCGACCGCGAGGAGAAAGCCTTCGCGCCCGTCGAGGAAGCCACATCGCAGGATGTAGGCGCGAAAGAATGTCCACAGGCCGTGGCCGATCCCGCTCGCGAACGACACCTTGCGGCCCGACGCGACCAGCATCGCGGCGCCGGCGCTGGAATAGCGATCGATACGCGAGACGGCATCTTCGAGCCGGATCACGGTGTGATGCTGCAGGGGTTCGCGCAGGCGCGCCAGTACGCCGTCGCAGATCACGCGCTCGTGCACGAGGTCATCCGAGAAGCGCCCCTTGTCGCGCCGGAACAGGCGCAACACGTAGTCCGGAAACAGGCCGCCGCGGCGCATGTCGCGTCCGAGAAAGCTCGAGTTGCGCGGAATTTCGTAGCCGTCGGCCGTTCCGGCGGCGACAGCAGTCGCGATCTCCCGCGCCAGCGCGGGGCTGACGCGCTCATCGGCATCAATCGCCAGCACCCAGTCTCCGCTCGCCAGCGAAAGCGCAAAGTTCTTCTGCGGGCCGAAGCCGCTCCACTCCCGCGAGACCACGCGCGCGCCCTTGCGGCTCGCGATGTCGACCGTGGCGTCGTTGCTGCCGCTGTCCACCACGATGCGCTCGTCGCAGAAATCGAGACCGCCCAGACAATCGGCGATATTGCCCGCTTCATTCTTGGTGATGATGATGGCGCTCAGCCGCGGCACGTTGCCCCGAGCCTCATGCTAGAGCGCCCGAGCGGTGCTCGGTCACGTCACCACCTTCGGCTTCTTGACCGGTGCGCGCTCCTCGGCCGGCCGCACCGATCGGCGCACAATCGCGCTGGTCGAGTGCCCGGGGACGAGATCGACCAGGACCACCTGTCCGCCGTCGGCCTCCACCAGGTCGCGTCCCACCACGTCCTCGGGCCGATAGTCGCTGCCCTTGACCAGGACCTTCGGGCGAATCCGGCGCAGCAGCTCGATCGGCGTGTCCTGCTCGAACACGACGACGAGATCGACCGCTTCGAGCGCCGCCAGCACATGGGCGCGCGCGTTTACGTTTTGAATCGGTCGGCCCTCGCCCTTGAGCCGCTCAACCGAGGCGTCGCTGTTGAGGCCGACCACCAGCCGGTCGCAGGCTTCCCGTGCTTTGGTCAGCACCTGCACGTGACCGGGATGCAGAATGTCGAAGCACCCATTGGTGAAACCGATGCGCAGATCGTGCGCGCGCCAGTCCGCGATCCGCTCATCAAGCAGCGCCCAATCGAAAATGATCTTCTCCTCGGCCGAGACCGTTGCGGGGAGCAGTCGCGCGAGCAGTTCGGCCGGCGAGACCGACGCCGTGCCACGCTTTTGCACGACGACCGACGCCGCCGCTTTCGCGGCACGTGCAGCCGACTCGAAATCAGCATCAAGCGCTAGCATGACCGCGAACGTCGCAACCACGGTGTCGCCGGCCCCGGAGACGTCGCGGATTTTCACCGGGTCGGCCGGAATGTGGACCGGTTGCTCGCCGTCCACATGCAGCATCAGACCTTCCTCGCTCAGCGTGACCAGCACAGCCTGGCTGCCGACATCGTCGGCAAGCTCGGCCGCCGCCGCTGCGATCTCGTCCATCGTGGAGGTCGGGCGACGGGTGGCTTCGCCGAGCTCCTTGCGGTTCGGCGTGATCACCGTGGCGCCGCGGTAGACCTCATAGTTCATCGCCTTGGGATCGACGATGACCGGCTTGTCGAGCGCACGCGCGGCCTCGATTACCGCGCGGATGACGCGCGGCGTCAGCGTTCCCTTGGCGTAATCGGACAGCACCACGACATCGATGCGCGGGAGCACTGCGGTCGCCGCGTCGATCAGCTTGGATTCGATCGCGTCGCCGACCGGTTTTGCGACCTCCCAATCGGCACGCAGCAGATGGGTTGAATAGTGTTCCGATACGAAGCGGATCTTGCGCGTCGTCGGGCGCGCGGGATCGACGATCAGATGCGGCTCGATCCGACCCTTGAATTCGCCGAAGGCCGCCCGCAGCGACTCGCCGGCTGCATCGTCGCCGCGCACACCGATGAAGATGCAGCGCGCGCCAAGGCTGGCGATATTGCGCGCGACATTGCCGGCGCCGCCGATCACTTGTTCCTCGCGGGTGACCGCGATCACCGGCGCGGGCGCTTCGGGGGAAACGCGCGATACGTCGCCGTAGACGAAGTTGTCGAGCATGAGGTCCCCGATGCAAAGGACGGTCTGCTCGGGTGCGAGCCGCAGTGCGTCTTCGAACGTGAACATGCCCCTACCGAAACCGATCGCCCTGGTCGAGAAAGGCGGTGACGTAACGCTTGACCGCATCCTCGAGCGGCGTGAAGCCGGCATTATAGCCGGCGCGTTGCAACTTTTCGACAGAGGCTTGCGTAAAATATTGATAACTATCGCGAATCGTGTCCGGCATGGCGATGTATTCGATGTTGGGCGCGCGCCCGAGCGCGGCAAACATTGCGGTGATCATGTCGCGGAACGAGCGTGCCTTGCCGGTACCGACGTTGAACAGGCCTGACGCCTGCGGCGTCTCCACCAGCCAGCGCACCACCGCGACCGCGTCATCCACATAGATGAAGTCGCGCCGCTGATCGCCATCGCGGATGCCGTCGCGATAGGACTTGAACAAGCGCACCGGATTGCCCGCCTTCGCCTCATCGAAGCGCTTGGCGATCAGGCTCATCATCTCGCCCTTGTGATACTCG
>DATIPA010000244.1:0-17319 GCA_035472475.1 Xanthobacteraceae bacterium | reverse complement strand
GATCACCATCTCCGCCACCTGGACGTGGCGGACCGCCGGTTCGTCGAAGGTCGAGGAGATCACCTCGCCCTTGACCGAGCGCTGCATGTCCGTGACTTCTTCCGGCCGCTCGTCGATCAGCAGCACGATCAGGTAGCATTCGGGGTGATTGGCGGTAATCGCATGGGCGATGTTCTGCAGCAGCACCGTCTTGCCGGTGCGTGGCGGCGACACGATCAGCGCGCGCTGGCCCTTGCCGATCGGGGAGACGATGTCGATGACCCGGGGCGAAAGGTCCTTCCTGGTGGGATCCTCGTGCTCCATGCGCAGCCGCTCATCGGGATAGAGCGGGGTGAGGTTGTCGAAGTTGATCTTGTGGCGGGCCTTTTCGGGGTCTTCGAAGTTGATCGTATTGACCTTTAGAAGCGCGAAATAGCGTTCGCCTTCCTTCGGGCTCCTGATCTCGCCTTCGATGGTGTCGCCGGTGCGCAGGCCGAAGCGCCGAATCTGCGAGGGCGAGACGTAGATGTCGTCGGGTCCGGGCAGGTAATTCGCCTCGGGAGCGCGTAGAAAGCCGAAGCCGTCCTGGAGAACTTCGACAACGCCTTCGCCGATAATGTCGATTTCGTTTTGGGCAAGCTGCTTGAGAATCGCGAACATCAGCTCCTGCTTGCGCATCGTGGAGGCATTCTCGACCTCGTGCTCTTCGGCAAAGCCGAGCAGTTCGGTCGGAGATTTGGACTTGAGGTCCTGGAGTTTCATTTCCCGCATGCGGGTTAGTCCTGGTTGGAAATGCGCCAAGCGCTCAGGTCGAGAGGCGCTGGCAAAGGAGGGAGTGGTAGGTTCAGGGCAGGAGACCTTGGCAAGACCAGCGCTGGCCGGGAGGTCCGGGCCCGAAGCAGGTCCTCCACGGACCTAAACTCGGAGGCGTCTGCCTACGTTCGGGAGATGGCAACAACATAGGAAAAGACTGCAACGGGCGCAAGAGCATCGCCCGCAAATCCAGTTGATGACGAGGTGATCCGCAGATTCAGGCTCACGCACCGGCATCGCCAACCGCGCCTCCGTCATAGCCTCGGGCTAGAACGGCTTCACCACCACCAGGATCACGATCGCAATCATGAAGACGGTCGGTACTTCATTGATTATGCGATAAAATCGCTGCGAATGGCGATTGCGGTCGTGAGCAAAATCGCCCACCCATCGCACCATCATTCCATGCAGGGCGGAGAGTACAATCACGAGCAGGAATTTCACCTGGAGCCAGCCGCTTCGGTACCATTCCGCATACCAGGCGAGCCAAAGCCCGAGCATCCAGGTGGCGATCATGGCCGGATTGATGATGGCCTTGAGCAGCCGACCTTCCATCAGCTTGAACGTCTCGGACTGTACGCTGCCTGGTTCTGCTGCGCAGTGATAGACGAACAGCCGCGGCAGATAGAGCATGCCCGCCATCCAGGCGATCACCGCAATGACGTGAAAGGCTTTGATCCAGTCATACATCAGTGACCTCGAACGCGCGCGAGCATCTGCTCAACATGGGCGATCGGCGTATCAGACAAGATGCCGTGGCCGAGGTTGAAGATGAAAGGGCCGCCGGAGAACGTGTCGAGCGTCGTGTCGATGGCGCGCAGGAGTGCGTCCCCGCCTGCGCGCAAAGCGTGAGGGTCCAGATTGCCTTGCACGGGGCGATGCGACTGAATGTCGCGCGCGTAGTCGCCAGCGACCGTCCAATCGAGACTGATCGCGTTGACCGGTACGCGGTCAACATAACGCCGAAGCAATGTGCCAGCGCCGCGTGGGAAGCCGATGATCTTCGCCTCGGGGATTCGTCGTCGCACCTCGGTGACTATGCGAACAACGGGATCAATGCACCAACGTTCAAACTCTTCCGGCGACAACGCGCCGCTCCAGGTGTCGAAAATCTGTACCGCCTGCGCTCCAGCTGAAATTTGCTCAACCAAATAATCGGTCGAGGCCGCCACCAGGCGATCGATCAGTTGCGCGAACGTCGTGGCATCCCGGTAAGCCAAGAGCTTAGCAGCCGCTTGATCGGGGCTCCCACAACCAGCCACCATGTAGGTCGCAACCGTCCACGGCGCTCCGCAAAAGCCGAGCAGCGCAATCTGCGGGTCAAGTGTACCGCGCACGAGACGAACTGTTTCGAATACTGGCTCCATTACGCTGCGATCGACTGCGTTGCGCAGCCGCCCGAGCTCAGCGCGATCGATCCGCGGTGAGAGGCGTGGCCCTTCGCCCTCGGTAAACGTCAGCGTCTGACCAAGGGCGTAGGGCACCAGCAGGATATCCGCGAATATGATCGCGGCGTCAAAGTTGAAGCGACGAATAGGCTGCAGCGTTACCTCAGCAGCCAGTTCCGGCGTCAAGCACAGCTTCAGGAAGCTGCCGGCCCGCTGGCGCGTCTCCCGGTACTCGGGAAGATAGCGCCCAGCCTGACGCATCATCCAAACCGGTGCAATCGTCTGTCGACGCCCCGCTAGCACCTCGAGCACCGGCGATTTGTGAAGGCCTGTCATTCTCTGGTCTACTTTCAATAAATCTTTTGAATCTTAGATTGCTGTAGTTATTGGCGACTGAATTTGACTCACAACTCTTTGTCCCGCCTGATCCACAGTCTATCCACCGACGTCTGATGTTTCCTATCCCCGTCGACCTGTGAGCGTGAAGGCAAAAATAGTTGTACATGAAGGAGATGGCCAACGACCCATGAGGCTTGCTTGTTTCCCCGAGATGTTCCACCTGTGGATGGATTGGGCGCTGGAATTTATCCAGACCTGCAGCGGTGTGGGCAAAAAGTCCACTATTCCACCGGTCACGCGGTCCGGGGGTCTCGAGGGCGCTCTCGTCCACAACGTCTCAACATGAGTCCACTGCCGCATGGCCGCGAAGACCGTCAGCTTTTTTCATCTTCATCTGGTGTCCGATTCGACCGGTGAAACGCTGATTACCGTCGCGCGTGCGGCCGCGGCGCAATACGCGAGTGTTGTCCCCGTCGAACACGTCTATCCCGCGGTGCGGACCAGCAAGCAGCTCGATCGCGTGCTGACGTCGGTTGAGGCCGAGCCCGGCATCACGCTCTACACCCTTCTCGACGAGACGCTGGTTGAGCGGCTGGAGGCCAAATGCGCCGAGCTTGGTCTGCCATGCCGATCGATCCTCGGACCGGTCCTGCGGGTGTTCCAAGCCTATCTTGGAACCGCGTCGAACCAAAAGGTCGGCGCCCAACACATTCTGAACGCGGAATATTTCAAGCGCATTGATGCTCTCAACTACACCATGCTGCACGATGACGGGCAGCACACTGACGATCTCGAGAGCGCCGATGTGGTGCTGGTAGGGGTATCGCGAACCTCGAAGACCCCGACCTCGATTTATTTGGCCAATCGCGGCGTGCGGACCGCTAACGTTCCACTAGTACCCGGCGCGACGCTTCCTCCGGCGCTCGAGACGCTGCACGCGCCGCTCGTGGTCGGTCTCTTTGCGAGCCCCGAGCGCATCGTGCAGATCCGGCAAAACCGGCTGCTGGGGCTCAACGTGCAGCGCGAAGATGACCAGTACATCGACCGGCAGGCAGTCGCGGAGGAGGTGGCGTTTTCGCGTCGGCTGTGTGCGCGCAACAACTGGCCCCTTATCGACGTGACCCGGCGGTCGATCGAAGAAACGGCGGCGGCCGTCATGGCACTCCTGGCAGATCGTCGGCGCGCGCCGGCGACCTAAGGTCTCGCGGACACCGCAATGTCGCTTTGGCTTGCCCCGGAGCCGTTACTGCTCGCATCCCGCAGTGCCGCGCGCCGGGCTATGATCGCGGCGGCCGGAATTCCAGTCGACGTCGCGGCCATCGACATCGATGAGCGTGCGGTGGAGGCATCTGCCGGCCCGTCTGGCGCTAGGCAGACTGCGCTCATGCTAGCGCAAGCAAAGGCGAAGGCTGCGGGGTCGCGATGGCCGGGGCGGATCGTCGTTGGAGCCGATCAGACGCTCGCGCTCGGGCAACGACGCTTCGACAAGCCGCCGGATCGCAGCGCGGCCCGTGACCAATTGCGGACCCTGGCCGGCCGCAGCCATGAGCTGCATTCCGCGGTCGCAGTCGTCCGCAACGAGCGCGTCATGTTCAGCCACGTGGAGACGGCGCGACTGACCATGCGGGCCGTCTCCGACCGGTTCATCGATACCTATCTCGACGCGGCCGGATCGCAGGCGCTGTCCAGCGTCGGGGCTTATCAACTCGAGAAAATCGGCGTTCACTTGTTTGAGCAAATTGAAGGGGACCATTTTACCATCCTGGGCTTGCCCCTGCTGGCGCTACTCGCGTTCCTGCGGCGGGACGGCTCTCTGGCATAATCGCGATCATGCTGGTTCTTGGACTCACCGGCTCCATCGGAATGGGTAAAACCACGACGGCACGTTTTTTCGCCGATGAAGGCGTGCCCGTGCTTGATGCCGATGCGGTGGTCCACCAGCTCTATGACGGCGAAGCTGTCGCGGCGATCGAGACGGCTTTTCCGGGCACCAGCCGGGACGGCCGCATTGACCGCGAAGAACTGTCGCGCCGTGTCGTCGGCAACCTCGAGGCCCTCAAGCAATTGGAGGCGATTGTACACCCGCTGGTGCGCGCCGCGCAGGCCCGCTTTCTCGCAGACGCAGAGCGATCCGGGGCGCCGGTTGCCGTGCTCGACGTCCCGCTCCTGTTCGAGACCGGCGGCGAGCGGCGCGTTGATGCCGTCGTTGTGGTATCGGCACCGGCCGATGTGCAACGCGCTCGCACCCTCGACCGCGCGGGAATGACCGCCGAGAAATTCGAGGCCTTATTGCAGAAACAAATGCCCGACGACGAGAAACGCCGCCGCGCTGATTTTGTCGTGGATACGTCGCAAAGCTTAGATTCCGCTCGGGCCCAGGTGCGTGCAATTCTTGCGTCCGTCCGAGCGATTCGCACTCGTAGGGATACGGACGCCGATGCGTGAGATCGTCCTCGATACGGAAACAACCGGGCTCGATCCCTATCAGGGCCATCGCCTAGTCGAAGTCGGCTGCGTAGAACTGGTCAATCGGATTCCGTCCGGCCAGACGTTTCACCGTTATCTCAATCCCGAGCGCGACGTTCCGACCGAAGCTTTTTCGGTGCACGGGCTATCCGAGGAATTCCTCAAGGACAAGCCACCTTTTGCTGAAATCGCGGAAGATTTTTTGGCCTTCATTGGCGACGCGCGTCTTGTCATTCACAACGCAGCGTTCGATATCGGCTTCCTCAATGCGGAACTGGAGCGCGCCGGCCAAAGGCGGCTCGAACGCGACCGCCTGGTGGATACGCTGCTGCTCGCCCGCCGCAAGTTCCCGGGCGGTTCTAATCGGCTGGACGACCTCTGTGTGCGCTACAGCATCGACAATTCCCGCCGCACGAAACACGGCGCCCTGCTCGATGCCGAGTTGCTCGCCGAAGTGTACCTCGAGCTCATTGAGGCCCGTCAGGCGCAGCTCGGCTTGGCGGTGGTTGCTAGCGCGACCGCAGGGCCCGCGGCGGGTGCTGCGCGACCCAGGCCTACGCCGCTTGCGCGTGCGATCTCGGCGCTCGAACGCGCGGCTCATCGCGCGTTCGTTGCGACCCTCGGTTCGCATGCGATCTGGAAGGATTACCTCGATTCGCCCGAAACCGAGACGGCAGGCAATACCGTGCAATCAGGCTGAGCTTGCCGGCGCCGCCTGCGGCTGTTGCGCAGCCTTCTGCCGGTATAGGCTGACGAAATCCACCGGGTCGAGCATGAGCGGTGGGAAGCCACCCTGCACAACCGCGTCAGCGACGATCGCGCGAGCGAACGGAAACAGCAGGCGCGGACATTCGATCATCACCACCGGTCCGATCTGCTCCTGCGGAATATTCTGCAACCGGAAAACGCCGGCATACACCAGCTCGAAATTGAACAGGATTGAGCCGTTGACCTCGGCCTTACCCTCAAGCTTGAGCTCGATCTCGAAATCGGTGTTGGACAGCTGAGTGGGGTTGACGTTGATCTGGATATTGATCGCCGGTTGCTGCCCCGGCTGGCCCAGCGACTTCGGAGCGTTCGGATTTTCGAAGGACAGATCCTTGGTGTACTGAGCGAGGACATTGAGCTGTGGTCCAACCCCGGCGGCCCCTACGGCCGGTGTCGGGGCCTGCGGTTGCCCGCCCTGCTGGCCGCCATTCGTGCTCATAATCTCTCCCAACGCCAACGCTGTGGCCGCTGTGGCTAACATAGGCCCTTTCCGGCGACAAGCGCAGCGCGTTAGACCAGATTGCCCAATTCGTTGGGCCGGGTCGCTTACCCGAGGGTGCAGCCATGCGGCACAGTGCGGCGAGTCCGCGGCAAATCTCTTCGGTAGCTGTTGGCTGGGGGTCCTTGATCGTTTAGATTGCCATATTGTCAGAGAATCGCGGTCCTCACCGACCCTTAAACAGCGCGTGCCACTGGATTGGCATGATCGGATGCTTACATGGGTTGGAGGAACGGACTTCGCAGCCGGCGTGTTGCTGTTGGCGGGCGCCAAATAGGCCTGAACGGCGAGCGTGCAAGACGTGTTTGACATCTACACCATCATCTTCCTGGCGCTCGCAGTGTTCATCTTTCTGCGGCTGCGCAGCGTCTTGGGCCAGCGCACCGGGCGCGAGCGACCGCCTTACGACCCCTACGCGGCGCGTGAGCGCACGCGTCCAACCGGCAACGACAAGGTTGTCGCACTTCCGGGCCGCGGCCCGGCGGAAACTGCCGCAAAACCCGCTGAGGACGCCAAGTCCGCCGATCGCTGGAAGGGAATTGCGCAACCGGACTCGGCGATCGCCAGGGGCCTGGATGCGATCGCGGCGGAGGACAAGGCCTTCGAGCCCAAGCATTTTCTCGGCGGGGCGCGGGCGGCCTACGAGATGATCGTCACCGCCTACGCGGAGGGCGACCGCCGCACCTTGAAAAATCTGCTGGCGCGCGACGTCTACGACGGCTTCGAAGCGGTCATTCGCGAGCGCGAGATCCGCGGCGAGACGGTCGAAACGCGCTTCGTCTCTATCGATTCCACCGACATCATCGGCGCCGAGCTGCGCGGCAAGATCGCGCAGGTAACGATACGCTTTGTGTCACAACTGGTATCGGTCACCCGCGACAAGAACGGCGTTGTAAAGGACGGTAACCCGGACAAGGTCACGGATGTGACCGATGTGTGGACCTTCGCGCGCGACGTCACCTCGCGTGACCCCAACTGGAAGCTGGTCGCGACCGAAACTGGGCAATGATCGCGTGCGGTGCGCATGCCTCGCAGTACGCTGATTGCATCGGTCGCTTGTTTGGCAATCGCCACAAACGCAGCCACCGGTGCAGTCGCACGGCACCCTCCGGCCAAATCCCAGCCTCGGACCGTCGCGGTTGACGATCTCGGCCGTCCACCCCACCCCAGCCCGCCGGGCCCATTTCGATTTACTGATACCGCGCTCGAACCTTTGACCTGGAGCGACCTCGACGGCTGGGCGCAGGACAATCACTCCGAAGCGTTCGCGACCTTTCGGGCGAGTTGCCGGGCCGTGGTTGGGCACGCGCGATGGGGCGACGACCCGCGTCCGCTTCTGCCGGTGCTGGCCGAGGTCTGCCGCAAGGCCTTGGCTGCGCCGCCCACCGCCAATGCACGCAGCTTTTTCGAAGAGAATTTCCGCCCCGTCCGCATTTACAAACTGGGCGACACCGCGGGGTTCCTGACCGGCTACTACGAGCCGATCGTGGGCGGCTCGCGATTTCCAACGCGGGAATTCACGGTGCCGATCTACCGGCGGCCGGGCGACCTCGTCCCGCCGCCGGGTTATCAAAAAGGTCAGGGGTTTCCGAACAGCGGCCGCGCCACCCGCCGGCTGCCCGACGGGGCGCTCGTACCCTACTACGACCGCGGCGAAATTGAGAATGGAGCACTCGACGGTCAGCACCTGGAAATCTGCTGGATCAAGGATCCGATTGATTTGCTGTTCATTCAGATCCAGGGATCGGCACGGGTGCGTCTCGAAGACGGCACCATGTTGCGGATCAACTACGACGCCCACAACGGATTTCCCTATACGGCGATCGGTCGGGTCTTGATCGAGCGCAACGAAGTGCCGCGTGAGGAGATGAGCATGGAGCGCATTCGCAATTGGATGAATGCGCATCCCGATCAGGCCAAGGAGTTGCGCGATCAGAACCGGTCCTACGTGTTCTTCCGCATCACCGGATTGTCGGACGAGCTCGAAGCAACCGGCGCCCAAGGCATTCCGCTGACGCCGCGGCGCTCGATCGCGGTCGACAAGGCGCTGCACGTCTACGGCACGCCATTCTTCATCCAGGCCGGCTTGCCGACCGACGAACGGCGCAGCAACGCGTTCCGCCGTCTGATGATCGCGCAGGACACCGGCTCGGCGATCGTAGGTCCGGCGCGCGCCGACATCTATTACGGGGCGGGCGATGAAGCCGGCAAGGTCGCGGGCCGTCTGCGTAATCCCGGCATGTTTGCGCTGCTGATGCCGCGCGCGCTCGATCCGGCCGTGGCCGGCGCCGCAATGCCGGTGCCGACGCCGCGTCCGGTCGTGAGCGCAAAGGTCCCGGCCAAGCCGTCGAAAGACGCGACACAAGCGCCCGCCACCAAGTCGCCGCCGGCGCGACCGGTGCGCCGCGGGCGGGTCCGGTGGCACGCATGAGCAATGATCGCCCGCGTCATCGCCGTCGCTTGTCCGAGGACGAACAACACTTATGGGGAAACGTGGCGCGCTCCGTGACTCCGATGCGGCGCGCGCGAACCGCCGAGACCGCAGAGCACGGGGACGCGCAGCCTCCGCCGCGGCCGCGCCACACCCCGCCGGCTTCAGCCGCACCCGCGACGCCGCCGGCCGCGCCACCTCGGCTGGCGCCGATCGATCGGCGCGCGCGGCAGAAACTTGCACGCGGCCGCGATCCGATCGATGCGCGCGTGGATCTGCATGGGATGACGCAGGCGCAGGCTCACGCGGCGCTTGCGCGCTTTCTCCGCAGAGCTCAGGCCGACGACGCGAAATACGTCCTGGTCGTCACCGGCAAAGGCCGTGAGCCAGAACGCGGCGTCCTGCGTCGTCAGGTACCGTTGTGGCTCGAGCAGCCGGAGTTTCGCACTCTGGTCGTTGGATTCGACACCGCTCACATCGGACACGGCGGCGAGGGCGCACTCTATGTACGGGTGCGGCGAAAGCGATAAGTTCGGGCAAGCGGGCTACAAGATAAACCGGCTTAGATCCGCGTTCTTGGCGAGATCGGCCACACGCTCGCGCACATAGGCGCCGTCGATCTTCACGGTCTCGCCGGCGCGATCCGGCGCGCCGAACGAGATGTCGTCGAGCACGCGCTCCATCACGGTTTGCAGGCGGCGCGCCCCGATATTCTCCAGGCTTGAATTGACCGCGACCGCCATGTCGGCCAGCGCATCGATCGCATCCGGCGTGAAATCGAGCGTCACCCCCTCGGTCGCAAGCAGGGCAACCGACTGCTTGATCAGCGATGCCTCAGTCTCGGTCAGGATGCGCTTGAAATCGTCGCGGGTCAGCGGCTTGAGCTCGACCCTGATCGGCAGCCGGCCTTGCAGCTCGGGCAAGAGGTCCGACGGCTTGGAAAGATGGAACGCGCCCGACGCGATGAACAAGATGTGGTCGGTCTTCACCGTGCCGTGCTTGGTCGACACCATCGTCCCTTCAATCAACGGCAGCAAGTCGCGCTGCACGCCTTCGCGCGAGACGTCCGCGCCCATTCGGCCGTCGCGCGCGCAGATCTTGTCGATCTCGTCCAGAAACACGATGCCGTTATTCTCGACCGCGCGGATCGCTTCCTGCACCAGCTGATCCTGATCCAACAGCTTGTCGGACTCCTCGTTGACCAGGAGGTCGTGCGACTCCTTCACGGTCACGCGTCGCGTCTTGGTGCGTCCGCCGCCGAGTTTGCCGAAGATGTCGCCGATCGAAATCGCGCCCATCTGGGCCCCCGGCATCCCGGGAATTTCAAACAACGGCATGCCGCCAGAGGCTTGCACCTCGACGTCGATTTCCTTGTCGTCGAGCTCGCCGGCGCGCAGCTTCTTGCGGAAGCTGTCCTTGGTCTGTGCGCTGGCATTCGCCCCCACCAGCGCATCGAGCACGCGCTCTTCCGCCGCGAGATGCGCGCGCGCCGACACGTCCTTGCGCTTGCGCTCGCGGGTCTGGGTGATGGCGGCTTCCACGAGGTCGCGCACGATCTGCTCGACGTCGCGGCCGACGTAGCCAACCTCGGTGAACTTGGTCGCCTCGACCTTGAGAAACGGCGCGCCCGCAAGCCGCGCCAGCCGGCGCGAAATCTCGGTCTTGCCGACGCCGGTCGGACCGATCATCAGGATGTTCTTGGGCATCACCTCTTCGCGCAGCTTCTCGTCGAGCTGCAGTCGCCGCCAGCGGTTGCGCAGCGCGATTGCGACCGCGCGCTTGGCATCGGCCTGCCCGATGATGAAGCGATCGAGCTCGGAAACGATTTCGCGGGGCGAGAACTCGTTCATCGGGTTTACATCACGCCTTCAACGTCTCGATCGTGACGTTGCGGTTGGTGTAGATGCAAATATCGGCGGCGATATCCATCGCCTTGCGGACGATCGCTTCGGCGTCGAGCGGGCCGTCGAGCAGCGCGCGAGCGGCCGCCAGCGCGTAGTTGCCGCCCGATCCGATGCCGATCACGCCGGCTTCGGGCTCGAGCACGTCGCCAGTGCCGGTGAGCACAAGCGAGATGTCCTTGTCGGCGACGATCATCATGGCTTCCAACCGGCGCAAATACCGGTCGGTGCGCCAATCCTTGGCGAGCTCGACGGCGGCACGCATGAGTTGTCCGGGATATTGCTCGAGCTTGCCCTCGAGCCGCTCGAACAGGGTGAACGCGTCAGCCGTCGCCCCGGCAAAACCGCCGATCACGTCGCCCTTCGCGAGGCGGCGCACCTTGCGGGCGTTGGCCTTGACCACGGTCTGGCCGATCGAGACCTGGCCGTCGCCGCCGATGACAACGGCACCGCCTTTGCGCACGCTCAGGATGGTCGTGCCGTGCCAGGCGGCGTGTTCAGGGGGCTGCATGGGGTGGAGACCTCGTGGCCTTGATTTAGGAAAGGAGCCATCCCAATGCAATTGCTGCAGTGGCGAAGGCAAAAATCACCTGATAAAAGGCGGCGCAATGCAGCCTGACACGTAATGGTTCGGGCGGCGAAGCCCTATATAGCCCGCTCAGAACTGCTTTAGAGGCCGTGATGCGTACCGGTGCAGTCAAGCGCAAAACCAAGGAAACCGACATCGAGGTCGCCGTTGATCTCGACGGCACCGGCGTGTCGGCGGTCGCAACCGGGATCGGCTTTCTCGACCACATGCTCGACCTGCTCGCGCGGCATTCGCGTTTCGACATCCGCGTCAAGGCCGCGGGCGACCTGCATATCGACCAGCACCATACCACCGAGGACACCGGGATCGCGCTCGGTCAGGCGGTACGCCAGGCGCTCGGCGATATGAAGGGCATCACCCGCTATAGCGACGTTCACGTGCCCATGGATGAGGCACTCACGCGGGTTGCGATCGATATTTCGGGTCGACCCTTCCTGGTGTTCCGGGTGGCATTCGGGCGCGACAAGGTCGGTGCCTTCGACACTGAACTGGTACGCGAGTGGTTTCATGCATTTGCGATGAACGCCGGCATGACGCTGCACGTCGAGACGCTTTATGGCGCCAACGACCACCACATCGCCGAATCGTGCTTCAAAGGCTTGGCTCGCGCGTTGCGCGCTGCTGTGGCAATCGACGCGCGCGCCGCCGGCGAAGTCCCCTCCACCAAGGGCGTGCTCTAGATCCACGCGACGGGCGCAGCGCCGCCCCCAAACTTCGTGGCGGAGACAATGATGGCGATTTATGCAGTGTTTGAACCGCCGGTTCGTGATCAGGAGGGCGTGGACTACGCCGAACGCTTCGCGTTTGTGCGCGACGGGTTTTCCTGGGCTGCGTTCCTGTTCGGGCCGCTCTGGATGTTGCGCCATTTGCTGATCATCGAATTGATTGGTTGGATCGTCCTGGTGGCTGTACTTGCGGTCACGGCGCGGCTCTTGCCGCTGCCGTCGGACGCGACCTGGCTGTTGCTGCTCCTGCTCGCGATCCTCATCGGGTTGGAGGCGCCGACCTTGCGGCAATGGGCCCTGCAGCGCCGCGGCTGGCATGAGCTGGGCGTCGTAGCTGCCGATGACATCGTGGCGGCCGAGCGAAGGTTCTTCGACAACTGGGCGGCCGACGATGCGACGGTGACCGTGCCGGTGGCGCCGCGCGCGGGCGGTTCGCGCGCGCCGCAAAGCTCGGACGTGATCGGCTTGTTTCCCGAACCGGGAGTGAACCGTTGACGGTCGCCATTGTCGACTACGGTTCGGGCAACCTGCACTCTGCCGCCAAGGCGTTTGAGCGTGCCGCGCAGGAGAGCGGTCGCGCGCAGCCGATCGTGGTCACCGGCGATCCCGAGGTGGTGCGCCGCGCCGATCGCGTGGTGCTGCCGGGCGTCGGTGCGTTTGCTGACTGCCGGCGTGGGCTCGATGCGATCGCCGGCATGGTGGATGCGCTCAACGAAGCGGTGCATCGCCAGGGTCGGCCATTCCTGGGTATTTGCGTCGGCATGCAGCTGATGGCCGAGCGCGGGCGCGAGTACGAGACAACGCCTGGGCTTGGCTGGATCGCCGGCGAGGTTGATCGCATCGCACCCGCCGATCCGAACCTCAAGATTCCGCACATGGGATGGAACACGCTCGACGCAGCCAAAACCCACCCATTGCTCAACGGCATCGCGGTGGGGCCGCGTGGCCTGCATGCCTATTTTGTGCACAGTTACGAGCTCAAGGTCGCGGATCGGCGAGATCTGGTCGCGCAGGCCGACTACGGTGGTCCTGTTACTGCGATCGTGTGTCGTGACAACGCCGCGGGCACGCAGTTTCACCCGGAAAAGAGCCAGCAGCTCGGACTTGCCCTCATCGCTAACTTTCTCAAGTGGGCGCCGTGATCCTGTTCCCGGCGATCGACTTGAAGGACGGCGTCGCCGTTCGCCTCGAGCAGGGCGACATGGCGCGCGCCATCGTGTTTCACCGCGATCCGGCCTGGCAGGCGCATGCCTTCGAAACTCAGGGCTTCGAGTACTTGCACATCGTCGATCTCGACGGTGCGTTCGCCGGCAAACCGATCAATCAGGCGGCTGTCGAGCGCATCCTGGAGACCGTTGCGTGCCCGGTGCAACTCGGCGGCGGCATCCGCGACATGGCGACCATCGAGGGCTGGCTCGCAAAAGGCGTCAACCGGGTGATCATCGGCACGGCGGCAGTCCGCAACCCGGAGCTCGTGAGGCAAGCGGCGCGCATGCACCCGGGCCGCGTTGCGGTCGGGCTCGACGCGCGCGACGGCAAGGTGGCGGTCGAAGGCTGGGCCGCGACCTCCGAACTCTCGGCGCTGGAACTCGCGCAACGCTTCGAGAATGCGGGGGTAGCCGCCATCGTCTATACCGACGTTGCCCGCGACGGGATGCTGCAGGGCCTCAACCTCGACGCCACAATCGCGCTCGCGGAAGCAATTTCCATCCCGGTGATCGCGTCGGGAGGTCTGGCATCACTTGATGACGTGCGCGCCCTGATGCAGCCGCGGGCGCACAAACTCGCCGGTGCGATTGCCGGGCGTGCGCTTTATGACGGCCGGCTCGATCCCGGGCAGGCGCTGCGGCTGATCCGCAGCGGACGGACGGTGTGATGCATGCGCATGCTTGAAAGAGCCTGATGTTTAAAGTCCGGGTCATCCCGTGCCTCGATGTGAAGGACGGCCGCGTCGTCAAAGGGGTCAATTTCGTCGATCTGCGCGACGCCGGCGATCCGGTCGAAGCCGCCGTCGCGTATGATGCCGCGGGTGCAGACGAGCTTTGTTTTCTTGATATCACCGCGAGTCACGAGCGCCGCGGCATCATTCTCGACGTCGTGCAGCGCACCGCAGAGGCTTGTTTCATGCCGCTGACGGTCGGTGGCGGCGTGCGTACGATCGATGATATTCGCGCGCTGCTCAACTCGGGCGCCGACAAGGTGTCGATCAACACGGCAGCTGTCAGCGACCGGGCCTTCGTCAAGGAGGCGGCGGAGAAATTCGGCGACCAATGCATCGTGGTGGCTATCGATGCCAAGAATGTCGCGCGCGGCGGGGAGCCGGGCCGCTGGGAGATTTTCACTCACGGCGGACGCAGAGTGACGGGTATCGACGCGATCTCCTATGCCAAGGAGGTCGTGGCACTGGGGGCTGGCGAAATCCTGCTCACCTCCATGGATCGGGACGGGACGCGCACCGGCTTCGACCTCGCGCTCACGCGTGCGATTGCTGATGCGGTCAGCGTACCTGTGATCGCGTCGGGCGGTGTCGGAACACTCGATCATCTGGTCGAGGGTATTCGCGACGGTCACGCCACCGCGGTCCTGGCCGCATCGATCTTCCACTTCGGGGAATTCACCGTGCGTGCCGCCAAGGAGCACATGGCGCGCGCGGGCCTCCCGATGCGGCTCGATTAGAGTGTGTACTGCAAAAGCGGGTCGGAGGACCGAACCTACCTGCACGTGTTTGTTCCACCTCCCGGCCAACCCGTAGAGGTGCTAAGGGACACCCATGAGCGCCTTCACGGTACATGATCTCGAAAAGCGGGTGCGGGAGCGCGCCGCTGCCAGCGCGGATGGGTCCTATACCCGTAAGCTCCTGGACCGTGGCGTCGCTTACTGTGCCAAGAAACTCGGCGAAGAGGCCGTGGAAGCCGTGCTGGCCGCAGCGGCCGAGGACCGTGAGCGCGTGATCGCCGAGAGCGCCGACCTGATCTATCATCTGTTGGTCGTGCTCAGAGCGCGCGACATTTCGCTGGCCGAGGTCGAGGCCGAGCTCGCACTGCGCGTCAAAACCTCTGGCCTTGAGGAGAAAGCGTCGCGCAAGCCGGACTAGAGCGTGTCCTGCAAGAGTGAAAAACCGGTTTTGCGAAAAGGACTCGCTCAAACAAAACGATCGAGAGTGGCAGCAACATCAGATCTTCACCGTATGGAACAGCGTACTGACGATCACCTCTCGCCGTATCGGGTCTTTCGGCGCGCCGAATGGGCGACGTTGCGCGCCGACACCCCGATGACCCTGACCCATGACGAGGTGGCGCGGCTGCGTTCGCTGAGTGACCGTCTGGATATGGCCGAGGTC
Organism: Xanthobacteraceae bacterium; assembly: GCA_035472475.1. Taxonomy (GTDB): domain Bacteria; phylum Pseudomonadota; class Alphaproteobacteria; order Rhizobiales; family Xanthobacteraceae; genus JAFAXD01. The sequence goes on along the minus strand of DATIPA010000244.1, from coordinate 2,081 downwards.
GAGGAAATTTATCTGCCGCTGTCGCGGCTGCTTTCGCTCTACGTCGCCGCCACCCAACGGCTGTTCCGCTCTCAGCAACACTTTCTCGGCACCGTGGATTCGAAGACGCCCTACATCATCGGGGTGGCCGGATCGGTCGCGGTTGGCAAGTCGACCACGGCGCGCGTGCTGCAGGCCCTGCTAGCGCGCTGGACCCATGTCCCAAGGGTAGATCTCGTCACCACTGACGGCTTTCTGTTCCCCAATGCCATCCTCGAGCGCGAAGGCTTGATGGAGAAGAAGGGATTTCCCGAGAGCTACGACCTGCCGGCGCTGCTGCGCTTCCTCGCGGACGTGAAGGCCGGCCGCACGCCGGTGCGTGCGCCGGTCTACTCGCATCTCGTTTATGACGTGCTGCCCAACCACTCGGTCGAGGTCGACCGTCCCGAGATCCTGATTGTCGAAGGGCTCAACGTGCTGCAGACCGGCGGTCTGCCGCGCGACGGCAAGGCGATCCCGTTCGTGTCCGACTTCTTCGATTTCGCAGTCTACCTCGACGCCAATGAGGACGTGCTGCGCGGCTGGTATGTAGACCGGTTCCTAGCACTGCGTCAGACCGCGTTCCAGGATCCGAAATCATTCTTCCACCGCTACGCGAAACTATCCGACGCCGAGGCGATCGCGACCGCGACCGACATCTGGACCAAGATCAACCTGGTCAACCTGCACGAAAACATTTTGCCGACGCGGCCGCGCGCCGACCTCATCCTGCGCAAGGGCAGCAGTCACTTGGTCGAGGAGGTGGCGCTGCGTCGGCTGTGAGTTTGGTGTTATGCGGCGTGGCGATGCGCGGTTGGGCCGAAGTGCTGCATGTAGCGCGTGTTGATGGCGGACACCGGCAAGATCACCAGCACATCGGTGGTGCCGAACTGGTGATCGACCACCGCGCCGTCACCGATGAAAGCGCCGAGCCGCAGATAGCCTTTCGCCAGCGGCGGCAACGCATGAACCGCAGCCTTCTTGTCGATGTGCTCGCGGCTGATCCGGTTCATCTCGACATAGCGGCTGGGAAGCGCCCGCACCCGCCACTCCTCTGGCGACGGCGCGAAGTGATGCAGGAACGAGAGCTGCAACGCCAATTCGCGCGGATCGGTGCCCTCGAGACTTGCGCAGCCGAACATGGCATCGACCCCGTGATGCAGCACGTAGGTCCAGATGCCGTGCCACAGGAGTTCGACTGTGCGCTTGTTGCGATAGGCGGGCAGCACGCACGACCGGCCAAGCTCGAGAAACCTGCACTCGCGGTGTTGCGCCAGCAGGGCAGCGATATCGTATTCGCCGGCGCTGTAGAAACCGCCGCTGCGCTCCGCGATCTGCTGGCGCAACAGCCGGTAGGTGCCGACAATGATCGGCTTGCCGGTAGGTCCACGCGTGGCGTGGTCGATGACAATGAGGTGATCGCAAATGGCGTCAAACGTATCGATATCGCGCTGCGCAATCATCTTGCCGGCATCCGGCACCGCGCACATTTCCTTGTAGAACACGCGATAGCGAAGTTTCTGCGCTCTGCGCACGTCGGCGGCCGAGCGTGCAAGGCGGACCTCGAGGGTGCCGAGCCGCCCCAGACTGCGGGCGGTCTGCGAGATCGCCTCGCGTGGCCGCAGCCCGCTGTAGGCGCGCAGGGCCGGCATGAAGGGCATGCCCTGCAGCGGCCCACGAAACCGATCCATCAGCCCGACGGGCTTTGCTAGTACCGGGTTCAACACGACCGCCCCCTCAGAATGGCAACGTTGCGCCGAATCAGCCGGTTGCGCGTTCACGCGTCTAGACCATGCGCCGGCCACAGATTTGTGACAACGCACGTTATAGCACGTTTTGACCACAAGCTTGATCCGCACCGGCCGGCGGAGCGGTGCTACCGCAGCGCAACCTAAGGCAATCACGCCCCGCGTTGCGGTTCGTCTGCGAGCGCCCGGTAGGACAGCGCTTCGGCTAGGTGCACTCGGGCCACCGCTGCGGTTCCCTCCAGGTCCGCGAGCGAGCGCGCGACTCGCAACACCCGGTGGTAGCCGCGCGCCGAGAGCCGCATCGCCTCGGCGGCC
>DATIPA010000243.1:0-1778 GCA_035472475.1 Xanthobacteraceae bacterium | reverse complement strand
GGATCACGGAGGTTCGATCATGCCCGACCTTTTGGCCGGTTTGCCGCCACGCTTTCTGCGCACGCCAGAAGCGGCCCGATTCCTCGGCCTCTCCGGTCGCACGCTTGAGAAGCACCGCACCTACGGCACAGGCCCGACGTATCGGAAAATCGGGGGCCGCGTCGTCTACGCGCTCGATGATCTGAAAGCCTGGGCCGATCGTGGCGCCAAGACCTCGACTTCCGATCCTGGTGCTGGAACGGTTCATCCGGCGAAGCGTGGCGCACTGCCTGGCCAACCCGCCATCCATCCCTACCGTCGATGATTGCCAGCCCGACGCTGATGATGGAGCGCGAGCGCCGACGGCCAATCCCGAGCAAACGAGCGGCGCTCGATCCGTTCGAGACGCTCGCCCGTGAGCTGCCACCGCTGCAGCACGACCTTCTGGAGCGGCAGTCCTTCTCGCTCGCGAACGCCAAAAACGTGACGCCGATCATCTGCCGCGCGCGAGATACGCAGTTGCAAGTCTACGCCGTTCCGGAAGACGGCATGGCGACCATTGGGGCCTCGGATGTGCTGATCTGGGCCGCAGGCCACGGTCTTGCCACGCAGGATGACGGGCCGCCAACCTCGCGATCCTTCGGCTTCACTCCCTACAAACTCCCAGTCGCCATCTGCCGCGCAACCGGCGATCACGAGTATCAAGTTCTCAAAGGTGCGCTGACACGCCTGAGGTCGACCCTCATCCGGATCACCGTCCGTTACGGTGCGCATTGGCGATGCCAGCAGTTCTCCTGGATTAACGAATGGGAGGAACTCACCACTCGCTCGGGCCGCTGCCAGAGCATCGAGTTTGTTGTGCCAGCGTCGTTCTACCAGGGCGTCCTCGACCGACTGCTCGTGCCGCTGTCGCGCGGCGAAAAACGTCGATCCGGTGCCCCGCATCGTCAGGAGCGAGAGCCATGATCGTCGCGCTCCTCAACCAACCGCACGGGGTCGGCAAGACGATGCTGGCACTGCACCCCGCCGGCCTCTGGTCCTACCGGACTCGGCACGTCACCGTAATCGATGCGGACCCTCAAGGCCGCACGCTCGAGTGGTCCGAGATGAGGGCGCAGGAACGGCTGCCGAGGCGCTTCACTGTCATTGGTCTCACGCGGAACACGCTTCACCGTGACGCGCCGAACATCGCTCGTGACGTCGATCGCGTGATCGTGGATGGACTGTGCCATGTCGCCGCGCTCGCGCGCGGGGCGCTGCTGACCGTGGATTTGGTGCTCGTACCTGTTCAGCTGCCGCCGTTCGTCCGTGCGGCTTTCGCCGAGACGTTCAGGCTCGTCAACGAAGCGAACACGTTTCGGCCGCGGCTCCGTACTCGGATCGTTCTCAACCGCCGCGACGCGCACGACGTCGATGCCCATGAGATTGCACAAGCGCTCGCCAAGTCTGATCCGCGGGTGCTGACAAGCTGCATCGGCCGGCGCGCCGTCCTCGCCGAGGCGGTAGTGACCGGCCGGCTCGCGTTCGAGATGGCCCACAGCGCAGCAGCCGTCCGGAAGATAACTGCGCTCGCGGCCGAAGTCGAAAGGATGGCGCGATGATGACCCGCGATCTCAAGAGAACGTCCATGGCACACGGCTGTGAAGCCGATACTTCGGTGCATCAACCCCGCGCCAATGCCTCAATTAACGTTGCGAACGCCGAACGATGCATTGGCGGGCCGACTATCGACACGCTGCCGGTGCTTCGCGGGCGGATCAAGATCGGCTCGCTCGAGCGCACGATCGCTGCCGCTGAGG
>DATIPA010000242.1:0-1885 GCA_035472475.1 Xanthobacteraceae bacterium | reverse complement strand
GTGACCCGGAAAAACCCCTTCGGTGATCTCCGGAACGAACGGACCCGAGAAAGTCTCCGGCGTGACCGTCGACAGAACCGTCGGTACATTAAAAAGCTTCGCGCTCTTGGCGATGATCTGAAGGTTGTTCTTGATCGCGTTCCGGTCGTGGCTCTCCACACCCATGAACATCTGCGGTTGAAAATCGATCAGCACCAGCGCCGCATCGTCGGCTGAGAAATGGCTCGTGAAGTTGTTCGACATGTCTAGGAGCCTGTCCGAGAAATAGCGGAAATTAGTGGCGGGGGCGGCGCGAATCGGATTCTGCTTGGTTATGAGCAAGACATTCCGCAGGTGGACGATCGATCAGCCGCTGTTGTTGCCGGTGAGCGTGCAGGACTTTGTCGGCGAGGACCACCTGGCCCGCTTCGTTTTGGCGCTTGTGCTCGAGCATCTCGAGCTTGGTAAGATCGAAGCGGTTTACGCGAGCGAGCGTGGGCAGCCGCCGTTTGACCCGGCGATGATGACGGCGCTGTTGCTTTATGCCTATTGCAATGGCGTCTACTCGTCGCGCCGGATCGCCAAGGCGACGCGCGAGCGGGTCGACTTCATGAGCATTGTCGGGCTCGATCCCCCGGATTTTCGCACTGTCTCCGACTTCCGCAAGCGCCATTTGAAGGCGCTCGCCGGACTGTTCGCGCAAGTTCTCAAGCTGTGCGAGCAGGCGGGACTGGTGAAGCTCGGCCATGTCGCGCTCGACGGCACGAAGATCAAGGCGAACGCCTCCAAGCACAAGGCGATGAGCTACGAGCGCATGGGCAAGCGTGCGGCGGAGCTCGAGACCGAGGTTAAGCGATGGCTGAGCGCGGCCGAGGCTGCGGACGCCGAGGAGGACAAGGCTTTTGGCGGCGACAAGAGCGGCGAGGAGCTCCCCGATTGGGTCGCCGACAAGAAGAAGCGCGCCGAGAAGATCCTTGCGGCGAAGGCCGAATTGGAGGCCGAGGCGAAAGCGGCCGCGGCGGCCAAGGTCAAAGCGCAGGCCGAGGCCGAGGAACGGCGGAGAGCCGAGGGCCGCAAGAAACCGGGAAAGCCCGCCGCCCCGCCGTCCGAAGAGCCCGATCCCAAAGCGCAGAAGAACTTCACCGATCCCGAAAGCCGGATCATGAAAACCAAGGACGGCTTCATCCAGGGCTACAATGCGCAAGCGGCGGTCGACGCGACCGCCCAGGTGATCGTCGCCCACGGGCTCGACGCCAGGCAGAGCGATCAACATCAATTGACCCCGATCGCCGACGCGATCGAAACCAATCTCGGCCGCAAGCCGGCGCAGCTGTCGGCTGACGCCGGCTATTGCTCCGACGCCAACCTTGCGGCGCTGGAGGAGCGCAGCGTCGACGCCTATATCGCGCCAGGGCGGGCCAAGCACGCGGGGGAAGGAGAAGGCGGCGGCGCGCGCGTCGCCGCCATGCGCGCCAAGATCAAGGCCGGCGGCCACGCCGGCCCCTACCGCTTAAGAAAGCAGCTGCCCGAGCCGGTCTTCGGACAGATCAAACAGGCGCGCGGCTTCCGTCAGTTCCTGTTGCGTGGCGTCGAGAAGGTTGCCGCCGAATGGGGCCTTGTTTGCCTCGCCCACAATATCTTGAAGCTCGCTCAGGGGCGGATTCCGTCTCCCGCCGCCCTCGCAACGGGATAAGCCTCGCCAATCGCGAACCAGGAACGAAGAATGGCCAGAAATCTTCCCGCCCCCTCGCTTCAAATCCCATCACCCAGCACTAAGCAGACACGCTCCTAGTTAGGCCCGGACTCAAACTATGCACGGTTGCGCTCGCAGCGGCGGCTATGTGCGCTTGGATGGGGGTTGAGGCGGCGTTCCCGGAGGACCCCACCGTCTTTTGCGAAAATGGCG
>DATIPA010000241.1:0-11857 GCA_035472475.1 Xanthobacteraceae bacterium | reverse complement strand
GCGGTCCGCCTTTCCAGGGCAGGTCGCGGGATGAATAGACGCGCGGCTGGTCGACCAGCGCCTGGTAAAGGTCGCTGTAGGTTCCTTCCAGCTGACGCACAAAGACGCGGTTTTTTGCCCAGCGTTCCCAGACATGCTCATGCTCATGCTCGTGGTCATGGTCATGCTCGGGGTGATTGTGGCCCGGGCCGGGCGTGCGATCGTAAAGTCCCGTCATTGTGGCCTCCAGTGAGGTCTCGTCAGCAAGAACGCATCAAATCAATCCGCTGCCGGCGCTGAGGTTCGGCAGCAGGTCGCCGAGCCATGAGCGGGGCCAGGCCGCATGCAGCGCCAGATCGAACACCAGCCAGCACACCAGGCTGGTGGCTGCCGCGTATCCCAGCGAACCGACCCACGACTCGCGAAATCCCCAACGCATGTACGAGAATATGAACACGCCTATGGCGGGGATGAAACCGATGAGAGCGATCAGCGCCAGCAGCAGGACGAGCCAGGCAAAGTAGGCGATCACGCGCGGCGCCGCGCGCTGCGAGCGTTCCGGCGCCACCGGTTCGGGGCCAAGGACCTCATAGACGAGATTGAGCGTCGTCGTTACGAGCGCAATCACGCATGCGGTCAGCGGCACCAGCTTCGTCGGGGTTGGCCAGTCCAATGCAGAGATGATCGCCACGAGGATCAGCGCAATGATCGTCAGGGAAAATGCTGCCGGTGGGGTCAGGCGAAATCGCCGGACCCCGACGGTTCGCAGCTGCGCGATCACGTCGAAGGCAAGCTTGGAGAGCGGCCGGTAGAGGCACCAGGCCACGATGGCCAGAATGACGAGAACCACCGGCCGCAGTACCCAACCCAGCCCGTAAAGTTCGGTCGAGATGAACAGATAGCGTTCGAACAGGCTGCCGATGACCAGACCAAGCACCAGGGGCGGACGCGGCCAGCCGAAGTCCTTCATGAACCAACCGACGACGCCGAACAGCAAGAGTGTGTAAAGGTCTCCCCAATCGTGAGAGCCTTGAAACGCCGCGACAAAGACAAATGCCAGCACGATCGGAAGCAGAATCTCCGCGCGGATTCGGGAGATCTGCGCAAGCCAGCGGCTACCCAACAGGCAGATCGACGCACCGATCACATGCGCCAGCGTCAAGCTCCAGACAATCGTGTAGGTGAGGTCGAGATGCTTGGTGAGCATATCGGGCCCCGGCTGCAGGCCGTGCATCAGGAAAGCGCCGAGCAACACCGCCATTGATGCGCCGGCCGGAACACCGAAGGCGATGGTCGGGACGAGGTGGCCGCCCTCCTTGGCATTGTTGGAACTTTCAGGTGCGATCACCCCACGCACATCGCCGGAGCCGAAGGTCTCGGCGTTGCGCTCGCTGCGCTGCGCGTAGCCGTAAGCGATCCAGTCGATGACCGCCGACCCGACCCCCGGGATGGCGCCGAGCGCGGTCCCGAGCAGGCTGCAGCGCAGAACAAGCCACCAATGCTTCGCCACGTCGCCGACGCCCTGCCATTGGCTGGAGAGCGTGATGTTGGCGACGTGCTCGCCGGCGATCCGTTGGCGGGTGACGGCGAGTTCGGCGAGCTCCGGCAGGGCAAACAGGCCCAGCACGACCGGCACCAGCGGTACGCCGTCCCACAGATAGAGCGTCTCGAATGTCCAGCGCAGGGTGCCGCCTTGGGCCCGCGACCCGACCATCGCGAGCATCAAGCCGAGCGCGGCGGCGGCAAGGCCCTTGAGCGGTGCCCGGCCGCTCAGCGTCGCCACCATCGAGAGCCCAAAGATGGTAAACGCGAGCAGCTCGGGCGAGCCGATCCCGAGCAGCAACGGGCGGAGCACCGGTACGCTTACGCCGAGCACCACGGCACCGACCAGACCGCCGGCTAGCGAAGCGGCAAATCCCGCCCCGAACGCACGCCCGGCTTCGCCCTTGCGCGCCATGGCATGCCCGTCAATCACTGTCGCGGCCGCGCCGACGTGCCCGGGAACACCAAACAAAACCGCGGTGATGAAGTCCGACGACGTAATGACCGCCGCCATGCCGAGCAGCAACGCAAACGCGGTGGGGGGGTCAAGGTGATAGGTGAAGGGAATCAGCAGCGCCAAACCGACGACCCCGCTCAGCCCGGGCAATATCCCGATCCCCAGCCCGATAATCACGCCCAATACCAGCACAAGCAGACGCGTTGGTTCGAGCAGCAAACCAAGCGCGTGCCATGCTTCGCCGATTACATCCGCTGGCATCGCTGGCAGCCCGAACGGATCACTTGAGAAGCGCGCTCAGTTTTTGGGCGACGTCAGCTGGGGTCGCGTAAACCTCGCGCAGCAGTTGCTCGACCTCGGGGCCGGAGACCGGCGAAATCTCGAGCTCGAGCTTTTTGGCGTCGGCGAGGAACTCGGGATCGGCCATGGTGTCCATGAAGGCTCGCCGCAACAGCGCCAGCCGCTCGCTCGGAATTCCGGGCGGCGCCGCATAGGGCCGGCCGACAACCTGCCGTGCGAACATCAGTTTGATGATGTTTTTCTGCTCGGGGGTTTTCGCCAGGTCGGTAACGAGCGGCACGTCTGGAAGATCCGGGTGCTTGTGCAGGGCAAGTTGAATCAGCAGGTGGATTTTCTTGCCGCTCACCCAATCAGGACGGGTGGCGGTGATCGTCGACCACGACCAGCCGCATCGGCCTTCGACCTCGCCGCGCTCCATCGCGAGGACGATATCGTTCCCGCCGGGGTAACTGGAGATGACTTTGAATTTTGTCCCGAGCACGCCGTTGAGAACGCGCGGGAACTGCACGGTATCGTCGCTTGGACCAGTCCCGCCGACGACCATCTGCGTGGTCTCGGCTTCTTCGATCTTGGTGATTTTGGATGTGCCCCATGACACGCACATGCTGACTTCGTTGCTGGCGCTGCCGATCCAACCGAAGTCCGTCGCCTTGAACTGCGCACCCGGAAGCCCAAGCAAAGGGTAGAACGGAACCCCGCGACCGAACGTTGCAAACACGGTGCCGTCTCTCGGCGCGGCGCGAGCCAGCCAGTTTGCCAATCGCAGACTGCCCGCGCCTTCCATGTTCTTAGGGATCACGGTCGGGTTACCCGGAATGTGCTTGGCGATGTGCCGCGCCAAGACCCGGGCATAGAGGTCGTAGCCGCCGCCGACGCTGTATCCAACGTAGAGTTCGAGGTTCCTGCCTTTGTAGAAGTCGGCCGATGCCTGCGCCGATGCCCGCGTTCCCGACGCCAACACCAGCAGCGCGATCAACACTGCGCCACGCCCGGCAAGGCGTCCCGCCACCGCCATCGTTTCCATCCCGTGACCTATTGATCTCGCCGGCCAGTGTGGCGGATTTGACGTTCCTACCAGCATAGCAGCGAGTCCGTCGTAGGAACGTCAAATCCAAAGCCACACTAGAATCATTAGGTTGCTAGTGTCCCTTTGCTTCCGACGCTTGTAAAAGTGCCTGCCGCAAGGGATACAAGCGTCTGAAGCGGGACACTAGCGAACTACAAGGCTGACAAGGACTTTACCCCGCACCCAGGCGTGCGCCAAGGGAATCGCGATGCCGAAGAGTGACGATCCAACCGGCAAACGCCCGCACACCGTTACAGATCACTCGCTCGGCGAAGCGCTCGATCACGTGCACGACGGCGACGCCGATCACGATCACGACTATCTCGATCCGGATTTGCCACTGGAAGACAACCCGCTTTGGCATGAGGACAACGTCACGCTGGTCAGCGTCGGCATGGACATCGGATCTTCCGGGACGCAGATCATTTTTTCGCGGCTGAATCTGCGGCGTTTTGGCGAGGATCTATCGAGCCGCTATGTCGTCGTTTCACGCGAAACGCTGTTTCAGTCCGAGGTCGTGCTCACGCCGTACCAGAGCCCGTCACGCATCGACGACAGCGCGCTCGGTCGCATCATTGATCGCGCCTACTCGGCCGCACATCTGCAACCGCGCGACATCGACACTGGGGTCGTCATCCTCACCGGCGAGGCGCTGCGGCGCGAGAACGCGCAGGCGATTGCCGATATTCTCGCGCGCGAGGGCGGTGACCTCGTCTGCGCGACCGCCGGACATCACATGGAAGCGATGCTGGCCGCCTACGGCTCGGGCGCTGCGCAAATGTCCCATCAGGCGCGCAGCCGAATACTCAATATCGATATTGGCGGCGGCACGACCAAGCTTGCGATCGTCGACTGCGGAACGGTGATTGCCACCGCCGCCCTGCACATCGGCGGGCGGCTGCAGGTCGTCGATGATGGCCTGCGCATTGTTCGCCTCGACCCGGCCGGTGCGTATCACGCGCATGCAGCCGGATTCGCTTGGGAGTGCGGCAGTGTGACGTCGCCGCCGGAACTCGACGCGGTCGCAGCGCGGATGGCTGACGCGCTCATCGCCGCCATTGTCGAGCGTCCACTGTCGGGGAAGCTCGCCCACCTCTACCTGACGCCGCCGATCGCGGATTTTGGATCGATCGATGGCGTCATGTTTTCAGGTGGGGTGGCGGAATTCGTGTACCGCCGCGAACCGCGGGATTTCGGCGACATGGGGCGCCGCCTCGGCGAGGCGTTGCGAAACCGCGTCGACCGTGGCGCCCTGCCCTGGCCGCTTTTGTCGGCCGGCGAATGCATCCGGGCCACGGCTCTGGGGGCTTCCGCGTACAGCGTGCAACTCAGCGGCAACACCAGCTACATCTCGGATCCGGGAGCGCTGCTCCCGCAGCGCAATCTGCAGGTCATCCAACCTGCCTACGTATGCCCGGACATCATCGATCCCGGCGTGCTGGCGCGTGCGATCCGCGACCATCTGGCCGCGTTTGATCTTGCCGGCGTCGAGCGCGATGTCGCCCTCGCGCTGCGCTGGCACGGGGCGCCGACCTACGAGCGGATTCTGGCGTTCGCGCAGGGAATTGCCGCCGGCCTCGCCGAACCGGTCGCCGCCAACAAGCTGCTGTTCATCATGCTTGATGGCGACATCGCCCAGACGCTCGGCGCGATCCTGCGCGAAGAGGTGAAGATCGCGAACGAGCTCCTGGTGATCGATGGCGTGACGCTCTGGGATTTCGATTACATCGATCTCGGACGCATTCGACTGCCGTCCAACACGGTTCCGGTCACGATCAAATCGTTGGTGTTCAGCCAGGATCCGCGTCATCCGCATCTCGAGAGCCACACCCATCACCATCGCCACGACGACCGCCATCACCACCATCACGCATCAGATCACGCTTCCACCGGTGGCGTTGGCCGTGGCCGCGGCCACGAATGATCCGGGCTGATTGGCCGACGGGGTGTGTCGATGATAATTTGGCGCCTGTCAGGTGTTCGTTACCGAGCATCCACCGAGGCCCATCGGGCGGAGATCATGCATGGCCAAGACTGCAATTGTTTCAGAAGAGCTGGCGAAAAAGTTCGCCACCGAAAAGGAAACTCCTTATCTCCGATGGGTGCGTGACGAGGGGCTCGATATCATTGCTGCGCATTACGTGCCCAACCTGCGCACCGTCGAGCTCAAGCCGTGGGCGCGGCGCGGCGGCTCGGCGGTCTTCATCAATCATGAAGCATCCCGCACGTCGAATGATTGCTATGTGTGCGAGATTGCTCCGGCCAAGAAGTTAAATCCGCTGCGGCATCTGTTCGAGGAAATGATCCTCGTCTTGGAGGGCCGTGGCTCGACTGCCGTGTGGAACGACGCCGGGCAACGCGTCAGTTTTGAATGGAAAGCCGGATCGCTGTTCGCGATACCGCTCAATACCTGGCATCAGCACTTCAACGGCTCCGGCAAGGACGCAGCGCGTTTCGTCGCGGTCACCAATGCGCCATCGATCATCAATGCGTTCGGCGATGTCGAGTTCGTGTTCAACACGCCGTACGATTTCAAGAACCGCTTTTCGGGCGAGCCCGACTACTTCAGCAACAAGGGCGAACAAAAAGGCCTGTTGCTGGACACCAACTTTGTCGCCGACGCGGTGAACCTGCCAGTGATTGCCGCGAAGGAACGCGGTGCCGGCGGCGGTCACATCCGCTTCAACATGGCCAAGGGCTCGATGAACAGCCACATTTCGCAGTTTCCGGTGGGGACCTACAAAAAGGCGCATGCGCACGGCCCGGGCGCCCATGTGATCATCCTCGGCGGCGATGGCTACTCCTTGATGTGGCCGGAGGGCGAGGAGCCGCGGCGCTACGATTGGCAGGTCGGGTCGATGGTGGTGCCGCCCAACATGTGGTTCCATCAGCATTTCAACACCGGCACGACGCCGGCTCGCTATCTCGCCTTCAAGCACGAAGGCGTTGCGATCCGCAATTCGCAGGGCGTTCCAAAAGCCTGGATCAGCCGGCGCCAGGGCGGCGATCAGATCGACTACGTCGATGAGCTGCCGGCAATCCGGCAGACCTTTTCCGACGCGCTGCTCAAAAATGGCCTGCGGTCCAGCATGGATCAGGCGTACCAACAGGAACTGGCCGCCAATCCGGCCTGAGGCGTCGTTGCCGGCCCCGGACCCCGGCCCCCGAACTACAGTTGCTCGCGCTTCTTTTTTTCGCTCCCGCGGCCGTGCGCAAGCGGATCATAATGCTCCCTGCGGTGTTAAATGAATTTGAGCAAACAACGTCCGGGAGACACCTCATGCGACACCCCACGCCCTGGTTCATAGCCGCGGTCGTGCTCACGCTGATTGCGGGTACGCGGCCGAGTGCGGCGGTCATAATCTATCCCTGGTGCGCCAACTACGGGGGGAAGGGTTATGGTGCCACCAGCTGCGGGTCCACCTCCCTCAAGCAATGCTTGGCAACTCTCGCCGGCAATGGCGGCACCTGCGACCCGAACCCGTACTACCAGCCCTATCCACCGCCGCCCACATACGCCCCGCCAATTCGCCGATAATTGCCGGCGACCGCCAACGCGCGTCCGGGTCCATCGGCTTCTGAGCCGAAGCTGAACGTTTGTTCCTGCGCGCCGCCCGGATAGGTCGCAAAAGCGCGATTCCGACATCCCACCTCGGGGGTCGGGGGCAACAACGATTTTGTGCGAGGCGCCGGCCGCAATATCCTGCAGCTGTTCGAGCCTTGGACAAGCCAATCACGTGCAATGATGAGGATAGGGGTCGACCTCGGGGGCACCAAGATCGAGATCATCGCGCTTGATGATCAAGGAATGGCGGTCATCCGGCGCCGAATACCGACGCCATCCGTCGACTATGCCGCCACCGTGCGCGCGATCGTCGATGTCGTCGTCCAGGCCCAGAAGGAGATCGGGGAGGTCGCAAGCGTTGGCATAGCGACGCCGGGCGCAATCTCGGCGACGACGGGCCTGATCAAGAATTCCAACAGCACGGTGCTGAACGGCAGACCATTCTTGCGCGATATCGCCACCGCGTTGGGTCAGCCGGTCCGGATCGAAAACGACGCGAATTGCCTGGCGATTTCGGAAGCTGCCGATGGCGCGGCGGTCGGAGCCAAAGTCGTGTTCGGCGCGATCCTGGGAACGGGGGTCGGCGGCGGTCTCGTCGTTGAGGGGCGGGTGCTTAAGGGATGCAATCGGATTGCCGGCGAGTGGGGGCACAATCCGCTGCCGTGGACCAACGACAGCGAACGCCCCGGGCATCGCTGCTATTGCGGGAAGAGCGGCTGCATCGAGACATTTCTATCCGGCGCGGGGCTCGCACGGGAATACTTTGGCAGATCGCGGAGGACGCTGGCTCCGCAGGACATCGTTGCGGCGGCGGCAACCGGGGCGGACAACGACGCGGTGAGTTCGATTTCGGCCTACAAAGATCGCCTGGCGCGGGGCCTCGCATCCATCATCAATGTCGTCGATCCCGAAGTCGTGGTGCTGGGCGGTGGACTCTCAAACATCGACGCGCTCTACTCCGGCCTCGCTGATTTGATCGCCGCATTTGCTTTTTCCGACGACATCAACACAAAAATAGTCAAGGCAATGCATGGCGATTCGAGTGGCGTGCGGGGGGCCGCGTGGCTATGGCCGCCCAAGAAGGACGCACAAACAGGCGGCTAAATGTGCCGCTCGCTAGGGGGGCTGACCCATGACCGCGATCGCATCAACCGACGTGCTGCCGATATCGCCCTCCGACCGGAGTCTGAGCGGCCTTGACGCACTCAACTTCTTTCTCGCGGGGATGCAGGCAGGGTTCGGACCGTTTGTTGCGGTTTTGTTGGCCGCCGAGAAATGGACTCAGCAGGACATCGGCTACGTCCTGACCGTCGGAGGGATCGCTGCCTTATTGAGCCAGCTGCCTGGGGGTGAGCTGCTCGACGCGACTCGATCAAAGCGTTTGCTGGTTGCACTGGGGGCCGTCGTGGTCGCGCTCAGTGCGCTCGCGCTCATGCTGTGGCCAATACTTCCGGTCGTGCTGGTCGCGCTCGTGCTGCAAGGTTTGACCGGCGGGATCCTGGGGCCAGCAATCGCGGCCATCAGCCTGGGTCTGGTCGGCCACGACGCGCTCGCCGAACGACTTGGACGCAATCAACGCTTCGCCTCGGCCGGCGCGGTAGCGGCCACGGCGGTGATGGGGGGCATCGGCTATTTCGCGACCTACCAAGCGATCTTCTTTGCCTCTGCGGCGCTCGTCATTCCGCTGCTTGTGGCGCTGGCCCGCATCCGGTCCGACGATGTCCATTTCGGCCGGGCCTGCGGCCAACCCGATCACCACGAGCCCACCCCGCCCCCGCGAGCCCTGCGTCTCAGTCTCCCGACGAACTTCGGCCTGCTCACATTTGCGATTTGTCTGTTTTTGTTTCAGTTCGCGAACGCATCGATGCTGCCGCTGGAGGGCGAAGCGCTCGCCTACCGCAGCGGAACGCATGCGTCTTTTGTTATTTCGGCGATGATCATCGTGCCCCAGTTGGTCGTCGTGGTGGCGGCCCCGTGGGTCGGACGCGAGGCGCAGAGCTGGGGCCGCAAGCCATTGTTGTTGATCGGGTTCGGCGCCCTGGCGATTCGCGGGCTGCTGTTTGCCCTCACCGACAACCCGCTGGCGCTCGTGTTTGTTCAATTGCTCGACGGCGTGAGCGGCAGCGCATTGGGCGTGCTGACGGCCCTGATCATTGCCGATCTGACCAAAGGGAGCGGCCGGTTCAACCTGGCGCAAGGCTTCGTGGGGACGCTCGCGGGAATCGGCGCGGCGCTCAGCACGAGCTTTTTTGGCGTCCTCGCCGGGCACTTTGGCAGCACAATCGGCTTCGTTGGCATCGCCGCAGTGGCGCTATGCATAGTCCTGATCGCCTGGTTCTGGATGCCGGAGACAAAGCCACAGCAGTCGCAACAGCGCGCGTAATTTAGTCAGCGACTAGCGCAAGGGACTCGCTTAACATTCCGCTGCCGCGCGCCGGTTCGTGATCCGAGCACCATCCAAGAAGGCTCCGGCGCAGCCGCGAGGAGTACGTGATGGCATTCAAGGTTCAGGTTGGTCCACCCCAGATTGCTACCCACCAGGGCCAGACAGTGCTCGTGACCGATCCCGACGGGAGCATCACCTGGCCGAGCGAAAAGGGCCTTTACTTTCTTGATACGCGGGTCATCAGTCACTGGGCGATCTACGCCAACGGCGAACCCTTTGAGCTGTTGAATGGCGGCCCCATCAGCTACTACGCGGCCCGTATCTTCCTCACCAACAGGTCGATTCTGAGCGAAGACGGGACGATCGCGCCGCGCACGATCGGCCTCACCATCAGCCGGTCGATTGGCGGCGGCCTGCACGAAGACATCGACATCACCAACAACAGCATGAAGCCCGTGCGCTTCCAGCTGGAGATCTCGTTTCGTTGCGACTTTGCCGACGTGTTCGACGTGCGGTCGGGTCATATCATCCGTCGCGGCCAAATCACCACCGAGTGGTCGGAGCGCCGGCAACGGGTGCGCACCGCGTATTCCAACCGCGATTTCCACCGTGCGGTGACGGTCTCGATTGCCCGCGCCACGAGCAGCGCGGTCTCCGCCAATGGCCGGCTCAGTTTCGACGTTTCGCTGCAGCCGGGCGAGGCCTGGCACACCTGCCTGCTCTATGCGCTCGAGGACGGGGAAAATCCCTTTCCGGCGCCGCGCGAGTGCGTGGCAGCGAGCGCCAAATCCCGCCACGCCGAGACGCTGTCGCAATGGCTCGAGACCGTGGTCAAGATCGAAACCAGCAATGAGGAATTCTATCGGTTGTTTCGCCAGGCGCTCGAGGACATGGCCGCGCTTCGCCTGCCGATCCAGGGCACAACCCACATGGTCTTCATCCCGGCGGCCGGCTTGCCGTGGTTCGTGGCGCCGTTCGGCCGTGACAGCTTGCTCGTGTCGCTGCAGAACATCCTGATCTATCCGGAATTCGCGCGCGGTGCGCTCGACCTTCTGGGCTCGCTGCAAGCCAAGGAGGATGATGCCTATCGCGACGCCGAACCGGGCAAGATCCTGCATGAGCTGCGCTATGGCGAGCTTGCGCATTTCAAGCTGATCCCGCACACGCCATATTACGGCACCGCCGATGCGACGCCGCTTTACCTGATCACCTTGCACTCGGCGTGGCGCGCGACCGGCGATAACGCGCTGCTCGAACAGAATCTGCCGACCGCGGAAGGTTGCCTCGCCTGGATCGATCAATACGGCGACCGCGACGGCGACGGGTTCCAGGAATATCAGACGCGTTCGCCGGTCGGCTATGAAAACATGGCCTGGAAGGATTCCGGCGACTCCGTCATGTATCCCGACGGCACACTGGTCAAAGGCCCCAAGGCGCTGTGCGAACTGCAGGGCTATGTCTACAACGCGTGGGTGCGAATGGCCGAGGTGTTCGATGCGCTCGGAAAACCGGATCGCGCGGCGCAATTGCGCGCCAAGGCGGCGGCGCTGTTCGTGCGCTTCAACGACGCGTTCTGGGACGAGGAACTGGGCTTCTATGCCTACGCGCTCGATGGCGACAAGAAAAAAGTGCTCAGCGTCGCGTCCAACCCGGGTCACTGTCTGTGGTCCGGCATCGTGCCGCCCGAGCGCGCCAAGCGGGTGGTCGAACGCCTGATGGCGCCGGACATGTGGACCGGCTGGGGCATTCGAACCTTGTCCGCCGATCACAAGGCCTTCAATCCGTACAACTATCAGACCGGCTCGGTGTGGCCGCATGACAACGCCATCATCGCGATGGGCTGCAAATTCTACGGCTTTGGTGCGGAGGCCGCGCGGATCGCGCATGACGTGAGCGTGGCCGCATCTCACTTCCTGCTCAACCAGCTGCCGGAGCTCTACACTGCGCCGGAGCGCATGGAGGCGAATTTCCCGGTGCAATACATCGGCGCCAACGTGCCGCAGGCCTGGGCCGCCGGCTCGGTCTTCATGCTCACGCAGGCCCTGCTGGGATTCCTGCCGGATGCGCCCCGCGGCAAGCTTTATGTCGACCCGCTGCTTCCAAAATGGTTGCCCGATCTGACGATTCGGGACCTCCGCATCGGCGCGAACAAGCTTGATCTACGTTTCTGGCGTGAGGGAGACGAGACTGCCTTCGAGGTGACCAAAGGCGACCCCAACGTTGTCGAGCGGTGTGACCTCACGGCCAAGCTGGCGCAGTTTCGGCCGTAAACCGCGTCGCATCGCAGGGTGCGACCGGGTGCGCCGCCGGTCAGATGCGGACAACAATGCTCACGGCGAACACTGTAACCGCGCGAATCGCTTGCTTCGAGAGTTCCCAAACCCGCTATGCGAGAAGTCGCCGGCCTACATTTGCGAGGATGAAAATCCCGATGATGATCAGCACCAGCGAAACGGCGCGGGCCAGGAGATCGCGGTTAATGAAATGAGCGAGCCGCGCGCCCTGCCACGATCCGATCATCAGCGGCAACGCCAAAATCAAACCAAGATACCAGTCGAGCTC
>DATIPA010000240.1:0-43586 GCA_035472475.1 Xanthobacteraceae bacterium | reverse complement strand
CAGGCGGCCGATGCCGAATACTGCAAAGGCTACGCCAGCGCCGCACTCCACCAGGTGCGTGGCGCGCGATCCAATCCGGCCTGCGCGCCCGGTGCCCAGGGCGCGCGCTGGGCTCAGGATTATCGCGTGCATTACGACTGGTGCCTGGGGCAATCGGTTGCGGCGACCGACGAGGAACGCGACGCCCGCACAAATTATTTGCGCGCCTGCCGCTAGCGCAAATTCAATATGGGTCGCTGGCCTCCAGGATCTCCTCGCCCATCAGAGTGCAGGACTCCTTGATCGGCGCGTAGATGAAGCGCATCCGGTAGTCGGCCTTGTAGATGTGGCCCCAGACTTCGAGCACGTCGAACTTGCCCTTACCCTTGAGCGCCTTGATGGGCGGCAGTTCCTTGACCGCATCGTCGATCGCAAAGCTCTCCGGCTTCTGGTCGTAGTGGAAGGCGAGTAGCGCTTTGGCCCGCTCCTTGGCCTCCGATGCGCACTGCGGCGCTGCCTCCGCGAGGCCGGTGGAACAAACAAGCAGGGCCAGCGCGAACCGCATCAGGAACCTCCTCGAGTTCAATCGATGAGATTACGAGCATAGCCGCCGTGATGGGGTGGTGACGGTCACATCTTCTCATCGCACGCCTTTGCCTGCCCCAGCACGGCGTCGTGGTCGAGTAATGCGGTTTCGAGGCGGATTGAATTGCAAAGGGCGCCGATGCGCCCTGACAGGCTGGTTTCCCGTCGATTTGTGTCAGCTCGGCGGGCTTGTCGCATGCTGCCCACGTGTGGGACCATGGCCTTCCGATCCAGTGAACGGCGCCGAGGCCGCCCGTGGTCTACGCGATCTTCATGCTTTTGGTGTTGCTGACGCTGGCCGCCGCCTGGCGCGGATCCGCGCTCGAGCTGCCGTTGTTCCTGGTCACGGCGGCGTGGGTGTTGGTGCATCTCGTGCTCGACATGACGACCCCGCTCACCCTGAGCTTCTGATGAGCCGCCTCTATCTCGCCGCCGCGACCCTCAACGTCTGCGTGCTGGTGCTGGTCCTTGTGGCCGCGTTCGCGGTGCAATTGATCCTCGGGGAGCTGCCGTGCCCGCTGTGCGTGATGCAGCGGGTTGCCCTGATGCTGGTGGCGCTCGGCCCGCTACACATCCTGCTGCGCACACAGGGCAGCGGAGTCCTGACCAGCCGCGACGCGGCGGTGGGCAACGGCATCGCGATCCTGGCGGCGCTGCTCGGCGTGATTGCGTCCGGGCGCCAGATGCTGCTCCACATCCTTCCCGGCGATGCCGGCTTCGGCGCGCCGGTTCTCGGCCTCCACCTCTACACCTGGTGCCTGATCGCCTTCTTCTGCCAGATCGCCGCGAGCGCCGTCATGCTGCTCGCCGGCGCCTGGATCGACGACAAGCCGGTCGAGTGGCGTGCCACCCGTGCGACCGCACTCGCTTTCGCCGCAATCGTTGCGGCCAACCTCCTCTCGGTCATCGCCGAGGCCGGCTTGAACTGGGATCTGCCGGCCGACCCGGCGCGCTATCTGCTATTCGGGTAAGCGTTACGGTCTTCCGCAAATTCGCCATCGATGCGTTGCCATGTCGCCCGCCATCTCGGGTTTTGACAATGCTCTATGCCACCCCCCCGTTTCGTCCCGTGCTCGAGGTCCGCAACCTCTCGAAGACCTATGCGTCGGGATTCCGGGCGCTCAAGAACATCAACCTCGCTATTCGCCGCGGTGAGATCTTTGCGTTGCTCGGCCCGAACGGGGCTGGCAAGACCACGCTGATCAGCATCATCTGCGGGATCGTCACCGCCAGCGAAGGCAGCGTCACGGTCGACGGCCATGACATCGTCACCGACTATCGGGCGGCGCGCGCGGAGATCGGGCTGGTTCCGCAGGAGATGGCGGCGGACATCTTCGCCACGCCGTGGGACAGCGTGCGCCTGAGCCGCGCGCTGTTCGGCAAGCCGGCCAATCCCGATCACCTCGCCAAGGTCCTCAAGAATCTTTCGCTGTGGGAGCAGCGCAACAACAAGATCTTGACGCTGTCGGGCGGCATGAAGCGGCGGCTCCTCATCGCCAAGGCACTCTCGCACGAACCATCGCTGCTGTTCCTCGACGAGCCGACCGCCGGGGTCGACGTCGAGCTCCGCCAGGGCATGTGGGGCCTGGTGCGCGCGCTGCGTGACGCTGGCACGACCATCATCCTTACCACGCACTACATCGAAGAAGCCGAGGAGATGGCCGACCGCATCGGCGTGATCAACAAGGGCGAGATCATCTTGGTTGAGGACAAGGCCGAATTGATGCGCAAGCTCGGCCGCAAGCAGCTCACTCTGCAGTTGAAGGAGCCGCTGGCCGCGATTCCGGCGGCACTCGCTGGCCATCACCTTACGCTCGGCGCGGACGGCCGCGAGCTGACCTACAGTTACGATACGCGCGGCGGACCGACGGCCGGCATCACCGCATTGCTGGACGACCTCGCGGGCGCGGGGATCGCGTTTAGCGATTTGCAGACGACCCAGAGCTCGCTCGAGGACATCTTCGTCGATTTGGTGAGGCAAAAGTAATGAACTACCGGGCGGTGTGGGCGATCTATCTCGCCGAGATGGGACGCACGCGGCGCACGCTGCTGCAAAGCGTGGTGTCGCCGGTGATCGCGACCTCGCTCTATTTCGTGGTATTCGGCGCCGCGATCGGGTCGCGAATCAATGAGATCGAGGGCGTGAGC
The DNA here is from genome assembly GCA_035472475.1 of Xanthobacteraceae bacterium. Lineage (GTDB taxonomy): Bacteria > Pseudomonadota > Alphaproteobacteria > Rhizobiales > Xanthobacteraceae > JAFAXD01. Next base: position 40,874 of record DATIPA010000240.1, on the reverse strand, counting down.
TACGGCGCTTTTATCGTGCCGGGCTTGATCATGCTGATGCTGCTGACGCAAAGCGTGACCAACGCGGCGTTCGGCATCTATTTTCCGAAGTTCGCCGGGACCATCTACGAGCTGCTGTCGGCGCCGGTGTCGGCGTTTGAGATCGTGCTCGGGTTCGTCGGGGCGGCCGCTTCAAAATCAATCATGCTCGGCCTTCTCATCCTGGCGACGGCCGGCCTGTTCGTGCCGCTGCGGATCGCGCACCCGGCATTCATGCTGGGCTTCCTGGTGCTCACCGCGGTTTCGTTCAGCCTGCTCGGCTTCATCATCGGCTTGTGGGCAGACGGCTTCGAGAAGCTGCAGGCGGTGCCGCTGTTGATCATCACCCCATTGACGTTCCTGGGCGGCAGCTTCTATTCGATCAGCGTGCTGCCGCCGGCGTGGCAGACGGTCGCCTTATTCAATCCGGTGGTCTATCTGGTCAGCGGCTTCCGCTGGAGCTTCTTCGAGATCGCCGACGTGAATGTTTGGATCAGCACCACCATGACGGCCGCGTTCCTGCTCGTATGTCTTGCCATCGTGTGGTGGATGTTCAGGACCGGTTACCGGATCAAGCGGTAGGGTTCCGGCGCGTTCTCGCGGTCATTTGATCCTCTTGGGATGGGATGCTGGCCATAATTGGCCGCGGGAGATTCGGCGCGGTTCGTTTTGGCCGACGAGTGTGTCCTTTCGGCAACCAATTCGGGGGCCGAATGAGCTAGGGTAGCTTCATTGGCGTTTCTCCCTAGACTTGGCCCCGCTTCGACGGGGCCTTTATTTTTTCATCTGCTGGCGCGTCGGCGGGTCGATCCGTGCGCCTGAACACAAGGTAACTGGGCACACGCCCGTCTCGCCTGGCTTTGGCTTCGTAACGGGTGGGCAGGTAACCTGGCCAAGGCTTGCGCCAATCCGCCGCGCATTCAGCGGCCCAGTGAAATGTCGGCGCGCGCGCGAAGCGCTCCAGCGTCCAGGCCGCGTAGTCGGCGATATCGGTCGCAAAGTGGACGTCGGCGCCCTGGCGCAGCACGCGCGCCAGCGCCGCGATGGTCTCGTCGCGGACGATGCGGCGTTTCCAATGCCGCCGCTTCGGCCATGGATCAGGATAAAGAATGTCGACGCCGGCGAGCACGCCGTCAGGCAACCAATCCAGCAATTCGATCGCGTCGCCGAAGTGCAGGCGGATGTTGCTGATGTGATCGGCGTCGATTGCGGCCAGCATCTTGGCCATGCCGTTGACGAACGGCTCGCAGCCGATGAAGCCGAGGTCGGGATGCGCGCGCGCCTGCGCGGCGAGGTGTTCGCCACCGCCGAAGCCGATTTCGAGCCGGACGTAGTGCGCGCGTTGCGGAAAGAGTGTTGTCGGGTCGGCGGGCGCCGGCGCGCTTAGATCGAGGGCAAGTTTCGGCAGCAACTCGTGCAGGAGCGAGGCTTGCCGCGGCCGCAACGCATGACCCTTGCGGCGGCCGAAGAACGCGCCGCGCTTGATCGCACTGGTCTCGTTCGAATGGGGCATCGCAGAAACACACATGGCGGCCTTGCGGCCGCCATGTTGAACGCCGTCGGGCGCGCCGTCGAGGTTAAGGCATGATCCGGAACAAGATCATGCGCCAACCAGAGCTAGGCAAGCGCGCTCTTGATCTCCTTGACGAGGTCGGTCTTCTCCCACGAGAAGCCGCCGTCCTTGTCGGGAGCGCGGCCGAAATGACCGTAGGCCGCGGTGCGCCGGTAGATCGGCCGATTGAGCTTGAGGCTGCGGCGGATATTGGTCGGGGTCAGCCGGAAGATCTGCGGCAGAACCTTCTCGAGTTTCTTCTCCTCGACCTTACCGGTGCCGTGGGTGTCGACCAGGACCGACATCGGATCGGCGACGCCGATCGCATAGGCGATCTGGATGGTGCAGCGATCGGCAACACCGGCCGCCACCAGGTTCTTGGCGAGATAGCGCGCCGCATAGGCGGCGGAGCGGTCGACCTTGGTGGGATCCTTCCCCGAGAACGCGCCGCCCCCATGGGGCGCATAGCCGCCATACGTGTCGACGATGATCTTGCGGCCGGTCAGTCCGCAGTCGCCGTCAGGACCACCCACGACGAAATTGCCGGTCGGGTTGACCAGGAAATCGCTCGGGCGCTTGGGCATCCAGCCGTCCGGCAAGGCGGATGCGACGGCGTCCTCGATCAGTTCCTTGACCATCGCGGGCGTGTACTTCTTGCCGTTGCGGGTCTCGGGATTGTGCTGCGTCGACACCACGACCTTGGTGCAGCCGATCGGCTCGCCCTTGACGTATTGCACCGTCACCTGACTCTTGGCGTCCGGCTGCAGGTCGAACAACTGCTTTGCGTGGCGCTTCTCGGACAGAACTTTCAGAATTTTGTGAGCGAAGTAGATGGGTGCCGGCATGAACGAATTCTTCTCGTAGACTTCGCTCTCGGTGCAGGCGAAGCCGAACATCATGCCCTGGTCGCCGGCGCCTTCCTGCTCCTCGCCTTTCTTCTTCTTTGCATCAACGCCCATCGCGATATCAGGCGACTGGCCGTGCAGCAGCACGTCGACGTCGGCGCCGTGAAACGAGAAACCGTCCTGATCGTACCCGATGTCCTTCACGACCGAGCGTGCGATTTCGGTGATCAACTCGCGATTGGCAACCGCATGATTGCCGTATTTGGTGAACAGCGGCGCCTGACCGCGCCCCTCGCCCGCGATGACGATCTTGTTGGTCGTACACAGCGTCTCGCAGCCGAGCCGCGTATTCACCAGGCTGTCATCCGAGATGCCGAGCTTGGCATCGTTTTCCAGGAAGGCGTCGAGTATTGCGTCCGAGATCTGATCACAGACCTTGTCCGGATGCCCCTCGGACACTGACTCGCTGGTGAAAAGATAATCCTTATGCGCCACCTTGGAACACTCCTGACCTTGGACGCAGCTTGATCCGCGTCGAGTTATGTCTGCCGGGGTTTCTTGCAGCCCCCGGAAGACCGGTCAAGGTGTGGGCAAATAATGGGCAGATACTTGGGCAGAATTTAGTCTTCGCCGGCGATCTGCTCGACCAGATCGACAATGCGCCGACGCAACTTGGCGTCCTTGATGCGCACGAACGCCTTGGTGAGCGCGAGCCCGTCCGACGTTGCGAGAAAGTCCGACACATAGGCCGGCGAAGGCGCTTCGCCGAACCCTTCGGTGCGCTCGGAGCGCGTTGACGGCGCGCCTTCGAAAAAAAACGACACCGGCACCTGCAGGATCTGAGAGATCTGCTGCAGACGGCTCGCGCCAATGCGGTTGGCGCCCTTCTCGTATTTCTGCACCTGCTGGAAGGTGAGGCCGAGGGCGTCGCCAAGCTTTTCCTGGCTCATCCCAAGCATCATGCGACGCATTCGAACGCGGCTGCCCACATGTCGGTCGATAGGGTTGGGAACCTTTTTTGCCACCTGGCCTGCTTGGGTCGCTGCAGCGCTGTTCACCGGTCGGCTACTCCGTTGTTCAGGGTCACGGGCGGAATTCAGAGGATTGCCGGGGATTTTCCCGTGATCATCCCGTGATCCGTCGGCTGTCGCAAATCTGTCATGAATGTTACCACCCATGATAGAAATTTATATCACATTATTTGTTATATCCAATTAATTATCGGTTTTTGACGCTACGTGACAGGGCGACGCGATGTCACGCTGATAACCTTGCCGGATATCGACTTCACCTCGGCGTTACGATGCTACCCGTCAAACCCGATGCAGCAATGAAGAAGCCCTGCGTCGCAGGTAAGCGAAGCTGACCACCAGCGCCAATCCCGCGAACACGGGAGCGTCGCCAATGCGCGCGTAGAGCGGCACCGGGACGGGCTGCGGGAGTCGCGCGTCCAGCACGCCTTCGACTCCCAAGGGGAGTGACGCAATCACACGACCGAGCGGATCAACGACGGCCGAAATGCCGGTGTTGGCGGCGCGCACCAGCGGGAGGCCAAGCTCGATGGCTCGCACGCGTGCCTGCTGGAAATGCTGATAGGGACCAGAGCTCGCGCCGAACCAGCCGTCGTTGGTGACATTGACGATCCAGGCCGGCCGCTCGCCGGCAAATGAGCGTGCCTCTTCGGGGAAGATGATTTCATAACAGACGAGCGGCAGCAGGGGCGGGGCCCCCGGCACGGTCATCACCTTGTGCTGTGCGCCCGCAACGTAGCCGCCACGCACGCCGGTCAGCTGCATCAGCCCGAGTCGTTCGAGGAAGCTTTGAAACGGCAGATATTCGCCGAACGGCACCAGGTGGACCTTGTCGTAGAGGCCGCGCACCGAAACATCGTGGTCGAGCGCGTAGATCGAGTTGTAGGCGTGGCTGATGCGGCCATCGGGGTCGGGCCGCGACGCGCGCACCGCCCCGGTGATCAGCACGGCGTGCGGGGGCAAGAGGTCAACGATGTCGGCGAGGGCTTGCCCCTCGTACGCGAGAAAGAACGGGAATGCCGATTCCGGCCAGATCAGGATGGTGACGTCCGCCATCCCGTTCGGGCGCATCGGGGTTGGACGCCGCGACAAGTTGACGTAACGTTTCATAATGTCGTTGCGGGCCGCGTAGTTGAAATGCGTGTCTTGCTGCAGGTCCGGCTGCATGATGCGTAGCTCGACGCCATTGGTGAACGCCGTCGGCGTGCCCGCCAGCCGGATGGCGCCGTAACCACCGAGCCCGATCAAGACGATGGCAGCCGCGGCCGGTGCGAGCCAGCGATACCGCGCGTCGCCACCAGCGTCGGCGAGGGCCGCGGGGCTCGCAAACACCGCGACCGCGATGAACGTCAGCGCCCAGATGCCAACGAGCGCACTCGCCTGCGCGAGCCACAGGGAGCTCGTAAGCGCATATCCATAGGTGTTCCACGGGAAACCGGTGAGCACGTGGCCGCGCAGCCATTCAACCAAGGTCAACGCGGCCGCAAGCGCGAGCACGCGCAGCGCGTCGCGCGTCCAGAGCACGCGCGCCAGCACAACTCCCAGACTGGTGAAAATCGCAAGTCCGGCCGGTACGCCGACAACGGCGAATGGCACAAACCACCCGTAGCTCGCAGCGTCGACAAGCAGCGCGTTGCCGAGCCAATAGAGCCCAGCCACGAAATAGCCAAAGCCGAACCACCAACCTATTGCCGCCGCCGGTCCGATATGGTCCGCCAGGCGTCGGAGCCGCGACGGCTTCGCTGCCGCGACGCCGGCCATTCGCTTGATTTCAGCCAGTGCCGCCTGCGAGCCGGGTGTGATGCGATCATCAGTCGGGGGCGCGGCTGGTACAGGCTTTGCGAAATCGCTCGCCGCGGTTCCGTCCAGCAGCCAGACCAGGACCGGAAAGGTGACGAACAACATTGGCCACAGCCCAACCGGCTCGAGCCCGAGTGTCGACGCCGCGCCTGCCAGAAACGCGATCAGCGCGCGGGCGAAACCTTTGGCCTGGACGATCGGAGCGGCAACCTGAGCGAACGTCACGGGCCGGGCGCATCCTTGCTGGATGCAACGTCGTGAGCCTGGTCGCTGGACTGCCGATCGGTGGTCGCGGGCGCAGCAACATCGTCAGCCGGCGCGGCTGCGGCGACCTCGCGTGCCCCCTCGGGGGACGGGGAAGCTTCGCTCGCGGACGTTGGCGTGCCGGTACGGCTCGCGTCGCCCTCCCGGCGTCGTGCCTCGCGTTCGGCGCGCGGCGCGGCCCGGCGATAGATGCGGATTTTCTTGATGCGGCGCGGATCGGCGTCGAGGATCTGGAATTCGAGCGAATCCGGACCGCGGATCAGTTCGCCGCGCACCGGCACGCGGCCGATCAGGGTCGACACGTATCCGCCGAGCGTATCGACTTCGCTCGCCGCGTCGCCGATATCGAAATCCTGGCCAACGGCAGCAACGACGTCCTCGATCTGGGCGCGGCCGTCAGCCAGGAACGAGCCGTCCGGCTGGCGCAGCACCGTCAGCCCACTGGCCTCATCGTGCTCATCCTCGATGTCGCCGACGACCTCTTCGACGAGGTCTTCCATCGACACGAGGCCGTCAGTGCCGCCGTATTCGTCAATCACCAGCGCGAGATGCATGTGCGACGCCTGCATCTTGGCCAGCAGATCGATGGCCGGCATCGAGGGCGGCACGAACAGGAGCGAGCGCACGATTTTGGCCGCCGACAGCGGCATGGCGAGATCGACCGCCTTGAAATCGAGCCCGGCCGGAGGCTTCTTGCGACGCCCGGTAGTGCGCACGGCCGCCTGTTTTATCATGAAGGTTACGAGGTCGCGGATGTGCACGATGCCGACCGGATCGTCGAGGGCTTCCTCATAAACCACCAGTCGCGAATGGCCCGCGCTCTCGAACACCTTCAAAAGCTCGCCGAGCGGCACTTCGTGCGGCACCGCGACGATATCCGCGCGCGGCACCATCACGTCCTCGATGCGTTGCTCGCGCAGCCCGAGAATATTCTTGAGCAGCGTTCGCTCGGTCAGGGTGAAATCGGCATCGCCGGCGGGCGGCCCGCCCAGCACGGTCTCGAGATCGGCGCGGATCGACGCGGGTTTCGAGCCGAACACCGCCCGCACAACGCGCGCCAGCCAGCCGTCACCCTCGCGAAGGTCGATCAGGGACGACCGGGAAACCGGGACTGGAAGATTGCGCGGCTGGTCGCCCGCGCTGTTCGACGCATCGTCAGGCATGGCAGGTCAGAGCCGGTCGCCCTGATCGCGGATCGCGTAAGGGTCCGGCATGTCGAGGCGCGCCAGAATCTCACGTTCCAGGCGCTCCATGGTCTCTGCCTCGTTGTCCGATTCATGATCGTAGCCCAAAAGGTGCAGAAAGCCATGCACCGCGAGGTGCGCGAGGTGGTGGTCGAAACGTACCCCCTGGGCTCGCGCTTCGCTGGCCGTCGTCTCGTAAGCGATCACCACGTCGCCGAGAAGCCGGGGCCCGGTCACGCGGGGCGGCGCCTTTTGCGACGGAAACGACAACACGTTGGTCGCCTGGTCGCGTCCGCGCCATTGCCGGTTCAAGGCCCGGATGGACTCGTCGCTGGTGAGCACGATGGCGAGCTCCGAGCGTGCGCTGCCGAGGGTATCGACGAGCACCGGAGACGCCGCAGCGTCGATGGCACGCCGTAACGCGGGCTTTACACCCGGCACCGCGTTCCACTGCGGTTCGTCGACGATGATGTCGAGGGCGAGGCGGCGGCTCATTCACTGCTCCTGTCTGCGGCCGCGCGCTTGCGCGCGCTGGCCCGGTCGTAAGCGTCGACGATCCGCGCCACCAGCTCATGGCGGACCACGTCTTCGGACGTGAAGCGCACGTGCCCGACACCCTCGATATCGGTCAGTAGCGTAAGGGCGTCGTCGAGTCCGGACCGTTGTCCGGCCGGCAGGTCGACCTGACTGGGATCGCCGGTCACGATCATGCGGGCGTTCTCGCCGAGCCGCGTCAGAAACATCTTCATCTGCATCGCGGTGGTGTTCTGCGCTTCGTCGAGAATGATCGCGGCATTGGACAGCGTGCGGCCGCGCATGAAGGCGAGCGGCGCAATTTCGATCTCCCCGGTCTGCAGCGCACGCTCGACGATACGCGCGTCCATCAGATCGAAGAGCGCGTCGTAGATCGGCCGCAGGTAAGGGTCGACCTTTTCGCGCATATCCCCGGGCAAAAATCCGAGTCGCTCGCCGGCCTCGACCGCCGGCCGCGACAGCACGATGCGATCCACCTCCTTGCGCTCGAACAGCGAGACGGCGTGGGCGACGGCAAGCCAAGTCTTGCCGGTCCCGGCCGGGCCGGTACCGAACACAAGCGCGTTCCGCTTGAGCGCCCTAATGTAGGCGTCCTGGCCCGCCGTGCGCGCCCGCACTGGCCGCTTGCGCAGGTTGATCTCTTCGAAATTCGCACGCGCGGCGGAGGCGTCGTAGTCAAACAGGGAGCCCTGCGCGATTGCGAGCCGGATCGCGCCTTCGACGTCGCCCGGCGCGAGGTCGTGGCCGCGCTTGATTTGCTCGTAGAGGCCTTCCAGTACGCGGCGCGCCTGCTCGCAGGCCTCGCGCGTGCCGTCCAGCGTTACATGGTTCCCGCGCTGCTCCGCGACGACACCAAGTCGCCGTTCGATCAAAGCCAGGTTCTGCCCGTACTGGCCAAACAATGTCGAGGCCAGGCGGTTGTCGTCGAATGCCAGCACGATCTGGGTCGTGCTCACCTCACCCGCCGGGTAGCCGTTGTCAGGACCGCGTGCGCGCATTCAGGCTCGTTGCGTTGCAAGTCGTGCGTCGCTGACGCTGTGCGACGCCTCTAGGCTTCCGAACAGGCTGTTGCTGCCGACCGCGGTGATTTCAACGTTGGCGACCTCGCCGACGAGCGCCGCGGGCGCCATCGCCTGCACGGGCTGCAGATAAGGCGAGCGGCCGACGAGTTGACCCGGAAGTCGCCCGGGTCGCTCGAACAGCACCGGCAGGATTTTCCCGCGGCATTGCGCGTTGAACGCTTGACGATGCTGCTCGATCAGTTCCTGCAAACGCGCCAGCCGCGCGACTTTGTCCGGTTCGGGGATCTGATCAGTACGATCAGCCGCGGGGGTGCCTGGCCGCGGCGAATACTTAAACGAGAATGCGGCTGCGTAGCCCACTTCACCGACGATTCGCAGGGTCGCGCGGAAGTCCACTTCGGTTTCGCCCGGAAAACCGACAATAAAATCCGAACTGAACGCCATATCGGGACGCGCCGCGCGCAACTTATCGATGACCCGCAAATATTCGGCTGCGGTGTGGCGACGGTTCATGGCGGCAAGAATGCGATCCGAGCCCGACTGTACCGGAAGGTGGAGTTGCGGCATCAACGCGGCGATGTCGCGGTGGGCGCCGATCAGGCTCGCATCGACGTCGCGTGGATGGCTGGTGGTATAGCGCAGGCGCTCGATGCCGGGGATTTCGGCGACGCGCGCCAACAGATCGCCCAATCTCCAGGCCCGTCCGTCCGGACCTTCGCCATGGTAGGCATTCACGTTCTGACCGATGAGGGTAACCTCGCGCACGCCAGCCTCAGCGAGCCGCACAACTTCGTCGACAACCTTTGTAACCGGCCGCGAAACCTCGGCTCCGCGCGTGTACGGGACGACGCAAAACGTGCAGAACTTGTCACAGCCCTCCTGTACCGTCACAAACGCCGTAACGCCGCGCGCGCGGATAGCAGCGGGCGTCGGTTCCGCCAGATGGTCGAACTTGTCTTCAATCGGAAACTCGGTTTCGACGACCGGCGCGCGCGCGGCCCGCAAAATTAGATCGGGCAGACGATGATAGCTCTGCGAGCCGACCACCAGATTGACCGCCGGGGCGCGGCGGATGATTTCTTCGCCCTCCGCCTGCGCGACGCAACCCGCAACCGCGATCATCAACTGGCGTCCGTCGCTCGCGGCATTCTGCTTGAGCACGCGCAGCCGGCCGAGTTCGGAGTAAACCTTTTCGGCCGCTTTCTCGCGGATATGACAGGTGTTGAGAATGATCAGGTCGGCGTCGTCAGGGCGTTCCGTCTCGACAAACCCTTCGCGCGCCAATGTGTCCGCCATCCGACGCGAGTCGTAGACGTTCATCTGACAACCGTAGGATTTGACGTGAACTTTGCGGATCGCGCTCATAGCGCTCCGATATTCCGTTCTTCGGTTCGTTTTTGCCTTACGTAAGGCATTGTGTTCGCAGTGAAAATGCGTTGGCACGCCGAGCCTGAACGCCCCCTCTCATAGCGGCTTTTGGCTGGGAAGGGAATGGCGCGAGCCCACACTAGACCAATGGCCCGATCGGCTTAAACGCGATCATGGTCTAGCTTTTTGTTTGATCATGATCTTTTCCGAAAACCGGTGGCCACTTTTCGGGATCATGCTCTATGCAGCTTCGGGTTCGCGTCCGCGCAGCGCGGCCGCCATCTGACGGCGGACCGAAGCTTCGAGCATGCGTGCCACCTCCTTGCGGTCGGAGGTCTCGTCGAACGGAATCGGCTCGCCCCAGCTCAGGACCACGTCGACGGCACCGCGTCGGAGCACACCGATCAGGTGCGGTCCGAGCGCGAAATCGCCGTACCAGGCGACCACCGGCCGGTGCTGGCGGCCAAGCGGAAAGCCATGCAGACCCGTGTAGGCGATCGACAGCGGCTGGATCCACACCCGGCGGACATGACCGGCCGCTGCCAGCGTGTCACGCGCGGCATCGATCAGCGCGGTACGAAACGGCAGCACGCGATTGCCGTCACTCGAGGTGCCTTCGCCGAACAGGAGCACTGGATCTCCATCCGCCAGCCGGCGGGCGATCTCGGCGTTCACTTCAGGCGTTTTGTGGCGCTGGCTGCGATCAACAAACACCGAGCGTTGCAGCTTCGCCAGCAGCCCGAACAACGGCCAGCTCGCGACCTCGCGCTTGGCGACGAAGATCACCGGGATCACGGACGTGATCACCGATATGTCGAGCCAGGAGACATGGTTGGAGACGATCAACAATGGCCGCTCTTCGACCCGCTTACCGACGATCGTGACGTGGATATCGAGCAGCGCGCAGACGATGCGATGATAGAGCACAGGGATCCGCCGCATGGCCGGGAGCTGCAGCGTCACCGAAATCCACTGAAAGGGAATCAGCACCAGCGTGACCACGGCGATCGCGGCGCCGATCACGAAGACCCGCAGCATCAGCGCTTGGCCTTGTCCTCGAGCGGTACCGCATAGAGGTCGAGCCGATGGTCGACCAGCCGGTAGCCGAGCTTGCGCGCGACATCGGCCTGCAATCGCTCGATCTCCTCGGACTGGAACTCGATGACCTCGCCGGTGCGCAAATTGATCAGGTGATCGTGATGGCCCTCGCGCAGCTGCTCATAGCGGGCGCGCCCTTCGCGGAAATCGTGCCGTTCGATGATGCCGGCGTCCTCGAACAGGTTGACGGTGCGATAGACCGTTGAGATCGATATCCGCGAGTCGATCTCGGCGCAGCGCCGGTGCAGTTCCTCCACGTCGGGATGGTCCGATGCGCCGGAGAGTACGCGTGCAATCACCCGCCGCTGTTCGGTCATGCGCATACCTTTGGCGGCGCACTGCGCTTCGATGTTGTTGTGTTTGGCCTCGGCCACGACCGCTCCCATCAGTACTGGCCTCTTGCGCTAGCAGGAAACTTCAAATCGGCGACACCAGCGTTGTTGAGAATGATTATAATCTGGCAAGGGACCTTCGCCTACCCGTTTCATGCCACGTCCCGTCGCAACACAAGGGCGGCCGACGCGGCTGCACTACCCTGTTGGTAATAGCGATCACGACGGCCCGCGTCGCCAAATCCCATACGGCGATACAGCCGGCGTGCCGGCATGTTGTTTTCATCGACCTCGAGAAACACCGTGCGGGCGCCCAGCCCAACCAGCCGGCGCAGGTGAAGATCGAGCAACCGGCGTGCCAGCCCGCGCCCGCGTTGCGAGGAGGCGACGGCAATCGACAGGATTTCAGCTTCCGGCGGCGCGAGCCGGGAGACGACGAAGCCCACCAGCCGCCGGCCCATCATTGCCCGATGGGTTATCACGTTGCGTTCGAGCAGCAGCCGCTCGAACTCATCCTCGGACCAGCCGCGCCGAAACGACGCGCCGTGCAGGTTCGCAAGCGCCGCGGCGTCGCTCGGCATGGCTTCTGCGAGCACCGGGTCTTTCGCACGAAACCAATCGAGCAGCGTCATTGTTGCGGCAATTGCGGCGCTTGCGGGCGCGCATCCGCCGCACGCAAATAGAAGGGCTTGGGTGCAGCGTCGAGGCTGGACGTGGCGCCAAGCCGGGCCACCCAGCCGATATCAGGAGCTTCGTTTGGATCGACCGTGACGTGCGACGGCTTGCCTCGCGGCCAGGCGACGGCCACCAGATCGGAACAGTTTCCGGCGATTCGGATCGGCGCGGACGCGAGCTCCACAATGTCGGCCAGCGGCGCGATGCGGGCCTCGGTGGCGCCGCCACCGCCAAAGGTCTGCGCGTAGAATTGACCGTGGCGCGCGTCGATCACGGCCAGAACCGGGGTGCCTTGCGCAAGGATGAGTGCTGGGGCGGCAAACGCTGCCAGGGTGGTGATCCCAACCGCCGGCCTACGGGCCGCGAGCGCGATTCCCCGGGCAGCCGACACGCCAACGCGCAGGCCGGTAAAGCTTCCAGGCCCGACCGTGACGGCGATCCGGTCGAGATCCGAGAACGCGACCCCGGCGTCGTCCATGACCTGATGAACGGCGGGAAGCAGCGCCTCGGCATGGCCGCGGCGCATCGCCACCGACGCGCTCGCCAGGATTCCATGCCTGGTATCGAGCACGGCGGCTGAACATGCTGCGAGCGCGGTATCGAGCGCGAGGACGTACATGCGTCGCTAGGGTGAACTGCGTGCGGGCTGCACCACCTTGGTCATGCCCGCGGCTGTCGCGGGCAGGACAAACAGAAGGCCATCTTTACGGTTTCCCGCGTCACATCGGACGCACTTCGACGACTTCCGGCACGTAATGGCGCAGCAGGTTCTGAATGCCATGCTTGAGGGTCGCGGTCGACGACGGGCAGCCCGAGCACGAGCCCTGCATGTCGAGATAGACGACACCATCCTTGTAGCCGCGGAACGTGATGTCGCCGCCGTCGTTGGCGACCGCCGGGCGCACGCGCGTCTCGATCAGGTCCTTGATGGTGGCGACTGTCTCGGCGTCAGCCTGTTCGAAGAACTCATCGGCGGCAGCCGCGCCCGTGATCTCACCGCGCAACAGCGGCGCGCCGCTCATGAAGTGCTCCATGATAGCGCCCAGGATGGCCGGCTTGAGCTGCTGCCATTCGCCGTCGGACTTCGTCACGGTAATGAAATCGGACCCGAAGAACACGCCGGTCACGCCGGCGATCTCGAACAGCCGCTCGGCGAGCGGGGATTTTACGGCCGCGTCGCGGTTGGGTAGGTCGAGCGTGCCTTCCGGGAGCACGGTCCGGCCCGGCAGGAACTTCAGGGTCGCCGGGTTCGGCGTCGCCTCGGTCTGGATGAACATCGCCTGGTCTCCTTCGCCGTCGCGGGTTCAAGGCCCGCCGTCGCAAGATCACGCTATACATGGGTCTTTCCGGCCGGCCGGTCAACCGGCGGCGTAGCCGCAGCTAATACGGCTTGGAATGAATCAAACCCACGACGTCCTTCACCGAATTCATGGTCTCCGCGGCGATTGCACGGGCGCGCTGTGCGCCGTCGGCCAGCACGGAATCGATATAGGCCGGATCCTGCATCAGGTGCTTGAGCTCGCTGCCGATTGGGGCGAGCCGCGCGACCGCGACATCGACCAGTGCGGATTTGAAGGTCGAGAATTGCGCGCCCCCGAATTCACGCAGCACCTGTGCGCGCGTGCTTCCGGCGAGCGCCGTATAGATGCCGACGAGGTTGTCAGCCTCGGGACGGTTATCCAAACCCTTCTCCTCGCTCGGCAGCGGTTCCGGATCGGTCTTGGCCTTGCGGATCTTCTGCGCGATGGCGTCGGCGTCGTCGGTGAGGTTGATGCGCGAGTAGTCAGACGCATCCGACTTCGACATTTTCTTTGCGCCGTCGCGCAACGACATCACGCGCGTCGCCGGTCCCTGGATCAGCGGCTCCGGCAATGGAAAGAACGCGTCACCAAAACCGTGCGTCGCGATCGAGGCGGCGAAATCATTGTTGAACTTCTGTGCGATATCGCGCGCGAGCTCGAGATGCTGCTTCTGGTCTTCCCCGACCGGCACATGAGTCGCGCGATAGACCAGGATATCGGCCGCCATCAGGTTTGGATAAGCATAAAGCCCGACCGAGGCGTTCTCGCGGTCCTTGCCGGCCTTCTCCTTGAACTGGGTCATGCGATTGAGCCAGCCGAGCCGCGCAACGCAGTTGAATACCCAGGCGAGCTCGGCGTGCTCCGCGACCTGGCTCTGGTTGAACACGATGTTGCGCCTGGGATCGATGCCGCACGCAATGAAGGCGGCCGTGACCTCGCGGGTTGCGCGCGGCAGCTCGACCGGGTCCTGCCAGACCGTGATCGCATGCAGATCGACGACGCAGTAGATGCAATCGTAGCGATCCTGCAGCTCAACGAATTTGACAATGGCGCCGAGATAATTGCCGAGATGCAGATTACCGGTCGGCTGTACCCCGGAAAATACGCGTTCCTTGAAGGCCATAAGCTATCCTCGTGCTCGCCGTGCTGCATGCCACGGCGCCCTATCGGGGCGCAAGGGAGAGACGACTAGCGGATCCCGGCAATCAGCTCGCGCAGGCGGACGACGCTCAGCGCATGCAGCATTGCGACATAAACAACGAGACCGAGCAAAACCAAAAACGCGAGGATCGTAAGGCGCAACAACGACGAGCCGGTCGCGTCAAAGAAGCTGGCCACCAGCGTGTTACTGCCCACTATGGCCACGCCCATGGCTCCGCTCGCGAGCATGATGACGAGGATCCTGCCGCCGGCGACCCGCTCAAGGGCGAGCCAGCCGCGCCGCCACAGGACGACCGCAAGAATACTCGCACCGACCCAGCCCGATACGGCAATGGCCGCCGCGACCCCGATCTGGGCGTAGCGCGGGAACAGCACCAGTGCCAGCACGGTCGCGCTCGCAAGGCCCGCCAGTGCGGCCCACATCGGCGTGCGTGTATCCTGATAGCCGAACGAGATCGCGCCCAAGACCTTCTCCAGGATGTGGCCCGGCAAGCCGGCCGACATGGCGGCGAGCGCCGCTGCGACCGCCGCGGTGTCGCTCGCGCCGAACGCTCCGCGTTCGAACAATCCGCCCGCGATCGGATCGGCCAACACTATGAACGCGACTGCCGACGGCAGCGCCAGACCGAATGCGATTTCGAACGCGCGCGATTGTGCGGCGGCCAGGGTACTACGTTCGCCAACGAGCACGCTCGCAGCGATGCGCGGCCCGAGCACCGAGGCGACCGCAACTGAAACCACCCCGAGGGGAAGCTCGTAGAGGCGGTTGGCATAGTACAGCCACGACACGGCAGCTTGCGACGGCGATGCCACCATGGCGCCAACGATGAGCTTGAGCTGGGGCGCGCCGGCGGCGACGACGCCCGGCAACGCATTGATGAAAAAGCGCCGGACCGCGGGGCAGAGCCGCACACGCAGCCGGCGAGGATAGTCCGGCGAGCCGCGCAGGGCGCCGGCGACCAACACGAACTGGACGACGCCGGCGATAACAATCGATGCCGACAGAATATCGCCCACAAGCTGCGATGCGCCGACTTGCAGGATCAACACCATAACAAGTGCGGCCAGCAGCACGACGTTGAATACGACGATGCTGAATGCGGCTGCTGCAACGCGCCCTTGAGCATTGAGGACGGCGGCGGCGACTGCGACTACACCGGCGATGGCGACGTAGGGGACGGAGAGCCGCAGGAACGCGACCGCATCTTGCGCGCGCTCGCTATCATGTGCAAACCCCGGCGCCAGCGCGTGCATAACAAGCGGCGCGAACAGGGCGCACAAGATCGCGAACGCGCCGAGCCCCAACAACACGAGGCCGAATGCACTCTCCGCAAATGCGCGGGTGTCGCCGCCCTCGTTGCGAATTCCCATCCACGTTGGGACGAAGGCGGCGTTGAGCGCTCCTTCGGCAAGCAGACGGCGAAACAGGTTTGGAATTTGCAGCGCTGCAAAATACGCGTCCGACAGAGCGCCGGCGCCCAGCACAGCCGCAACCCCCATGTCACGAAAGAAGCCCAAAAGGCGCGAAGCTAGCGTCGCGGAACCAACCGAAGTCACATCGCGTGCAAGAGACATAGCGCAGGCATGCTGAGGCTGATGCCTCGCGTCAAGTCAATCGACTAGGAGGCCCGGTGTGTCAGGGTGACTCGCCCGCGATCCATGTTGCGGACCTCATGGCGCTCTTCCACGACGGCGAGCAGCATTGGCGCCGCGGGGGCTGCCCGGTAGGTGATGCCGTGCGAGACCGAGGCCTGCCAGTGCTGGCCGTCGCTCGTCTGCAGCATGAAGCCTTGATAGCAGTCACGGCCGTGAACGCTCAGCGCGAGCCGATCGTGCCTGAGCCCGATGTGCAGGGAAAATTCGAACCGGGGAAAATCCGCACGTGCGAAGCGACACAGGTGTTCGTCAATTCGACGTGGCCCGTCGGCGAAATCGGCTTGGATCCTTGCGCGCGCGGTTGCGAGATCGAGGCGGCAGTAGCGTTCGGCGATCTGGGGTGCCAAGTCCATCAGCCGCTCGGCGTCCGACTGGACCGGGTTTTGCGTATTGAGCATGCCATGAGCCCTGAGCGCGCGTGCTCGCGCTAAACGCAAAACGCCACATCAAAAACCATGGAATTCCGACCAAACGCCGCCGTTCAATCGGCGACCAGCGCGGCGTCGAGCCAAACAGGCCGAATCACCCGAGAGTTTACATCATTGCCGGAGATCGTTAACTAGCGGTCCCCGCTGTGGATACGCCGGGTTTCTCCATCGGTGCCACCAATCAAGAGCCATGTAATGACAAGCGTTCAGTATGACGTTCTGGGTATCGGCAACGCGATCGTCGATGTGATCGCGCAAACCGAGGAAGACTTTCTGGTCAAGCATCGCATGCAGAAGGGCACGATGGCATTGATCGACGAGGCGCGAGCGGCGCAAATCTATGAGGCGATGGGTCCGACCATCGAAAGCTCCGGGGGCTCGGCGGCCAACACGATCGTCGGAGTCGCGAGCTTCGGTGCACGCGCCGCGTTTGTGGGCAAAGTCAAGAAGGACACGCTCGGGGACGTTTTTGCGCACGATATCCGCGCGGCAGGGGTTGCGTTCGAAACCCGGCCCGCGGTTGATGGCCCGTCCACGGCGCGCTGCTACGTGCTGATCACCCCCGACGGCGAACGCACCATGAATACCTATCTGGGCGCTGCACAAAATCTGCATCCTCGCGATATCGATCCCGACATGATCGCGCGCGCAGGCATTACCTATCTGGAAGGCTATTTGTGGGACCCCAAGGACGCCAAGGAGGCGTTCGTGAAGGCGGCGAAAGCCGCGCATGCCGCAAATCGCCAGGTGGCGCTTACATTATCGGATGCGTTTTGCGTCGATCGTTATCGCGCCGAGTTCCTCGACCTAATGTGCAAAGGCACCGTCGATATCATGTTCGCCAACGAAGGCGAGCTGAAGAGTCTCTACGAGACCGCTGACTTCCATGCCGCCGTCGGGCAGTTGCGCAACGATTGCCGGTTCGCGGTCGTGACCCGCAGCGAACACGGGTGCGTCGTGGTCACCGCCGCGAGCGTGATTGCGGTTCCGGCATTTCCCATCGATAAACTGGTCGATACTACGGGCGCGGGCGACTTGTTCGCGGCCGGTTTCCTGGTCGGCCTTGCGCATGGAAGCGACCACACGACGTGCGGAAAGTATGCAGCGCTCGCCGCCGCCGAGGTCATTCAGCACGTCGGCGCACGGCCGCAGCAGTCGCTCAAGGCGCTCGCCGCCGCCAATGGGTTGCGCGCCTGAGGGCTTGCGGGCGTTCAGCGTTCGAAACGGAAGAGCTGAAAGAAGTCGGTCGGATCCACGTAGACCTGCCGCGCTTCGGCAAAGCCGGCCTCACGGCCGAGCTCGCACCAAACCGCTGCGGTTTCGGGGAAGTCGCAGGTGGTGACGTGGTGCCAAATCTGATCCCATTCGGCCGGCGTCAGCACCGTCCATCGCGTTTTGTTGATGCGCTCAAACCGATGAAGAAACGCGGCTCGGTCCTCGCCGACGCGGCATGTCGGTTCGTAGAGCATGAAGATTCCCGCAACGCCGACCGCGCCGCGGATCGCCTTCATCAGGCGTAGCTTGTCGCTGGTCGACAGGTGGTGAATCGACAGGCTGCACCAGGCCGCGTCGGCATGTTCGGGTCTGCGCAGCATGGCTTCGACAAAGTCGCGGTGATCGAGGTCGACCGCGAACGGCACGTCGCGGAGATTGGCAGCGGCTAGCTCAAGGGCGGGCTGCGACAGGTCGATGCCGTGGTAGTGGCGAACGTTGGTCCCATCGAGCGCGGCGGTCATCATGCTGGCGTCGCCGCAGGCGATGTCGAGGAAGCTGAAGGGCTTGGTGAAGGCCTGGTTGAGGGTCCGCCTTAGGATCGCGCCGACCTCGCGTTGGGCCAGGCAATCACCCCCGACCAACTTCCGGTAGGTTCCCCATTGTTGCTGAAACTGCGCCAGCGCTGCAGCGTCCAACACGGCGCCGCCGGGCTGAAATTGATGAATATGAACGTTGACCAAGGTCGCTATCTCCCTATCGACGGGAACCGAGCCAAGGGGCCTAGATGACGGCCGGCCCGTAGGCAAGCCGCAAGGCAAGCGCCAACCGTTCCCAGTTGTTTCGTTTTCACGCTAGACTGGCGGCGAGACCTGGAAAGCAGGCTTGGGAGGAGCGCGTCCATGAAAACGCAAAATCTGTCGCGTGTCGCAGTTGCTGCGGGGGCCATGTTGGCAGCGATCGGGGGCCTTTCGGCGGCCTCGGCGCAAACCATCAAGATCGGAGTGATCAACAGCTACTCGGGATTTCTCGCGCAGGCGGGAGATCAGATGCAGAAAGGCATCGATCTCTACGTCAAGACGCACGAAAAGGAACTGCCGCCGGGCGTCAAGATTGAGCTCATCCGCCGCGATGATGCGGCGACGCCTGACACCGGCAAGCGGCTCGCCCAGGAGTTGATCGCGCGCGAGAATGTTCAGTTGTTGATGGGCATCGTCGGATCGCCGATCGCGGCTGCGGTCGCGCCGCTGACCGAACAGGCCAAAGTTCCGCTGGTCATTACCAACGCCGCCGGCGTCGCCATTCCACGCATATCGCCCTACGTGGTGCGGGTGTCGTTCACGCTATGGCAACAAGCTTATCCGCTCGGCCAATGGGCCGCTAAGCAGAACTGGAAGACGGCATTCACGGCGGTCAGCGACTTCATCCCGGGGCACGACGCCGAGGGCGCCTTCACAAAGGGCTGGACTGATGCCGGTCTGAAAATCCTCGGATCGGTTCGTTTCCCGACAAGCAATCCCGACTTCACCCCAATCGTGCAGCGGATCAAGGATACCAAGCCGGACGTCGCCTTCATCTGGGTGCCGGCACAGGAGCAGGCAACATCCGTTCTCAAGGCGGTCCGTGACTTCGGCCTCAAGCAAGCCGGCGTCAATGTGATCTCGACGCAGGATCTGCTTCCCGACGAACAACTGCCGCTGATCGGGGACGTGGCGATCGGTCTGGTCACCTCCGGGATTTACTCGACGGCCGCGGATCGACCTGCCAACAAGGCGTTCCTCGCCGCGTGGGACCGCGAATATGCCGGCAAGGCAATCCCGGATTTTCTCTCGGTCGACGGCTGGGATGGGATGTCGGCGATCTTCGACCTGATCAAGGAGACCAAAGGTAAGTTCACGGGCGACGACGCCATCAAGTTCCTGTCGCATTGGAAAACAGACAACAGCCCGCGCGGTCCGATCTCGGTCGATCCGGCGACACGTGACATCATCCAGAACGTCTACATGCGCAAGACCGAGATGAAGGACGGCAAGCTCGCCAACGTTGAATTCGATACGATCCCCAATGTGAAAGACCCGTGGAAGGAACTGAACCCACCGAAGTGAGGCCGATTGAATGGCGTGCTAACGCTGCGGGCGCGTCCGTTCGACAAGGCATCCAGGACAAAGCAAGCGAGGAGGCGCCGCTGCCTCAGTGAGGCTTGTTCGCTCGCGTGTCCGGTCCCATGTAGCTTGAGCCCCAGATCACCAGCGCGGTGATCAGGATAAAGAATCCAAGCGCGATCAAGAGCGGCATTGCATCCTCCCTGCGCGATTCTGCCCGCGCCGGCAACGGCGCGCCCGCCGCAAGTTTTCACCAGTTTGCACCGGTTCGGTGTCGGTTCGCCAGCGCATGCGAACGTGCGCCGCCATAATTTCGAAACCGAACATTAACCGACTGCCCCCGAATTCTCATCGTCGCCCAGGCAACCCAGGCAGTCGGTAACGAATTGGTAAGAATTGGTCGGTTACCGATTGGTAAACCGCACCAATGGGGACCAACGCCAATGGAACAGTCCCAAAATACGGTGCCAGCTCAGGCACTTGCAGACGAACTCCGGGATGGGGCAACGACTCACAGCGCCACCGAAACGCAGGCCGACCCCGCTGCGGTCGCGGGGCAACCGACCCCGATCGCCATCGATGCGCCGGGCCTCGCTCCAGTTGACGCGCAGCCTGGATCGCCTGAACCGGTCACAATCGATCTCAATCCACGTCGCGCCGGAGCGCTAACGCGATGGATTGTGCCGACTGCGCAAAAACCACGGGTCGACGAGTTTGCACCCGGCGCCGACCGGATGCGGCGCGCGCGGGCATCGCGATGGCATCCTCCACGCGTATCGCGTCTCGCTGCCCTCATTGCGCTTGCGATCGGCGGTGGCGCGATTGCGGGTACGCTCGGGACTGCGTGGGTCATGCGCACGCCGGTGTCCGATCAGTCCGTCGCGGTGAGCGATTACAACCAGATCAAGGGAGCAATCGAGCGTCTCAACGCCGATCTGGTAACGTTGCGAGCAAATGTCGAGGGAACCGGTCGGGCGGCGAGCACACAAGTCGCGCGACTGACCGACCGGGTCGACCGCGTCGAACGCGCGCAGTCGGAGCCCGCAGCCAAGATTGCGAAAATGAACGAGGCGCTTGAGCGCATTGACCGCCGCACCCGCGATATTCCCGATCTCGGGCCGGCGCTTCCCGAACAACGCGTTCCACCGCCGACTCCGATCAAGGAAATCACGCGGATGTCGGTGGTCCCGGGCTGGGTCGTGCGCAGCGTCTACGACGGGGCGGCATTGATCCAGGGTCGCATCGGCATGATCGAGGTCGAGGTCGGCGACCCGCTGCCCGGCGGTGGCCGGGTGGAAGCCATCCGACGGCAGGACGGCCATTGGGTCGTTGTCACCAGCAAGGGCCTGATACTCGCTGCCCAGTGAGACAACCGAACGGGCCGGTCATTCGCTCGCAATTCTCCGATCCCACTTTTGTGCGAACCGGTGCCCATCCTCTGATCAAGTCCAAGGGTGGGCACTTGGCTGAGATCACTCGGCCCTGACCTGCACCCGCCGGGGTTTTTGCGCCAGCGTCGCCACGCTATGCTGCAGCGCGCACGAGTGTCCCGCGGATTGCAGTCATGATCATTCGAATTGCCGTGCTTTCAACAGCGCTGTCCGTTGCTCTGACGCTGGCGTTACCGGCCGCGGCGCAGGCGCCGGGATCGCCGGCCGGAAAGCCGGAGATGCGCGAAAGTTGCCCGGGCATGGTGGCAGCCGATACGCCACGGCTCATACCGGCGGGCTTGCGGCTCGCGGCGCTCGCGCCCGATCAGGTTCGCATCACGTTCATTGGCCACGCCACTTTCCTCATCGAAAGCCCGAAACTGGTTCGGATTGCGACCGACTACAACGATTACGTCAGACCACCGTTGGTGCCCGACATCGCCACCATGAATCACGCCCACTCGACGCATTACACGGACCATCCGGATCCGGCGATCAAGTACGTGCTGCGCGGTTGGCGCGACGACGGCAAGCCGGCGGCGCATGACCTCTCGTACGGGGATGTGCGGGTGCGCAGCGTCGCAACCAATATTCGCGATTGGAACGGTGGAACCGAGCGACACGGCAACTCGATTTTCATTTTCGAGATCGGCAATCTTTGCATTGCTCATCTCGGTCACCTGCATCACACGCTTACGCAGCAGCAGCTTGACGAAATCGGCCGCATTGACGCCGTCATGGTTCCGGTCGACGGCAGCTATACGCTTGACATCGACGGAATGATCGAGGTGCTGCAAGCACTCAAGGCGCCACTGATGCTGCCAATGCACTATTTCAGCACATACGGTCTCGAGCGTTTCCTCGAGCGCGTCGGGGGCAAATTTCCGGTCGACTACAACGAGACCCCATCGATTGTCGTTTCAAGGGCAACGCTTCCGGCAGCGCCAAAATTCCTGGTATTGCCGGGACATTGATCGGCGGGTCATCGCCAGTCGTCGATCGCGAACACATCCGGGCGATTGTAGCCGGGACCTTCGGGGCGATGCATCGCTACGCCGACGAGGCCCGCTCGAAACCCGCGCCCCCGCATGATCCCATAGGCTCCGGAGCGGGCCGTGTTCGTGCCGGCTTCGATGCGTGCGGCGCCAACTGCGCACGCCAAGGCTTCGCACCTGTCGAGCAGTGCGGCGAAATCCTGGTCGGCGTGCGGGCGCACCGCCGCGAACTTGACAAAGAGCGCGCCGCTTCCGCCCTCGCTGCCGGCGCCGAAATGGCAGATCGCAACGCCACGAATTCCGTCAGCCCTGCCGAGCAGGATCGTATCGCCAAGCTTCATGCTCGCAACTGCCTCGATCTCGCGTGCGAGATTGAACCCGGGAAGGATTGCGTCGGTGATGCGGCCACATTGGCGAAGCGCGGCTTCGCGCTCGGCGGGGGCCAGGGTCGAGAACAGGGTGCCGGCCCCAAGCGCGCCCGTGCCGCCGCGGCTGGCATCCGGGGCTTTGCTCATGACCGGCGTGAGCGCCTGCGATGTGAACCCGAAACTCTCGTACAGCCGCAGGTGCGTGGCGCTCTCCGGAAAGGTGAAGAGCGCGGCAAGCTTCGTCGCGCGCGCGTCGGCGAGCTCCACCATCTTCTGCACCAGCAGGCGGGCAATGCCGCGGCCGGATTGGTCCGGATGCACAAAGATCGGGCCAACAATCAGAACACTGCCCCAGTCCATCGCGCAGGCGCCGCCGACGACCGTGTCGTCGAGTTCGGCAACAAAGGCCGTGGATGCGTCCGTCGCCCAGCGGGTGCGCACCACTTGCGCATCGCCGCGAAACTGGCTCGGGTCCGGCAAGCGGAAGCGCGTCCCGAACGCAATGCGATAAACGCGATCGGCTGCCCTGAGATCCGCTTGTTGCATTGGGCGGATGATCGGTGGTTGCATTGACGGTACCTTTGCGGGAACCATAGGGTATTCTTGGTCGTCCGCCTGTCGCAAGCACAGCACGGAGAAGACGCGATGGCCTTTGCGAAAACGCGCGACGGAACGCGCCTGTACTACGAAGAGACCGGGAGCGGCACGCCGATCCTGTTCCTGCACGAATTCGCCGGCGATTATCGCAGCTGGGAAGCGCAGATGCGTTTTTTTTCGCGGCGGCATCGTTGCATCGCCTATTCGGCGCGCGGATATCTGCCGTCGGAGATTCCTGGGTCAGGCGACGCTTACAGCTTCAGGCATTTCATGAGCGATGCGGTGGATGTGCTCGATCATCTCGGCGTCCGGCGCGCGCACATCGTCGGGCTGTCGATGGGCGGCTACACGGCCTTGCAGGTCGGTCTCAACCACCCGGATCGGGCGTTGTCGTTGACCCTGGCGGCTACCGGGTCCGGTTCAGAGCGCGGCCGGCAAGAAGAATTTCGACGCAGCGCTCACGAAACGGCCAAGCAATTCGAATCGCTCGGAGCGGCCGAGGTGGCGCAGACCTACGGGTTGGGGCCAGGCCGGGTGCCTTTCGAGGTCAAGGATCCGCGCGGTTATCGCGAGTTCGCGCAGCAGTTCGGACAACACGATGCGCACGGCTCGGCGCACACGATGCGCGGGTTCCAGGGCGGAAGGCCCTCGATATACGACTTCCACGACAACCTACGCCGGTTCGCGGTGCCGACCCTGATCGTCGTCGGCGACGAAGACGACGCTTGTATTGAGCCGAGCCTGTTCTTGAAGAAGATGATTGCAACCTCGGGACTCGCGGTGTTCCCGAAGGCTGGACACGCGGTCAACCTGGAAGAACCAGCCCTGTTCAACCAGGCGCTCGATGCTTTCCTTGCGCTCGTGGAAGCGGGCCGGTGGGCCGCACGCGATTCGCGCTCGGTGCGGCCCTGACCGAAGTCAGGACTTCGGCGGGTTGTCGATCTTCCATGGATCCTTCACCATCGGGAAGGTGAAGATATCGACGTTCTGCAGCTGGCCGCCGACCTTTTCAATCCGGCGAATGTAGATGTTCTGGACGATGTCGCGCTCTTGCGGGTCGATCATGATCTCGCCGCGCGGGCTACGCAGGGTCTTTCCTTTCATGGAGTCGATGTATTTGAGCCCTTCCGCCGAGGCGCCGGCCTCGCGCAGCGCCGTATAGATCAGGTTCATCCCGTCCCAGGCGGCGACCGAGGCAATGTCGGTCACGCCTTTGTCGCCGAACATCTTGTGCAGCTGGTCGCGCATAATGATGTTTTCGGGAAGCTTATTGGTCTCGGTGTAATGGTTGACCGAGACGACTCCGATCACGTCGTCGGAGAAGTGCGGCAGATACAACTCGGCAAATTCGCCGCCGCCAAGGAGCTTGATGCCGGCCTGCTTGAGGCCGCGCTCCACATAGGCCTTGACGAAGGAGATCGACGGCGAGCCGCCAGGCTGGAACATGTAGATGGCGTCGGGCTTCGCCTGCATCGCCTTCTCCATGTAGACGGCGAAATTTGTCTCTTGCTGCGGCGTGCGCGCGCTGCCGACGATTTGGCCCCCTGCGGCTTTGAAGGCCTTCTGGAAGTAGGTCTCGGCGTCGAGACCGGGCGCGTAGTCGCTAACGATGGTGTAGACCGACTTGATGCCGTTGTCGGCCGCCCATTTGCCGATCGATGCCGCCCACTGCGGAACCGTGACGCTGGTGCGCACGTAGTAGGGCGAGCCACGCACGATTGACGCGGTCGCGGCGTTCATGATCACGACCGGGGTCTTGGCCTGGGTTGCGATATCGCCCACCGCCATGGCGTGCGGCGACAGCTCGAACCCGGCGAGCATTTTGACGCGCTCACGTAGGATCAACTCCTCCCCCAGTTGCTTGGCCTTATCCGCACCGCCGCTGGCGGCGTCCCGGTAGGTAAGCTCGACCGCGATATCCTCGCCCTTCGGGCCCTTGACCGTCTTTCCGTTGATCGCCTGGAATGCCTCAATGGCATTTTGAAATTGCGGTCCCCACGTGGCAAACGGCCCGGTGTAGGACGCGATCAAGCCGATTTTGAAGGTCTCGGCGGCTGGAGCCGCAGTGCATGTCAAACCAAGCGCGATCGAAAACGTGGCTGCCGCCAAAGAGCCCATTGCCCAATGCGGGCGTGCTGCGCGTGTCATTGCACTCCTCCCCTGGATTAGAGGGATCCGGAAATCGGCCCAATACCCGATTTGGGATAATCACACGTCGACGCTTGCCGTCAACGCATGTTCCTGGATGAAATTCTTCCGGGGCTCGACCAGGTCGCCCATCAGCTCGGCGAAGATGTTGTCCGCGTCCTCGCCTTCCTTCACCTTCACCTGCAGCAGGGTGCGAGCTTCGGCATCGAGCGTGGTCTCCCACAGCTGCTCAGGGTTCATCTCGCCAAGGCCCTTGTAACGCTGCAGAGCGATGCCCTTGCGGCCCGCCGCTGTGACCGCCTCAAACAGATCGACGGGGCCGTGGATGGCGGTTTCCTCGCCTTTGCGGCGCAGCAGCCCGGGCCGCGCGTAGGTGGCCTGCAGGGCGGCCGCATGCTCATCGAGCTTGCGCGCGTCGGCCGACGCGAGCAAGGCTTGATCGATGAACGCCGCCTCCTTGACGCCGCGAACGGTGCGCTCGAAGTGGAAGCCGTCCTGGAAATGGCCCTGCCAGCCGCGCTCGGTCTCGTCGGCGAGCGCATCGAGCCGACGTACGATGTAGGTTGCGGCCGCCTGCGCTTTCTCCGGATCATCGAATACCGATGGGGTGAGCACGCCGGCGATCGCCGCCTGTTCGACAACCTTGCGGTTGTAGCGCGAGTGCAGATTGGCAAGTATGCCGCGGATCGAGCGCGCCTCTTCGACCAGTGAGGTCAGATCGGCGCCGGCGCGCTCGCTGTTGTTGAACAGCTTGAACACCGCATCCTCAATCCCGCCCGCGATCAAGGAATCCTCAAGCGCGCGTTCGTCCTTGAGATACTGCTCGGACTTGCCGCGGGTGACTTTGTAGAGCGGCGGCTGGGCGATGTAGAGGTATCCGCGCTCGATCAGCGCCGGCATCTGGCGAAAGAAGAAGGTCAACAGCAGCGTGCGGATATGGGCGCCGTCCACGTCGGCATCGGTCATGATGATAATGCGGTGATAGCGCAGTTTGTCCGGGTTGAAATCCTCGCGGATGCCGGCCCCGAGCGCCGTGATCAGAGTGCCGATCTCCTGGCTCGACAGCATCTTGTCGACGCGGGCGCGTTCGACATTGAGGATCTTGCCGCGCAGCGGCAACACCGCCTGAAACTCGCGATTGCGGCCCTGCTTGGCGGAGCCGCCGGCGGAATCACCTTCCACAATAAACAGCTCGGATTTGGCCGGGTCGCGCTCCTGGCAGTCGGCGAGCTTGCCGGGCAGGGACGCAATATCCAGCGCGCCCTTGCGGCGGGTCAATTCGCGCGCCTTGCGTGCAGCTTCCCGCGCGGCCGCCGCCTCGACCACCTTGCCGACGATTTCCCGCGCTTCCGACGGATGTTCCTCGAACCAGGCCTGCAAGGCATCGTTCATGATGCCTTCGACCACCGGCCGGACCTCGGACGACACGAGCTTGTCCTTGGTCTGCGAGGAGAACTTCGGGTCCGGAACCTTCACGGACAAAACCGCGGTTAGTCCCTCGCGGCAGTCATCTCCCGTCAGCGCCACTTTGTCTTTGCGGGCCGGACTGTTTTGCTCCGCATAACCGGTCACTTGCCGCGTCAACGCCCCACGAAACCCGGCCAAATGAGTGCCGCCGTCGCGCTGCGGGATATTGTTCGTAAAGCAATAGACCGCCTCGTGATAACCGTCATTCCACCACAAGGCACACTCGAGCGACACGCCATCGCGCTCCGACTGGATCACAATCGGAGCTGGCACCAGCGGGCTTTTGTTGCGATCGAGATATTTTACGAAGGCCTCTACCCCACCTTCGTAGCGCATCTCCTCGCGCTTCTCGACCGCGTGACGCTGGTCGGAAAGCACAATCCGCACACCGGAATTGAGGAACGCAAGCTCGCGCAGCCGGTGCTCGATGGTCGCCCAGTCGAACTCGAGCATGCTGAAAGTTCTGGGTGACGGCAGGAAAGTGACCTCGGTCCCGCGCTTGTCGGCGTCGCCGACGATTGCCAACGGCGCCACGGCTTCGCCGTCGCGGAATTCCATCGAATACTCCCGGCCGTCGCGCCAGATCGTGAGCTTGAGCGAAGTCGATAACGCGTTAACGACCGAAACCCCGACGCCGTGCAGGCCCCCCGATACCTTGTAGGAATTCTGGTCAAATTTTCCGCCGGCATGCAGCTGGGTCATGATGACCTAAGCGGCCGAAACCCCTTCCCCCTTGTGGATGTCCACCGGGATACCACGGCCGTCGTCGCGCACTGTGCACGAGCCGTCCGGGTTCAGGGTGACGCTGACCTCCTTGGCGAAGCCGGCGAGCGCCTCGTCGATTGCATTGTCGACGACCTCGTACACCATGTGGTGCAGGCCGGAGCCATCGTCGGTGTCGCCGATATACATGCCCGGCCGCTTGCGCACGGCATCGAGGCCCTTGAGAACCTTGATGGATCCGGAATCGTAATCGGACGGCTCCGGCTGGGGTTTTTGACGCGCGGCTTCGGCCATGGACGCTCGAGTCGGTGCGAGTTGCGGCAAATTTTGAACAATCGGTGTGACACGAAATATAGGTATCGTACAGGGCAAAAAGAAGGCCCTTAACACATTGATAATTAATTAAAATTCTGTGATTGCTGCGGCGCCCTCGCGGACCGATTCGCAAGCCTGAACGACGGCCTGATCAGATCGGCGAGATGGGCCAATTGACGGGCTGCACCTTGGCGCGCGGTAGCGGCTGACTGAACAGAAAACCCTGCATTTCGGTGAAGCCGAGACGACGAATCTCGCGCAGCTGCTGCTCGGTTTCGACGCCTTCGGCCGTGGTTGTGACGTTGAGCGCCTTGGCCAGCATTGCAATCGCTTCAATGATCGCGACCGACTCCTCGTTCTCGCCGATGTCCTTGATGAAGCTGCGATCGATCTTGAGCTTGTCGAATGGGAAGCTGCGCAAATAGCTGAGCGACGAATAGCCGGTTCCAAAATCGTCGAGGGCGATGCGTACGCCCATGTCGCGCAGCTGGTGCAGCGTCGCAAGCGTATTCTCCGTGGCATGCAACAGCACGGCCTCGGTCACTTCGAGTTCCACGCGGTTCGCTGGTAGCCGGGCAGCGGCGAGCGCACCCGTGATCAGCGCGATGATGTTCGATCGCGCCAGGTGGGCGGGCGAGAGGTTGATGGCCACCTTGAGATGCTCTGGCCAGGTCGCCGCTTCCTTGCAGGACTGATAGATGACCCAATCCCCGATCGGCGCGATCAAGCCGATCTCCTCGGCGACCGGAACGAATTCCGTTGGCAAAATCAACCCCCGCTCGGGGTGGTGCCAGCGCAGCAGCGCTTCAAACGACGTGATCTGGTTGGTCTTGAGGTTGACGATCGGCTGATAGAACAGCTCGAACTCGTCTCTCGGAAGAGCGTTCTTCAGCGCCAATTCGATTTTGCGGCGCGCCTGCGTCCGGGCGTCCATCTCCGGCTCGAAGAACCGATAGATGCCACGGCCCTCGGACTTGGCGCGCGACAATGCGAGATCGGCATTCTTGATCAGGGCATCGGCATCGCTACCGTCGTCCGGGGCCAGCGAAATCCCGACGCTCGAATCAATCATAAGAGTGTGGCCCGCGATCTCGTACGGCACCCGGATCGCGTCGCAAATGCGGGTCGTAATGGCGGCGGCCTCGCTGGCAGTGGCAGTATCGCTCAGAGCAACGGCAAATTCATCACCGCCGATGCGCGCCACAAGATCATTGTCGCCGACATTGGCGCGCAAGCGCTCGCCCACCGCGCGCAACAGTTCATCGCCGATCGGATGGCCCAGCGAGTCGTTCAAGGTCATGAAATGATCGAGGTCGATATGAAGCACGGCCAGCGGCCGCCCTCGATGAGACTGGGTCAGCGCATGCGTCAACCATTCGCGCAGGCGAGCGCGGTTGGGCAGATCCGTCAACGTGTCGTGACGCGCCAGATAGGCAATTTGCTTCTCAGCCTGCCGCCGCGCCGTGATGTCTTCGTGGGTTGCGACCCATCCGCCCGCCGGCATCGGCTGGTTCGCAATTGCGATGGTTCGCCCATCGGAGACCTCTATGATACGGGTCTCAGTCTTCGCGGCAGCTGCGCGCGTAATAATTGCCTGCGCATACGCCACCGGATCGCCCGCAAAGCTGCCGGTCTCCACACGTTCGCGCAGTAACTCCGCCAACGTGCAGCCGGGCTGTATGTTGGTGTGTCCGTACATATCGAGATAGCGTTGATTGCAGATGATCACCCGTCCCTCGGCATCAAACATCACGAGGCCCTGGGACATATTGGTGAGTGCCGCGTTGAATAGAAGATTTTGATTGAGGAGCTCCTGCTCGCGCGCTTGTAGATCGGCAGTGCGCTCGGCGACGGCTTTGTCGATCATGCGCTCGATTTGATCGAGCTGCTCGGCCGTGAATGGGTTTGAAGCGCCCGATTGCTGCGCTCCCCCCCGCTCTGTCCCCGCGCTCACGAATTCTCCCCGCCGCACAACATCGGCAACGCCCTGACCATTCCTCGGGCGGGAAGGCGAGAAAAACCTAGGCACGCGAGCCACCGGGGTGGCCTAAGGCGGCCACTCTAAAGATGCGATTCACGTCCAAACGAATGTCCGCATTTCGCGAACAAAGCATGCAACCCCCGCCCGCCGGCGATCAGACGCCACGACAAAATTACAATCAGGCGGCCCCGGCTTGAATGCAAGCGCAAAAAACGACTGTCGCGCCGTGTGGTTACCGTGCCCGCGCCAGGGCCCTCGGCACCGCGCAATTGATTGACCTTTCGGCATCATCCTCGCTGTTTGGGCATCACGCTCAGCTATAACAGCCTAAATCGAGCGACGATGCTCACACGGCGCGCGAGCTTAACTTGCCGGCGTCTACTGCAATGACCTGCGCACGCGCGGCGACATCACCAAAAGCGACGGGATCCGCCCCGGACATCCAGACTTGACTCCCAAGGCGGCCCAGTGCGTCGAACAACGCTGCGCGCCGGCTGGGATCGAGGTGCGCTACCACTTCGTCGAGCAGCAATATCGGCGCAAAGCCAGTAAGCCGTGCAATCAGTTCGGCATTGGCAAGGACAAGACCGATGAGCAGCGCCTTTTGCTCTCCGGTTGAAGCGTCGCGTGCGGCAATCGCCTTGGCAGTGTAAGTCACTTCGAGGTTTGTGACGTGGACTCCGTCGAGTGTGCGGCCCGCGGCTTTATCGCGGTCGCGGTTCTTGCGCAGAACCGTGCGATAACGATCCTCGATTTCGATGGCGGGGTATGTGCGTACCAGCGCCTCGATCCAGCCGTCGAGCGCGATCTCCGCCGACGGAAATATCGGGTCGTGCCGCGTCGTCAACGCGTCCGTCAGCAGTTCCACCGTTTGCGAGCGCGCGGCCGCTACTGCAACCGCAAGTTCAGCAGTCTCATGCTCGATTGCGTCCAGCCAATGCTCATCCGGGCGCGGCTGTTCGAGCAAGCGGTTGCGGGAGCGAAGCGCGCGTTCAAGCGCACCGACGCGCGCACCGTGCTCGGCATCGATCGTCAGCACTAGGCGGTCGAGAAATCGTCGGCGATCGGACGCGGGTCCGCTGAACAGACTGTCCATCGAGGGCACCAGCCACAACACGCGCAGATAGTTCGCAAACGCGCTGACGGATGACACCGGCTCGCGGTCGACGCGGGACCGCCGCGACGTCTGCTTGGTCTCAGCGGCGGGCGGGTCGATTCCAGTGCCCAGTGTCACGATTCCGAGCGCGCCTTCGACCTCAGCCGCCACCGCCCAGGTCCCGTCGCCTTCACTGAAGGCAACGTCCTCGAGGGTTGCGTGGCGCAGCCCGCGGCCCGGCGTTAGAAACGAGATCGCCTCGAGAATATTGGTCTTGCCGGCGCCGTTCGGGCCGACCAGCACAATCGTGTGATGCTCGATCGAAACGGTGGCAGCGTGATAGTTGCGAAAGTTCGTCAGCGTCAGACGGCGAATGCGAGCGGCGGCAGTCATTGCGATGAAGCGCTAGTGCCCCGAACCCGAAGTTCGCATGCCAATGCCGCATGTCCAATTGCGAACTTCGAGTTCAAAAGGGGCACTAGAATCATAGATTTGCTAGTGTCCTTTCGATTCCGAAGTTCGCGTCGCGCGTGTTGCAATGAATGGCGAACTTCGGAATCGGGACACCGGGCGCTCCTGCATCAACCCGCGCAAGCAAAAACCAAAGACGGGCGAGCGATCGCTTCCGCGACGGCGCGACTTGCCCGGCGCAATGCGGTCGCGAACCCAATACTCCGAGAAAGTATATCAAACGCGCATCGGCATCAGTACGTACAGCGCGCCTTTGTTTGCCTTGTCCTCGATAAGCGTCGGCGAGCCTGGATCGGCGAGCTTGAGGACAGCCGTGTCTCCATCGATCTGGGCGGCGATATCCAACAGGTAGCGTGCGTTGAAGCCAATATCGATTGGATCCGCCTCGTAGACGACTTCCAGCTCTTCGGTCGCGCTGCCGGAGTCCGGGTTGGTGACCGACAGGACGAGCTTACCCGCAGCAATCGACAGCTTGACCGCCCGGCCGCGTTCGCTCGATACCGTGGACACGCGGTCAACCGCCTGCTCGAATTCCTTGCGCCCGACCTCGAGCTGCTTGTCGTTGTTGTGGGGGATAACCCGCGCATAATCCGGGAATGTTCCGTCGATCAGCTTCGAGGTCAGCACGACCGAGCCGACGGTGAAGCGGATTTTTGCCTGCGAAAGCTCGACCACGACTTCACCATCGATGTCCTCAATCAGCCGCTGGATCTCGCCCACGGTCTTGCGCGGGATGATAACGCTCGGCATGCCGTCGGCACCGGCGGGCGCGGCGAGGTCCACCTGAGCGAGGCGGTGGCCGTCGGTCGCGACAGCACGCAACGAAAGCTTCTTCCCGCTTCCGGCGGTGTGCAAATAGATGCCGTTGAGATAGTAGCGCGTCTCTTCGGTCGAAATCGCGAACTGGGTCTTATTGATCAGTCGCTTGAGATCGGCTGCGGCGAGCACAAACCGATGCGCCATGTCGCCCGCCGCGAGGTCGGGAAAGTCGCTATCGGGCAGCGTCTGCAGGGTGAACCGAGAGCGCCCGGCGCGGATCGACATCGTGGCCCGGTCGCCCGTGGTCTCGAGGACGATCTGGGCGCCTTCCGGAAGCTTGCGCACGATTTCGTAGAACATGTGCGCAGGCACCGTCGTCACCCCGCCCGGACTGACCTCGGCCGCGATCGCCTCGATCACCTCGAGATCGAGATCGGTGGCCTTGAACGAGAGTTGCGAGCGATCGGCACGCACCAGGACATTGGCGAGAATCGGGATCGTATTGCGCCGTTCGACGACCCGATGCACATGCGAGAGCGATCTGAGAAGATCGGCGCGTTCGACAGTCACCTTCATGTGAAGCCCGCCACCTTAATTGGAACCCGCGCCGCCCATCTGGTGCGACCCGAAGAGATGCTTCGCATCTCATCGGAACGTCGCCCCACAAGGTCAAAATATTCTGGTGGGCTGACTTGTCCCGACACCTGGCTTGCCAAATGTCGGGGTCAGGCCACCGGGGATGACGCCGCGTGGGAAGCGGCCCGGATCACACGTCAAACCGAAGCTGGCACCAAGCCCCCGACGATCTCGCGCCGTCGCCGGCGAAGCGTCGGGTGAATCGGCCGCACAGCCCCGCCGAAATTGACGCGCCCGCGCCGAATAGGCAAGGGCAGGGGCTTGCTGCCTTGTGCTTTTCCAGAAGTTCGCGGCCCCGCCGCACGGGCGGCCGAACAAGCCGGTTCCCGGGGGCGGAAGCGAGAGCTTGCGGCCGACTAGTCCTGCTGCAGCTGGCGCTTGAGCGACTCGACTTCCTCGGCCAACGTCTGGTCGCTGCCAACCAAATGCTCAATCTTGCGGACGGCGTGCAGCACGGTGGTATGGTCGCGGCCGCCAAACCGGCGTCCGATTTCAGGTAACGAGCGCAAGGTCATGGTCTTGGCGAGATACATGGCAACCTGCCGCGGACGAACCACGTTGGCGGTTCGCCGCGCCGACAACAGGTCGCCGCGACTGACATTGTAATGACGCGACACGATCCGCTGGATGTCTTCGATTTTGACCCGCTTCTGATCGCCCGGTCGGACCAGATCGCGCATCTCGCGCTCGGCGAGTTCCATGGTGATCGGTTGGCCGGTCAGCTTGCTGCACGCAAGCAGGCGATTGAGCGCGCCCTCGAGGTCACGCCCGTTGTGCGTGGCCGACTTCGCGATATAGCTGAGCACCATGGGTGGTACGTCGAAATCGGGATGATGTTGGCGCGCGGCGTTGACCCGGGCGTTAAGAATCTCGTGCCGTAGCTCTTCCCCGAGCGATCCCATCTCGACCACCAGCCCGCCCGCAAGCCGCGAGCGTACGCGCTCGTCCAGGGTCTCGATTTCGGTCGGCGGATGGTCGGCGGCAATCACAACCTGACGGCCGGCGTCGATCAGCGAGTTGAGCGTGTGCGAGAACTCGGCGTGGGTCTGTTTGCCTTGCAGGAATTGAAGGTCGTCGATGACCAGGACATCGATGCCTCGCAACGTGTCCTTGAGCGCGAGCGCATTGTGGCTTCGCAGTGCCGACACGAAGATATAGATGAAGCGTTCGGCGGTTAGGTAGAGCACCTTTCGGTCGCTTGATGCGTTGCCGGTCCAGGTGATCGCCTGCAAGAGGTGGGTTTTGCCGAGCCCGACGCCGGCGTGGATGTAGAGTGGGTTGAACATCACCGGATCGCCGCGATGTCCGGTCGCGACTTGGCGAGCCGCCGCATGAGCGAGCGTGTTGGAGCGGCCGATAACAAACGTATCGAAATTCAGGCGCGGGTCCAAAGGCGATCCGCCCAAGGCGTCATGCGCCGCCAAGGCGGGTCCCGGGCTGCGGAGTTCCGGCAGTTCGCCGGCAGGTCGCTGCGCGCACGCTGGTTCCGAGAGTCCCGTGGGCGCCACCTGTCGGATAACGGCGGAGCGCACGGACAAATCGATTTTGCAAACGATCGGGTCCTCGGCCTGCCAGCAAGCCAGCACGCGCTCGACGTAATGGGATTGAATCCAGCTTTTGAGGAATTTCGTCGGAACCGAGAAGCGCACGGTGTCACCGGCCGCGCCCTCGAGTTCCATGCGTGCAAACCAGCTGGAGAAAATATCCTCGCCCACCTCCGCACGCAGCCGCTCCTTGACGCGCTTCCAGCGTTCCTGATCCAGGCTCGATACGGGAGAGTTCGTCAGTGGGCGCGCGCGCGCTTGCATCGGAAGGGACACCGCGGAGGCGGCGGTGTCGCGGTGATAGGCGAGAGAGGGGTCGATCACGGCCATTCCAATCGAATGTTAATGAAGCTGCCTCGGACGGGGGACCGCGGCACGCACTGGCGCCGCAGATTGGGATCGGGTGGCGCAACATTCGCGCCGAAGATGGGGAAAGAAGGCGAAAGCGCGCTCTACGAGCGTGCCGCCGGTGTCATCCCGGCGGAGCGGGCTCCATCAGCTTGACCATGCTGCTGTGGATGGAGCGATCGGCGCGCTCCGAACCTGCCTGGGCGCAATCGGTATTGAGTCTGTCCGAGACACTGCATTCGAGCTTCGATCCTAGCCACACCCGCAACGTCATGTCGCCCTCCGCTTGAGGTACCCTGTTCTTGTTCCGGCTAGCAAAACAGCAAGACCCCAAACCCTCGGCTTCGTCTGGCGCATCCTCTTATTCGCACCAACGGGGGCCTTGGGTCGTCTCGAACCGAGCTCCTTGCTTCGGATGTACCCAACGGAGCATGTCGTGAGACAAAGCCACTCCGCCGTCATCCGCAGATGAACGAAAAGTTTCTTCTAGCGTTGACTGAGGTGCCGCCGGTGGCCCGACGACGGAGGGCGATGATACATAACGGATCGACGGCTTCAACGAATTTCATGAACCGCATGTCACAAACCGCGCACGCTTGCGCTTGCGTGCGCGCGTTCGCGGTTAATGCGCCACGTATCAACTTAATGAATTCGCGATAAGATTCGGCAAAGCCCCTCGTGTTACAAAATTGTCGCGTGCGGAATCGAGAAAAACTTGAAAAGCGTCGGCCAGAACGCGTGCGTGACAGTTTTTTAAAGTCCACTTGTGCGCGTTAAGTCTAAGTTTCTCTTCTTTCGAAATTTTCTCTGCGCAAATTTCCAAGGTAACCCGCGCGACCAACTTGAACGATCACGCTCTGTAAGAAACTGAAACGCGCGGCACGACCACCTGAGCGTGGTCACGTTACGGTCGCCGGGCACGTGCCAAGCAACGACTGTCAAAAATCAAATCGTCACTCGCGAGCACCGCTCGACGGCGCGCTGCGGCGCAGCAAAGAAATTCAAACGCTAATGACGGTGGCGTGCACGCGCCGTCGCTTTGAAGCGCGAAATCCGCACGTTAATCAAATCGCCGGTCACTACGGGAGTTTTGCGAGCTGCTTGGTCAGGCGCGAGATCTTTCGGCTCGCTGTCTTCTTGTGAAGGACGCCCTTGCGCGCAGCGCGCACCAGCTGCGGCTCGGCTGCCTTGAGCGCCGCGAGCGCGCTTTTCTTATCGCCGGACGCAATGGCCGCCTCGACGTCACGTACCGCTGTTCGCATTTGCGACCGGCGCGATTTATTGACAGCGGTGCGGCGAGCGATCTTGCGCGTGGCTTTGCGTGCCGATTTGGTGTTGGCCATTGGGTCATCCTGTGCTCGGGACCGCGATTGCGGCCATCCCGACGATAAAAACGCATACGGCGGAGATCACCCCCGCCGCTTTGGCCCGGGTCTTATCGGCCAGCGGCGGCGGCGTCAACCGCTGACGTTATAGCCGGCGAGCGCCGCCATGTTGACGAGATCAGTGTCCTTGGCGGACAGGCTGACAATCTGTACCGACCGGTCAAGGCCGACCAGCAACGGACCGATCACATGGGCACCCCCGAGTTCCTGCAGCATTTTGGTTGAGATGGCAGCGGAGTGGAATGCCGGCATGATCAGGACGTTGGCCGGCCCCGATAGGCGGCAAAACGGGTACGCCGCCATCAGGTCCGGGTTGAGCGCCACATCGGCTGCCATCTCGCCGTCGTATTCAAAGTCGACGCGGCTGCGGTCCAGAATTTGAACTGCTTCCTGCACCCGCGCGGAGCGTTCTCCCGGCGGGTGGCCGAACGTAGAGAACGCCAGCAGGGCAAGCCGCGGTTCATAGCCGAGCTTGCGTGCGACGCCCGCGGCCTCGGTCGCGATCTCGGCAATATCGGTGGCCTCTGGCATCTCGGTTACCGCGGTGTCGGCAACGAGCACCGTGCGGCCACGCGCCAGCACCAGCGATACGCCCATCACCCGGTGCCCGGGCTTGGGGTCGATACAGCGCCGGACGTCTTCGAGCGCGACCGAGAAATTGCGGGTTACACCTGTCACCATGGCGTCCGCATCGCCGAGCGCGACCATGCAGGCGGCGAAATGATTGCGGTCCTGGTTGACCAGTCGCTGACAGTCGCGTTGCAAGAACCCACGACGTTGCAAACGCTCGTAGAGATACGCCGCATAGGACGCATTACGCCGCGACAGGCGGGCGTTGACGATCTCGATCCCCTCCGAGATCTCGAACCCCGCCTCCTTGGCGGTCTGATGCACCCGCTCTTCGCGGCCGACCAGCAGCGCGGTGCCGAGTCCCTGCTGAACGAAGCTCGACGCCGCGCGGATGACCTGTTCCTCCTCACCCTCCGCGAACACGACGCGCTTGGGCTGGCGGCGCAGACGCTCGAATATGCGCGCGAGCACGCCGGCAATCGGATCGCGGCGCGACCGCAGCTGATGGCGATATTCGCCCATGTCGACAATCGGTCTGCGGGCAACGCCGGTGTCCATCGCGGCTTTCGCGACCGCCGGCGGCACCGATGAGATCAGTCGCGGATCGAACGGGACTGGAATGATGTAGTCCGGGCCGAACTTCGGTCGCGCCCCATAGGCAGCCGCGACTTCGTCGGGCACATCCTCGCGGGCAAGGTCGGCGAGCGCGCGGGCGGCGGCGATCTTCATCTCCATGTTGATGGTGGTCGCCCGCACGTCGAGCGCGCCGCGAAAAATATAGGGAAAGCCAAGCACATTATTGATCTGGTTCGGGTAATCCGAGCGGCCAGTCGCCATGATGGCGTCCTCGCGCACGGCCGCGACCTCCTCAACGGTGATTTCCGGATCGGGATTGGCCATGGCGAAGATGATCGGCTTCGCCGCCATGGATTTCACCATGTCCTGCGTCACTGCTCCCTTGACCGACAGGCCGAAAAACACGTCGGCACCGGCCAGCGCGTCCGCAAGCGAGCGCGCCTTGGTCTTAATCGCAAAGCCTGACTTCCACTGGTTCATGCCTTCCGTGCGGCCCTCAAAGATCACGCCCTTGGTGTCACACAGGATCAGGTTTTCCGGCCGAAACCCAATCGCGCGCAAGAGCTCCAGGCACGCAATGCCGGCTGCGCCGGCGCCATTGCACACCAGTCGGGTGCTCGCCACCGTGCGTCCGGTGAGGTCGAGCGCGTTGAGAAGACCGGCTGCTGCGATGATCGCGGTGCCGTGCTGATCGTCGTGAAACACCGGGATATCGAGTAACTCGCGCAGCTTCTGCTCGATGATGAAGCACTCGGGCGCCTTGATGTCCTCGAGGTTGATGCCCCCCCAGCTTTTGCCGAGAAACCTAATGCAGTTGATGAACTCGTCGGGGTCCTCGGTCGATACTTCGAGATCGATCGAATCCACGTCGGCAAAGCGCTTGAACAGAACCGATTTGCCTTCCATCACCGGCTTGGCCGCCAGCGCGCCGCGATTGCCGAGCCCAAGAATGGCCGTACCGTTGGTGATGACGGCCACGAAGTTGCCTTTAGTCGTGTAGTCATATGCGCGGCTTTCATCGTCGGCGATGGCAAGCACCGGGATGGCAACGCCGGGCGAATAAGCGAGCGAGAGGTCGCGCTGGGTCGCCATTGGTTTCGTCGCCACGACCTCCAGCTTGCCCGGGCGCCCTTGGCTATGAAACTGCAGGGCTTCCAGGTCGGTGAAAGTCGGGCGCTTGCCGCGGCCCCCGGATCTAACGGACATTTCAATTCCCTATCCTGCCCACACGGCGAAACGCGAGGTTAGAGCATTTTTCGCGGACGGCGGTCACGGGTTTTCTCCGACCGGCGGCCGGTGTGGCGTGGCCGCCAACCGAGCGCCTCACCCCCGGTTGCGTCACCGCGCGGCGGGTATTAAGTCCAATGTTCACATCGAAGTGACACACTCATGATCCGCTTCCTGCTCCGGTTCCTCGGCCTCTGGATCCTCGCGGCGGCCTTTATTTTCCTTGTTTACGACGGCGCTGGCTGGGTCGCGAACGGCGCGCTCAACAGCGTGAGGGTCGATCAACTCTGGTCCAACATTCACCAGAACAGCCTCTCGATGCTACAGCCGGCGGTGGAGCATCACGTCTCACCGTGGTTGTGGAATCCGGTCATCATGACGGTGCTGGAACAGCCGGTCTGGCTGGTGTTCGGCATCATTGGGGGGCTCCTGATCCTGCTTGGTCGCAAGAAGAAGCCGCTGATCGGATACGCCCGCGATTAAACCGAGGAGCCGGGCTCCGAGCGAACTCGGCTGAGACGCTCGCCAAGTGAGCCGTGCGAACGTTCAAGTTCGTGCTTATATAGGCGACGGCCCTAAGGGAGATCGACGATGTTCTTGTTCAAGAAATCGCTGGAAATGCCTGCGCCGGGCAAAGCACTGCCAGGTCGGCCACGCGCGCTGCAGACCGCTTCCCATCATTTCGTCAACGGCCATCCGCTCAAGGGGCCCTACCCGAGCGGCCTTGCAACCGCCCTGTTCGGCATGGGCTGCTTCAGGGGGGCCGAGCGCAAGTTCTGGGAGCTCGGTGACGGCGTCTACGCAACGGCCGTAGGTTATGCAGCCGGACAGACCCCAAATCCGACCTACGAGGAAGTTTGCACCGGCAGGACCGGGCATAACGAAGTCGTGCTCGTCGTCTACGATCCCGCGAAAATTTCCTATGAGCAGTTGCTGAAGACGTTCTGGGAAAATCACGACCCGACGCAGGGCATGCGCCAGGGCAATGACGTCGGCACACAGTATCGATCCGGCATCTATGTCTACACGCCGGAACAACGCAAAGCGGCTGAAGCGTCAAAAGCCGCCTTCGAGAAGGCGCTCAAGGCCAAGGGTTACGGCGCGATTACGACCGAGGTTCTCGACGCCCCGGAATTTTATTTTGCCGAGGACTATCACCAGCAGTACCTCGCCAAGAACCCGATGGGCTATTGCGGGCTTGGCGGCGTCGGCGTCGCTTGTCCGATCGGAACAGGGGCTGCGGCGCACTGATCCCCTAGGCCTTGCCGGTGGCAGTGATGACGTCGATCCAGCGGTTGATCGAAAGCGTGATTTCGTTCAGCCGCTGGCTGGTAGTGCCTATCCTGCTCGGGCTCGTGGTCGGCCTCGGCGTTCTGGTCTGCAAGTTCGCGGTTCACCTGTGGGAAGTGATTGTCGCGCTGCCGTCGGCGCGCGGCTCCGACGTGATCGTGGGCGTGCTCACGCTCGCAGACTTCGCGCTAACCGCGAACTTGCTCCTGATCATCATCTTTTCGAGCTACTCGAACTTCGTACGCAAGCTCGATCGCGCCCAGCACCCGGAATGGCCGGTCTGGATGACGGAGGTGGATTTCTCGGCGACCAAGCAGAAACTGCTCGGCACCGTGGTTGTTATCGGCGTGCTCGCCGCGACCGAAGTCTATCTCGATATCGAGAGCTACAAGGACACGTCGCGGCTGGCGTGGCTGATCGGTCTGCTCCTGACGATCGTGATGGCGACACTAGGCCTTGCGCCGGCCGATCGGCTCGGACCCTCCCGAGATAAGGAATGATTGGGCTCCGCGCGGTCCACCGATTACCCGATCGGTCTCAGCCCACGTATTTCTTCAGCCATGCCAGCGTGCGATCGAGCGCCTGCTTGTGGCTCGGCTCGTGGAAACTCGGCCGCTCATCGCAACTGAAGCCGTGGCCCGCCGGGTAGACATAGGTTTCCACGTCCGGACGCTTTTGCTTGACGATTTCGACGTCCGACATCGGGATCGAATGATCGGTCTCGCCGAAATGCAGCATCGTCGGCACCTTGGGCTTTTCGTCGGCATTCTTCGCGATCATGCCGCCGTAATAACCGATCGCGCAGGACAGTCCGCCGAGCTTGCAGGCGGCCATGAACGCGACCGAACCGCCAAGGCAGTAGCCGACGATGCCGACCTTGCCGGCCGATTTCGCGCTGTCGATCGCAGCCTGCGTGTCCGCAAGCACTTTGCCGAAGTCGAGCTTGCCGATGTACTGACGGGCGTGCTCGATCTCGGCCGGCGAATATCCGGTCTCGAAATTAGGCGTGTAGCGGTCGAACAGCGCGGGCGCGACCGCGAGGTAGCCTTGCGCCGCGAAACGGTCGCACACCGCCTTGATGTGGTGGTTGACCCCGAAGATCTCCTGGATGACGACCAGACCACCCTTCGGCTTGCCTTGCGGTTCGGCCCGGTAGGCGCCGAGCTTGAATCCGTCCGACGCGGTCAACGTAACATTCGATCCCACGCAAACCTCCCTGATGAACCGGCCAAGCGGCCGCTACGCATTTTGCGGCGTGATCTATGAAGGCTTGCCCGGCCGAGCACAAGCGGCCGCGGAGGCGGGATGGGGGTGCAAAATCGCGCGGTGAACGGCCGGCGAACGCCGTTAAGCCGTCTTCAGTCC